>JBGSOW010000026.1:0-10543 GCA_041738875.1 Candidatus Dojkabacteria bacterium
GAAAGTATTCCTGACATCATCCTACTCTTTTATGACTAGCAATGAATTTACATTCTACGATAAAACAGCTAATTATATTACATTTAAAGTAGGAAAGAAAAATACTTTCCAATCTAAATCAAATACCTCCATCGTAGATCAGGTTGATATCAATCAAATCACTAGGAGCGTAAGGGAAGACGAGAAGAATATAAAATCATCTGACATTATGATTGCTGACATAACTGACTCTAGTAGTGGTGTTGGATTCCAAATTGCTTTAGCACTTAATGAGAAAAAACCCATACTGGTTCTTAGAAATAAGTCTGAGAAACGTAAGATAAGTTACGGACCATTAACCTCCGGAGTTCACTCAAACATTAAGTATGTTACTTACTCGACACAAGATGATATTACTAAGGCAATCGACCAGTTTCTAGAAGAGGCGGCGAAGAAGATTGATACGAAATTTATTTTGATTATTCCTGCTGAGATTGATAAATATCTTGCCTGGTGTAGTGATCACCGTAGAATGCACAAAGCACAAGTAGTTAGAACTGCGCTTGAAAAAGAGATGGTAAAGGACAAAGAATGGAAGAATTATCTAAAAAACGATACTTTCTAAAAGTTAAAGTCTAAGTAATCCCAACTCCCTGACGATAGAATTGAGGAGCCTCTAGTATTTGCGAACTAGTGCAATAAGTTTGCCTCTTATATCTACGCGTTTGTAGTACTTCGGCTCCATCTCAGAATTAGCCGGGACAAGTTTAAACCTATCACGCTCTTTATAAAACTTTTTAAGTGTAGCCCTTTCATCATCTACCACTGCAACGACTGTCTCACCATCGATTGCAGTAGATTGAGAGCGAATTATCACAATATCCTGATCAAAAATACCATCCTCAATCATAGAATTACCCACAACCTTAAGAGCATAAAACGGACCCGGACCCTTCAGAAGTGACCTACTAACAGTGATAGGTTCCGCATTTTCAACAGCTTCAATAGGCTCACCTGCAGCAATGTTGCCCAGGAGATTAACCTCGAAATTATCCTGTCCTTGTGAATGAGTTGCAGAAGTCCTGATACCACGAGCTTGATTCATCTCTTTAGACAAATACCCTTTTAGTTTCAGTTTCTCAATATGTTCGTGAACAGTTGAAACCGCTCGCAGTTTAAAATGCTGCTTTATTTCTTCTAGAGATGGCGCAATACTATTTAACTGGTAGTAGAAATTTATGTAATCTAGAATTTGCTTTTGTCTCGATGTTAACGTTCCCAACATTGTAGAATATTTTACCGTAAATACACCGAAAATACAAAATATTTTTAATTAATACACCCAAGTAAGGTTATAAGCAGAATCTAGATCCAAAACCACCTCTGGTTGACTAGATAAGTCATAAATTCTTGTTGCCACGCTGACGGGTCTACCAGCATTCACGTAAACTCTTGGTTGCCGTAAAGAGCTCTGCAAAGTCTCTAGCGCAGTTAATTCCACCGCCAGGAATTTAGAATCAAAACTAAATTTAGCAAGATCAATACTAGTTTGAGCAGAATTAGTTGGTGTAGGCAGAAAGTCTCTAGGTCCATAGATATTCTCCTGGTTTATGTTAAACACATATAGCTCAAAAACCCCTTCCGCATAGTCCAAATCAATATCCAACCTCCTACTTACCGCAAGCAGGTTCCCATTAATATCAAGATTCGGATCCTTCGCATAAAAATCACTTTCCGTACTAAAAATCTCCTGCTCAACATCAGATACAGTAGCGCGAGGAATAAACTGATCTTCCGTAAAATCAATCTTATAACCACTTGTGAATTCCCCTGAATAGCTTATTTTGTCGAAAACGTTGTAAACACCTAGAGGAGTCGGGCTTCCAGTAGGCAGAAGGACGATATCATACTCATTTGAAAACTGCGCAACCACAGCGATCTGCCCGTTTGAGAAAAACTCAAATGACGCAATATTACCGTAATACCACTCCAATGCAACGAATTCCACTAGGGACTTGCTTTCCTCGTCAAAATAGTACGGCAACGTGAAAAACTCAGGCAAATCCTCAATCTCAGTAACAGAAATCAGTCTATCGGACGTTGTTCCTAGCATGTATAAAGTTCCGTATTGATCGAAAGTAAGACTATCAATTTGCAGACCGTTTACATTAATCTGCTTGCTTAAATTGGTATGTATATCGTAAATAAAAAGCTCACTCCCATCGAGGATATTATCTTGGATTGCGTACGCAACTCGGTTGCCAGCGAAGTCAACAGCAAAATCCCTGACAAATACATCCTCCACAATATTGTTTTCGCGTGTGCCTGCTAGATTTGCAATCGCAAGATCTGTTTTCGCGCTACCATCGAAATTCCTCTGGAATACAATTCGTTGCTCTTTGGTAGTAATTCTTTCCCCCCATCTCTCAATTTTATTGCCATAAATATCAACTAGTTCTGTGTTTAAAGTTAAATTATACTCCTGTCCGTATTTAAGTACTTCTGAAGGAATAAATTGCAGTCGATTGCCGATAAGCCTAGTAGTTCCGGGTACTTCTGGTTCAATCCTTACGTACTCTGAGGGCGCAATATCCTGCACCAATGCTAGTGGTCTAGTAAATTCCCAACTAAAACTTTGGCGGAAGGCTTGCGCCTCACCTACTTGGTCAGTACGGTAATTGAAATTCACAACTCGCGCGCCAGCATCCAAACTGATCAATGCAATCATAGTTGAGAAAAACAAAAGAAATAAAATTACCGAAGCAATATAAATAAAATTATTATCGAATTTTATTTCTTGTAGTATCTTTTTCATCATATATACGGATTAGTTGGAATATCTACAGCTCTCACACTAGTTGGTTGTAAAACTAGGTATTTTGTCCCATCTCTAGCTATAACTTCCCACTTGCCTTCCACCTCTACCCAGTCATCGTTCCCATACGAATCAAATAGCGGATTACCTTCAGAATCTGAAGTTGCTACCTCAATCCCGAGTGGTGAGGCGTCTACAGCACAACAAGTAACTACGAATCTTCCGATAAATAAATTCTCGTCTTGTGATTTTGGAAATTGTGGTGGATTAAATACAAATCCGAGTATAACCGCATCTTGTCCTGCGAATTTATCAATATCTGGCTCCATATTTTTTAATTTCACCCAATCTTTTATCGTCAAAGATTTGGTATCTCTTTGCAGTAAACCAATCAGATTTGCATCACTTTCTTCAAGGTTCGCAATATTTATATTCCTATTACTTGCAGTAAATGAACTTAGTGGTTTAACAGGTAGCAGAATAATTAAAATTACAAAGAAAATTAAAATTACAAAATCAATTCTATTAATTTTAATTTTTTTCCAGACAGCAATTACCGAAAATAGTAGTAGAAACGCGGCCATTGCAAAATTAAAATTAATATAATCCGGATGAATTAATAAATATATTCTTTCCGTAAATACTAGGAAAATAAAAAACAAACTTATAATTATAATTACTAGGCTTTGCATAATATCTATCTAATAACCCAAATACGTGACTAAATTAGCTATGGCAAACGTAAGAATAGTTACAACCGCGGTTATGAAAAACACCAATTTTGGTTTAAAGCTGGAGAGTAACATAGTGATTGCTTTGATATCAATCATTGGCCCGTAAATCAAAAATCCTAGAATTGCTGAAGGTGAGAATTGGTTGACGTATGCCAAAGCAACAAATGCATCTACTGTCGAACAAACCGAAATCACCAGCGCAAGAAGCATCATCGCAATTATCGCAAGAACTGGGTTGCTTGCTAGAGTAAATACCAACTCTCTCGGTAGCCAAATCTGGGTCAAAGCAGCAATTCCAGCACCGATCACTAGGTATTTAAATAACCCACTAAACTCAGTTATGACGCTAAGCGCAGTTTCTTTGGAAGTTAAAGTATTAAAAATATTGCGTGGATTAAATTCTAACCTCTTTTTTGTATGGTGGTGGTCACAAAAATCTTGCAAATTCTGGCTAATCAGCTCTTTATCATCACCCCCTGGTTTAGCAAGATAGCTCACTAAAATACCTGTCAGAGTTGCTATAAACAACCCCGCAAGCATTCTTGTAATTACAATAATAGGTGTGCCGCCGAAAGCTGCAATTGTTGTTGCAAAAACAACGATATTTAAAATCGGCGCACCCAAAAAAAAGCTTACTGCTTGCGAAACGCTATATCCTTTTGCGATTAATTGCCTAGTGACAGGCACGTTTCCACACTCACAAACCGGAAAAAGAAACCCCAAACTAGCCGGAATTAAATGACTCAATAGCCTATTTCCTTTGCTGTGTTTGATTAACCAATCGGTACTTACGAATTTCTCCAAAAGTAGTGCGATCAAAACACCAAAAATAATAAAAGGCGTCGCCTCTACAACAATGGCAAGAAAGACTGTAAAAGTGTCTTGGACCCTTGGATCTAAAGATATACCTAGCATTATTAAAAATTCGCTAATTAAACAATTCTTTATAATTATACCTGCTAATATGTAAATATGTTTGAGAAAAAATTAAATAAACAGCATAAAACCATACTGCAAAGCATTCTAGGACTATCTCTACTCGCATTATTAATTTTTCTTGGGACCTATGTCACAAGGGCAAAAGAAGAATTAGATTTAGTTTTAAGTGAATTTAATAGCACCAATATCACACTTACCTCAGTCGGACAGCTAAATAAAAGCTTTATCCAGGAAGATAAAAATACTTTTGCGGAATTTGAATTTGAATTAAAAAATAATTCTGACTACGAATACCCAATTTCAGTAAATACTATTCTAGAAGGTACTCTGGTTACGAGCGAGATAGAAAGCGAGATGCAGCAGGACATAATCCTTGCACCCGAGGAGAGTAAAGCAATTATTGTAAAATTTCCAGTTAATCAAAACGATCTCGCGCGCAATTCACTCCTTTTGAAATTTAATCTAGAGGTTGCCATGACTTCTAGCCTGCTTATCCCTGTCGAGCGCGCGTCTCTAGAAACAGAATTTTTAGGCAATATCGCTGTTATCCAAAGTAGCGAAGCAGTCCAAACTTCAATTACTGCGCTTGAGGAAAGTAGAAATTTAATTTATACCAGAGACAACAAACCTGAGTTAAAAATGAATTTGAATATTCGCAATTTAAATAGCCAAGCGGTATCACGAGGGTATTATCAGATTAATCTTGTTCGTGCGGAAAATAATGAAAACGTGCAAATACTTTTTGCACGAGAAATTGAACTTTCTCCTCTGCAAGATTTGAAAAATAGCGAAAATTTTGTGTTCAATATGCCACCAGCAAACCAAATCACCCCAGGTGAAAATGATTATAAAATTAAACTTACATACTTTACTGAGGTTGCAAACGAGCTCACAAGTTTCGAATCAATTGGCGAAGAAGTTATTAAGATAAAAGTTGAGAATATTTAGGTCTAAAAGACAGATTTCCGTAGACTTCCCTTCCGCCATCGAGAATTGCAACTGTTTTTTCCAAACGGACTCCGCCCCATTTATAATATAGTCCTGGTTCTATTGTAATTACATTGCCTGCTACTAAATTCTGCATTGGGTACTGTTGTGGCAAAAACTCACTCAAATGTGGGTCTTCGTGTACTGAAATTCCAATTCCATGGCCCAAAGAATGCGGCATATATTTTGCCTCACTTCCAAGAACAGTGCTCGCATTTTCAGCAAGCGTTTTGATGCTTTCACCTGAATTCGCTAGCGAAATAGCCAGATTAAATGTTTCTTCTACCTTTTCAAAACAATTAATAAACTGCTCGTTTGGCTTGCCATAAACAAAAGTAGACGTCATATCCGAGTTATAGCCTTGGAAACTACCGCCCCAATCTATCAGAACGATGTCGTTATTCTTCAATTTGCGCTCCCCAGGCTTATGATGTGGTATGGCAGAATTCTCTGCATAAGCAACTATAGTTGGGAAAGCTGGAGTTAAACTTAGTTTCGACATTCTATTTTCTAAAATAGCCACAAAGTCTAGTTCCGTAATTCCTGATTTTAGCTCACGTAAAGCATCTAAAAAACCTCTCTCAGACAACTCACAAGCCTTTTTTATTTTAGAACGCTCACTTCTACTCTTTACCGCCCTAACCTGCATTAATAACCCCTTCTGTGCAGAAATTTGTACCTCTTTGCCCTTAAAGAACCTACGTAAAGACAAATATTCGTTGTAGCGGATATCTTCGGCCTCACAAATCAGAAATCTGCTCTTACAAACCTCCAGAAGTCCGTCCCAAAATCTCTGTCCTCTAGTAAGGGTATAGATTTTCACCTCATGTTGTCTGGTCTGCTCTTCCACCTGCTTTATAAACATTTGTGGAGTCAATAAAAAAAGCTTTATTTTGTCGATTGACTGGGCATTTATTCCAGTTGTTGCGCTGTGAATTTTCGTCTCGGAGATTGCAACTGCGATAACTTCCCTCTCTGATTTGCTGCCTGAATAGTAACCTGTCAGGTAGAAAATATTGTCTGGATTTGTAAAAATATAAGCGTACATATGGAATTATACGTTATACTCAAATATGGAACCAACAGCACGCGGGGAAATTCAAAACAGAGTGGTTGAAATGATAACTAGAGGTCTCGAAGAAGGTACCATCTCTGAAGATAGAGCTAGGGCTATCGCCAAACTAGTCCTTGAGCAACTTCCAGAGAATATGACCGAGGAAGAATTGCTTACAATTCTTCCGAAATTAGACGATGAATTCAAAGAAATGACAGAAGTTATCCTGCCTGTTGTTATGGATTATGAGAAAAAGATCCGCGAAGAAGTGCAAACTAAAGTCATTGGACTCGTTCGCGCCAGGAAATTTAGCGAAGCTTTGGCTGCGGCAAGAAAAGGTATCGACGACAGTAGTAAGCTATTCGATTGATTTAGTTTAATCTAATTAATCAACTCAAAACAAACCCTCACAATAATTAAGGCCGAACTCGGTCAACCTCACCCTTTTATGCTGCATTTTGCTCTTTCTTCTGGTTGATTCGACCAGAAAGGCTGGATTTGAATTCTGTAAAGCGTTTATCGTGCGATTTAAATTGGAAATACCGACTCCCAACTTTTTCAGGTGCGAATTTATATGCTTTGCTGTGTAATCATAGTTTTTCTCATGTTTTTGCAGTGTAAAACAGGCAGATAAAACCTGATCTTGCTGAGTCCACTTTGTAATCTGAGGTGACTTTTCTATTCGTATAGCAGGAGAGTGAAGGCTTTCAACACTTCTACTTTGGTAATTTGCATCAATATCGAATCTATTTGCTAACCAAGTAAGTATCCTCACTCTTGTGGACTTATCCACATTTTGGAGTTCGTGATATATTTTCTTTACTTTTTCCAACTCTACATCAATGTCTACTTCCATGATCTAAGTATACATTAATTATTAATTTAATCGTATCAGCGAGGGTAATTAGTGGATAACTTTGGAGAAGACAGGATGTATTTAAACCCTGATTAGATATATTTATGTATCGAAGAAAAGCAATAAAAATAGGCATGCTACAAAAGCAGCATGCCTATTTGATACTAAACTATGAAAGAATTAATCTTTATTTTTTAAGTAATGACCAGCCATGGACCCAATTTGAGCTTGAGAATCCATAGTTTATCCAAGCCATTGCTACTGCTTCTAGAATGTAAGAATTTGTAATATCACCCATATCAATAACGTCTTCCCAACCGAATTGCTTTAGGATATCTGTTACTTCGGATTTTGCATCTGTATCATCACCGGCGATAAGCATAGTCGGAGCTCCTTCAGCTATATTTGGTTTATACATATGCAAGCTTGTAATTATATTGAATGCTTTAACGACTTTAGCACTCTGCAGCCACTCCTGCACCTGTAACCCTCCGGAGTTCGGGTAAGCAAGCGCAAACTTTGGTGGTGTACCACCTGAAAAGTCCAATGGATTTGTGACATCTATAACTATTTTGCCTTTGAAATTATCACTTCCAACTGTTTTGATTACGGCCTCTGTCCCTGTCCAGGAAGTCGCTAAAACAACAATGTCCGCGTCTTGCACTGCATCTATCGAACTGGCAGCTTTGATCTCACTGATCTCTGTTTGTAAATCCTTGATTTCCTTTTTTCCTGTGTCCCTAGTGCCAATCACAACTGCAACACCATTCTCTGAGAAACCTTTTGCTAGAGATAACCCTACAGTACCTGAACCCAATATTGCGACCTTTTTCATATTAAGTGAATTAATAATTTAATTAAAATTTAGAATAGTAATCGTAATAAATTTAGTTTCAGCACGATTTACGAACAAGTATTAAAAAGTAATATTAATAATCTAAAAACTCTATATAGTTATCCTTGGATACTATCCCAAATTCTGAATTTTCATAGGAACTAAGAAATTCCATTGGTCTTGCTCCATTATTCTTTGACCATTTAAACTCATATGCGCTGAGCTTACCTTTTGCTTCCTCGATAAAATCAATCTCCTTTTTGTCGTAAGTCCTCCAAAAATAATAATTTGGATAAACCTTTGAATAGGAATTTCGCTTAACACGTTCAATTACAAGAAAATTCTCCCAAAGTTGACCAACATCGTTCCTTAAATTAATTGGGTTGAGATTTGCAATTAGAGAATTCCTGATTCCTAGATCATAAAAATAATACTTCTGTGATTTCGAAATTTCCTTTCTTAGATTCCTGGAAAAACCCCCAAGACTATATAAAACAAACGATTTCTCAAGTAAATCTATATACCTTGCAACCGTATTTTTATCAATCTCTAAATTTGAAGCTAATTCGTTTAACGAAACCTCACTCCCAACTTGAAAGGCTAATAACTTTAGGAGACTATAAATTGACTTTGAGCTTTTGACCAAATTGAATGTAAGGATATCTTTAAGTAAATATGAGTTAACGAGTTCTCTCAATTTTTCTTCCTTTTCAGCGTACGTAGTAGCCGTAAGTACTGCCGGATAAGACCCATAGATAAGAAATTCTGGTAGATCATTTTCTAAACGGAATTGGGAAGCATTTTGCAATATTTCTTTTTGTGATATTGGGTATAGTGTTAAGATAGTTTTTCTTCCAGTTAACGATTCTCCTGTTTTGTTTGCTAGATCGAAAGAAGATGATCCAGTGAGGATTACTTTTATATCATCCATATTATCGACAATTAGCTTGACTGCCCTACCAATGTTTTCGATCATCTGGGCCTCATCTATCACAATTAATGAAAGACCTGTAAACATCTTCTTAAACACTTCCAGACTACACTTGGAGATTGCGTCTGCAAATTCAAGATCATCACCAGTGTAATAGGCACTCTTCTTCTCGTAAGTGCTTAAAAACGACTTGACTAGAGTAGTTTTCCCTACACGCCTTGCTCCATAAATGATCACAGCATCATTATTTTTAAGTGCATCATTTAATATTATAGGTCGTTTGAATATATCCATACCAAATAATAAAGTATTTAATAACTTTAGTCAAATTCAGTGAGTCATACTCACCAATTCTAGCTTAATTCAGTGAATGTTGATCTTATCACTAGTTTTGAATAGTTCAAAAGAAGACGTAATGAGACCAACTTAGTTTAAACTTTCTAGTTTTGGCAGACGCCGTCTGCCAAATATTTCTGTAGATTAGATAAAACTGTCTCATTGTTGCATTTTCTATAGCTACACTTGTTTCGAAATTTATGTAAAATATCCTAGAACTTACTATAAACAAAATTATGTATAACCCAAAAAAAGATGGAATAGAAAAATCAGTAATTTCTGTAAAATATACAGAAGCAAAGCCTCCAGTTGATTTACTTGAATTGGTACACTGTTTCTGGGAACTTAAAACAGATGAATTGCTAACTGATGACTTTTGTCTTCATGTTCTGCCAGATGCTTGTGTAAATGTCTTGTTTAATTTAAAAAATATTAATATAGCAGCAATTACTGCTCGACATAACACTTATACAGAGCTTAATTTAGGTAAAGACTTCCATTATGTGGGCATCCAGCTTCTGCCAGGTACATGGCAGGATAATCAAGAGGAAATTTTTAATGGCTTTGTAGATAGACCATACACAGGTAATTTACCACTAATTAAAACAAACAATAAACTTGTTAAATTGAATTTTTCTAATCAACATTTAGTTCTTTCAGAACTTGTAAGATACTTTGTTGATAACAAACTGGTTGTCAGTAATACAATAGTTACAAAAATTCTTGCAAACATAAATAGCATTCATACAGTTGCAGAAATGGCAACCATAGCATGCATATCGCCTCGTCACTTACAAAGAATACTTAAGAAAACTACCGGGTTTTCTCCACACAATTTTTTAAAAATATTACGCTTCCAACAATCATTCCATAAACACTATACTACTTCCTACACCGATCAATCCCACTTTATCCATTCATTTCGCAAAATCACTGGCGGGCCCTTCGACAATAAATTTCGCCATTTTTTATATTTTTAAGATTAATTAATTATTAAACGTGCACCACATACTTAATTTACAATACCATTTCTTTGGATCTTACCTATTCAATCACTGGTACGCCAATATGATTTCT
>JBGSOW010000031.1:0-37969 GCA_041738875.1 Candidatus Dojkabacteria bacterium
TAGACAGCTCTCCACCTGGGAAAATGTATTTGTTAAACCAAGGTTCACGGCTATGATACGGATTAATTGTGGAAATGGTTTGAATTAATCCTAAACCTCCTTCTTTTAGTGATTTTGATAAAATACTGAAAAATTCTGGATACTGAGTCCATCTTACTGCTTCAATCATTTCAATCGATACGACTTTGTCATAAACGCCAGTTAGATCGCGGTAGTCTTGGAATTTAATTTCAATTTGATCATTTAACTTTAATTCTTTTACTTTGGCGGTACTGTATTTGTATTGTTGTTTGGACAAGGTGATTCCAACGCCTTTGATTTTATAATTTTGTGCGGCATAGATTAGTAATCCGCCCCAGCCGCAACCAACGTCTAGCAAAGTTTCTCCTTCTGAAAGCATTAGTTTCCTGCAAATGTGTTCGTATTTATTGATTTGGGCTTGTTCTAAACTATCTGAAGGTGTTTTGTAATACGCACAACTATATGCCATGGTTGGGTCTAAGAATCTTTCGAAAAGGTCATTTCCGAGGTCATAATGTTCGCGAACATTGCGAAGTGATCTATGTTTGGTATTGCCAAATAATTTGTATTGTAATTGGTTTAGATTATGAGATAGCCAATTTTGCTGTGGGGTTGCAATTTCCACCGAGAGTTCGAGTGCTTTTTCGAAATTTCCGTCGAAATCTATATTGCCCAACATGTATTGTTCGGCAAGTCCAAATGTGCCTTTCAAAGCAATCTGACTGTATACTTCTTTGGATTTAATATGAATGCGGAAATCTTCTTCGCCGCTGCCTGCTTTTTGCGTGCGCCCATCAGGAAATACAATTGAAAACGACGCGTATTTACCACCTTCTTCCAAAAATCGTTTGACGATAGTATCGAATAACCCCATTTAGCAATATTACAAAAATTTATATAGCAATAATTCCCTGTTTATTGTCTATTTATTCTCTGATTGTATAATATAGTTTTTCTCCAGTCATTAACCTCCTTTAGGGTATAATTTATAATGCAGCAGAATATGGCAAAACTAGATAAAAAGGATATTGGTAAATATACGCTTGGTACTTGGCTTTTTGGAGGAGTCATGACTCGAAATCCAGATAACGATGATAAATCAGATATTCAGGCAATAAAAATGCATATTGATAATGGTGTAAATCAGATTTTTACAGCACAAAATTATGCGGAAGGTTGGGCTGAAAGGCTAGTAGGAGAAGCGGTTAAAGATTATGATCGAAGTAGTCTTGTTCTAAGTACTGCGATCAGAAAAGAGCATTCTGCGAATGATGACATGCTTCGCTCAATTGAGGAAAGTTTAGAAAGAATGGGACTTGATTATGTCGATATTGTTGTTCATCATGCGCCTATACCAGAAGTACCAGTTTCTGAAACTATAAGTGCGCTAAATAAAATAGTAGATAGTGGGTTAGCTAGAGGCCTTGCTGTAAGTAACTACAATAGTGAATCAATGCAGGAAGCTTTAAACACGACAAATTATCCAATACTTTTTAATCAGGTTTATTACAATCTCTATATCAGAGAAGTCGAAGTAGATGGCGTCTTGGCTCTATGCCAGCAAAACGATGTGTTGATCCAGGCATTTAGACCTTTGGAACTTGGCGAACTGGAAACTAGTGAAGAGACAATACTAAAAGAAATAGCAGAGAAGTATTCATTGACCAATTCACAATTAGCATTAGCTTGGCTAACCTCGCAGCAGGGCGTAGTAGTCGTCACAACAACTCATAAAGAAGAACACCTACTACAAAATTTAGAAGCCATGAATATCCAACTCGAAAATGAAGACATCGAAAAATTACGTCGCGACTTTCCCACCAGGACACTAGATAAAATGTGGATTAGGTAGATTTAACGCATTTCTAAACTTCTAAAATATTTCTTCTAATTCCTGTTTTCGTGTTTGTGATGCAAAGTAATTTTGAGCAAGTGCTATTGCTTCTTTTTTAGAATCTCCATTCTGTGCAATTAAGTAACAAGCGCGTCTCGTTAGCTCATAGTCAGGTATCGCTCTGATGCTGCGTTTGTTCGTCCCCGCAGCTATTTCGATCATTTTCGACACCTGTCGAAAATGATCAGTAATATGTGGATGGATTTTCGTCAAAGCTATCTGAGCTCTTTTAACTACTTCATAAAAATCTTACATAATTCTTGCAGGGGTTAATATCAATTGAATGATGAAATATCAAAATTTCACATATTGCGTGGGGAGGTAATAAAGGATAATATCGAATTATGACTAAGAAAAAAGATATAAAACTTGAAAAGGAAGAAGAGGTAGTTGAAACTGAAGCAGTTGAAGAGACTACTCTAGCAAAAAATTCAGAAACCGCAGTTGAAGTTGAGACTACTGAAGTAACAACAGAAACAGATAGTGAGGATGCTATAAGTACAGAAGAGGTTGAAGTGACTAGTACTAGACCGCGCATTAGCAGGAGAAATTTGATTATTGCAGGTGTAGTGTTTTTTATAGTTTTCCTTGCGATTGCGCTTCCTCTTGGATATCTTGCGGCACTTAGACATAACTTATTTGGTATAAATGAAGGCACGCTTGAAGTTAGTATTAATGTTAATGGTCAGAATCAGAGTGAGTTTCACGACACAATTACACTTTCAGTTAATGGAGAAGAGGTTGAACTTTCCGAAAACCTAGCCTACACAAAGAAAATTCCAGCTGGCGAGGTTGATCTAAAAATCTCCGGCAATTATTACACAAACGACACAGCTACAATCACAATCACCCGTGGAGAAATAACTTCATACACATTCAACCTACAACCCACAGCCTCACTAAGCATTAAAGCATTGGACTTTTTCAGTGGTGAGGAACTAACGGATTTCACAGTAAATGTCGATGGAGAAGAATACACTTCAGGGGAAGCATCAGAAATAATTGTAAACGATATCCTTATGCAAAGTCCTGATATCGAGACGATTGTATTAAGCAAAGACGGCTACAACAGTAAAACTTTTGAATTTAACCAGGAATTAACCCAAGGTTTGAACGACTTTCACAATGTATTAACCAAAGAGGGAAAATTCTTTTATGTGTCCAATAGCGATGGCAGTAGCTCAATCTATTCAGCCAATTATGATGGGAGTGACATAAAGAAATTAACAGATAATGCTGGAAATGATTACAATCCAGAGTTAAATGTAGTTGAAAATCGAGTTTATTTCTTATCAAACCGCGCCAATGAAAAAAATAGCCTTGGTCAAACCGCGCAGTACTTATACTCTATAGGAACTGATGGTCAAGGATTGAGGAGAGAAACAACTGGGAACTATAATGACTATTCAAGCATTGGAGAATACAATATTTACTCTAAGTTACGAATTTTTGTTAAGTATGAGCCTAGTGAAGGGCGCTCGTATTTATATGTAGGTAGTGTAAAAGGTGATGGTGCAACGAAGGTCGATACCGATATAGAGGGGCAGCTTAGATATTATAAATTATCATATAACGGAAAATTCATAGTATACCATCAAGCTTTCAATGAAATGTCAGACGATGAGGTACAAAAAGTATTTTACTATGACCTTGCTACGAAAAAAAGCACTGAAATCTTCGAAATTTTCAAAAATGAATGGATGTATATTGAGGATGTGAGTTCTGATAACAAATATGCGTTAATCTATGTAAATGATAGAAATGGTGAGGTAAATATCTGGAGAGCAGGAATTGGAGATAAAAAGAAATTAACTAACGATAAGAATTACCAGGGAGCAGCACGATTTCTGCCAAATAGCGATAAGTTCTCTTATAATATGGATATAGATGGCGTACGCAGCGTTTATACACGCAATATTGACGGAACTGGTGAACAAAAATGGACAGGCAATAAAAAAATAGACGCGTATGTCTGGGTCGACGCCGAGACATTACTATTTAACACTAGTGAGGGAGTTTTCATCACACGAAATGCCAGCGAAGCCAAAAAAGTCTTGCCTGGAGTGGAAGGTAGCACTTTTCCAGTTGTTATAGGCACTCACTAGCAGTTTAGTAGGTTGTTTTTCTCACAAACTCATTTTGACATGTGGTTTTTTAATACCTACAATAAGAAAAGAATAAATCGAGAATGTTGAAAATTCAGATTATAAAAACTGTTGTACTTGTCCCCCTAGCATTGATGTTAGGATTTGTTTTATCTTTAATTCTCGCAAATAGCAACAAAATATCGGCAGCGGGCGACACTTATACAGTATGTGCAGTAGGCTGTGATTTCACGACTTTGACAGACGCGTTTAATACTCCTGGTATAGGATACGATACAATTCAGATAGAAAGTGGTTATATTTTCGATGCGGCCTTTGAAAGCACATTTTTAGGAATGGCAGACGGAATCACAGTCGAATGCTTACCAGGTGCGGACACTATTGGAAGTTCAACTGATCCTTCGATTTTCGTATGGGTTGCTAGTGACGTCGTATTCCAAGACTGTACGTTTGAAAATGTAAGTTTCGACGTGTCAGGCAGAACAGACGTCTCATTTTTAGATAACACATTTAGCAGTGCTGCACAGTTTCAATTAACTTTTACTGGTGCGAACGGATTCACAATTTCTGGCAATAACGGCATCCAGCTTATCCAAATCCAAAACGCAGACAACGGTCTGATAGAAAATAACACGATTGAGTGCAGATTTTCTAGCAACTGCATTAATCTAGTAACAGCAGGGGGAGGGCCTTTCGACTATACAAATCCTGCTGACGTCCCAAGCAACATAATCATAAACAACAACGATATTGTAAATTATAATGTAGGTACCACAGGAGATTTCGTCTATTTTAATGCTGGCCTCGATATCGAATTTACCAATAACACAGTTTATTCTGCTGTAGTAACTGATGATACATATATCACAATGGTTAGTATGGAAAATTCAGGTATTTACTTTGCCTATAACTACATAATTTTCCCCGAAAAGGTACCCGGCGCATCTAACGGCACATGGGGAGTAAACATTAGGGTTTCAGACGGTGATACGAATTTGCTTTTAGAACATAATACAATTGTCGTCGATGGTACGACAAATATGATGTATGGTAGTGCATGTCTAGGATTATATGATGGTGGTTCAAATCCAAATCCAGTTATAAATATAGAGGCGAATTACAACCTATGTGTAAATATTTCAGAAACTGTCGAGGTAGGTGCTTCCGGCATCAGCCTTTCCTATGAAATTGGTTCTGTGACAATTAATTTAACTGACTTCTATAATGGCTTTTGGAGGATACAGGAGGAAATTATAGATTCAAATGATATTATCACGGCACTGGATCCGACTACTGTGTTTACTGATCCGGTATTGAGGACGGAGAATTTAGACGTAAGTGATGATTATGATCCAGTGCCGATGAGTAGGCACCTGGACGTAAATGGCACTGAGGATATCGGCGCCTACAGCGCCGAGCGTGTATCAGAATACTTGATTGATGAGAATTGTATGGTGGATTATGTCACTTGTTTTTCGAATACAACCGGGATTTTAAACCTCGTTGCTTCCGATAACGACTCCATAACTCTTGGAGAAGGAACGTACCTACCTTTTAGATTAGAAAATGGGCTTAACAATGTCACAATTCAAGGCCAAGGAGATAGTACAATCATTGATGCAGCTGGAGTAGGTAGCGCTGTGGTTCTGGAAAACACTGACAACTCTTCAGTTAGTGATATTCAAGTTAAAGACTCATTCTCTTTTGTTACGACGACGTATACAATTACCCACCCAATGTTTGTATTTGCTGGGAATGTATACGACGACACCGGTGATGTGGGGCTGCCTGCGTATTCAACACCAATAGTTATAGATACTAACTTCTGTTACATAGATGTAATTACAGAGGATGGTTATGATATTACGCTGGCTGCGGGAGATGCAACGAATTCATTTAATCTCGTGCTTTTGGAGGTTTTCGGGCTTAAGATTAATTTTCTAGTGCCAGACAACCTGATTTCCACAGAAGCGGAAATGATAGATTTTCTTCTCAATGATTGTGAAGTGCCTGCGAGTGTGGACTTGTTTTTTGAAGATGTGTTTACAGTGAGTGGCGGGGACTTCACCTATAACGAAGCAGGCCTTGCTATAGCGGGAGTTACTTTGGATAGTGGAATTACGAATCCTGCAAGGATAGACCGTTTTGATGAATTAGAAGAGAGTTCGGGAGTTGGTTTTTTCGATTCCTCCAATAATACTTTTACAAATATTTCTTTTTCTGGAAATTCGATCGGTGTAATATTCGGAGATGGATCGGCAAACAATAGCATTCAAGATTCAACGATTGATGGGTTAACTTCACAGATAATTTCAAGTTCAGATAGTGATAACAACCTTATAAATAGTATCTTTGATTTTGATAGTATAGCTCTCGAAGGTTTTGGGGATTTGAATATTCTAAATTCTATTTCAGCTACGGTACTTGATTCTGGAGCAAATGGGATCGAGAATGCAACTGTCGAAATTGAAAATGCAATTGGTGATTTACTAACTTCTTTGCAAACCGACATAAATGGCGAGACTGGAAACAGCACACCTCTACTGGTAGCAGTTTTGAACGGAGCTGGTCCATTTAGCTATTTAAGTGGAGGGTTGAATCCGCTTACATTTAGTGTTGTAGCAACTGAATATTACTCACTTACTCAGTCTAGCCAGATTTCTGCACCCTACACTGCGCTGCAATTTTCGCTGCTTAGTATTCCGGATGAAGTTGACGAGGACGAGGATGACAATGACAGCGAAGAAGAAAATGAAAACAATAATAACGAAACAGAAGACGGTCAAGATGACAACGCTAGCACTCCAGTAAACTCTGCACAACCCACAAATAGTCAGCAGAATGGCACAGGTGAGCAATTTTCAGACTTGGAGCAAGGAATAGACGAAAACAGCAATGAGAATATAACTCTAACTTCCTTAGATTCCCTAGCAGATGCTATTGCCCAGACAGGTGATCTTGATTCATCAAATCCATCGGGAACTGGCAGTACGCTTGCAGAAGCCGAAGAATCAAACGCGTCGAACATACTTCTCATCTTACTATTAACGGCTATCCCAGTAATATTACTAGCTCTAGTGCTAAATAAAGCCCGACTGGATAGGCTAACTTCTTGATATTCTGAATTATTTTAGCGTGAACCCGCCGTCGACTGTTAATACCTGCCCTGTGATAAAGCTAGCTTTATTGCTTAGCAAGTAGATAACTGAATCTGCAATTTCATCAGGTCTGCCTATTCTTTGGATTATGGAAGAATTCGTGGTTAGGGAGGGATCTTCACCAGTAGATGCGGATAATGGTGTGTCGATTAATCCTGGAGCGACTGCATTAACTCTTACTAGTGGATTTCTAAAGTGTCTGGCAAAGGACTTTGTAAGTGAAATAATTCCGGCTTTTGTTGCTGAATAAATAACACCGTAAGGTTCTCCGATTATTCCATCGACAGAAGTTAGATTAACTATTGAACCTTGTTCTGAAGTTTCTTTGATCAGATTCCCCAATATTTTTAGAGTCCAAAACGTACCTTTTAAATTTACTTTTAGAGTTTTATCTATATCCAATAATTTCTGAGCAACTGATTTACCGATTCCACTGGTTGAACCAGTCACAAATACAGCTTTATCTTTCAAGTCCATAATTATAAAGCAAGAGTACCTAGGATAAAAATTGCTATGAACAACACAAGCAAATTAATTTAATTATCTTCGTTTCTAAATTATTATTGCGCATTTCCAAACTAAAATATAGTAAATTTGTAGAAAACTATACTCTTTACTTGAACCTCGCAGGCACTATACCAAAAGTAGTACAATTCAAATAACCACAATGAAATTTATCGATAAAATATATGGGGAGATTGAGGTAGTTGACCCGACAATTAGAAGATTAATTAAAACGAAACCCTTTCAGAGATTAAAACGCATTAATCAATACGGTGGGGTTAATTTCGTATATAAGAACGCTTATCAGACTTCTAGATTTGAGCATTCTATAGGTGTTTGGTATAGCACGTGTAAGCTCGGCGCGGATCTGGAGACTCAAATTGCGGCACTTTTGCACGATGTGGGGCATTTTACGTTCTCGCATTTAGTTGATATGGCGAAAGAGTCGGAACTTGAAAGTGAACACGAATTTGTCCAAGGCGAATTGGAAGGATGGGATGAGATTGAGATAATTCTTAAAGAAAAGAATATTCGAGTCAAAGATGTAGATAAATATAAATTAATAAAAAACTCTCTACCTGATATTGGAACTGATAGATTAGATTACGCGATTAGAGATTTCGAGGCAGTTGTGCCGCAGAATGATAATTTTGGAGCTAAGGCTTTGAGCGATATTGAATTGATTGATGGTGAAATTGTATTTAAAACTAAAAGCATCGCCAAAGAATTTGCTAAAAGAGGGAATAGGGCGATGTGGCATGTAATTTATGATCCGCAGATTGTGGTTGTGTATCAAGCAATAGTAGAAATTTTGAGGATTGGCATGAAGGATGGATGGATTACGAAAAAAGATCTTTTGTCGACTGACGACGATATGATGAAATTGATTAAGTCTAAAAGCCAAGAATACAAACCGGAGTATCTGAAAGTATTTACTCACCGTTATAGCACTGTGGTAACAGAGAATGACGAACCTCACGATTTCAAAGCGAAAAAGCTGAAAGCAAGGTATTTCGATCCACGCGTCATGATAAAACCCGGCGAAACCAAAAGAATCTCTGAAATAGATCCAGAAGCAAAACTACTTCTAGAGAAATATAGCAAAATCTTCGAGGATGCGAAGAAAGAGGTTGGATTGAAGTTAATGTTTTAATTATTCGGATTATTGTAGAATAATGCTCTGTATTTATGATGTAGGATATGGTAAAAATAGATTACGCGATATTTAAATCTTTTCCAATTAGCCCAAAGCAAAATATAGTAACAAAAGTAACAAAAGTAACAAAAGAATGTGATGATCTTGCGAAGTTATTGGGACACATTAGTTTTCAAGATAATGTTATTTTCAAGGACTTCCAAAGTATTAGCACTGACAGTAGGCCTGATTTTATGGGGTTCTTTGGTAATGGCGAGAGTATGGAGAAAGTATATGTTGAATTAACACTTGCAAATATGTTACCGACAAGTTTAATAGCAGGCGAGAAAGAGATTGATGTTAATCAGATTAATAGAACTGCTATCTCGGTTACTAAAGATGTAAGAAAATGTGTTTCTGGGTTTGTTAGAAATAATGAAAGGATAAACGTTAATATTACCTTTATAGTAAGTCCACAACCGGATTGGAAAGTAGCAAAAAGTCTATTATGTAAACAAATAAGAAGGCTTATTATAATTGCTCGTTCTAAAGGTGAAGACTGGAGTAGTCATTTGACTGAGCAAATAGAATTGTTAAAAGTTGGTATCAAATGGATTAGTTTTAGTTATTTTGTGGATAGTGACTTTCCAGTAGTCAATATTAATGCTAATGAGTTTGATTTATTGGAAAGAAATGTAATTGAAGAACTTAATAATGCTATTAAAAGAAAAGAGGAAAAGAATTATAGTCTTGATGCTGAATGTTGGCTATGTATAAAAGTAGAGTCAGATTTCTCAGGTGATTTCGAGCAAATAAATCAGCATAAATTCTCATCCAATTTCTTTAAAAGGGTTTATCTATTAGAGGATTTAGATCAGTATTTTGGGATGAAGAGAATAGTTTAAATTGTCCAAATCGAGATAATAATAAATACGTATTACCAATAGATTAATTCACCACATTTACAGGGTTGCCTTGCAAGATTGAGCGTACATTTTGCACTATTTCTGCACTTAGTCTTTCTCCGGCTTCTTTTGAATTGAATCCGATATGAGGAGTTGCAACGACATTATTAAGTTTTGCAAGTTCTATGATGTCATCTCGTCCTTCCAATAAGACCTCGTCTCGATTGAAAACATCTAAGCCAGCGCCGTAGATTTCATTATTTTCTAGCTTGAATTTTAGGTGGTCTTGGTCTAAAAGTAGTCCGCGGCCCACGTTTATTAGAATTGCTTCTTTCTTCAATAAATCCAATTTTTCTTTATTAAACGAGCCAATCGTCTTTTCATTTAATGGATAGCAAAGGACTACCACGTCACTTTCTTTGATTTTGTCTTTTAATTCACTATCAGTCGTTTTTGAATTAACATAATCCGTTTGCATTCCTATATTCCGAGCTAACGTACATATCTTTTTCCCGATATTGCCGTGTCCGATAGTTAGTAACTTTTTGCCTTGAAGCTCGATGCCAGTTAGTGAACCTGGAAACCATTTACCTGAAATAATATGCCTATTTGCTTCTATTGTTCTTCTTGCTACTGCGAACATCAATCCCATTGCATGCTCAGCAACGGCTGCACTATTGTGGGTCGGACAGTTCTGAACTTTGATACCTCTCTCATTGCAAGCCTCGACATCGATCCAATCGTAACCTGTAGCAGGGACGATTACATATTTGAGTTTTGTCGCCTTTCCAATGATATTTCTAGTTAAATCAAAATAATTAACAGTAATAATCTCTGCCTTTTTGATCCGTTCGATGATTTCTCGCTCCTCACTCACTTTGGTGTTGAATACAGTTAGGTCGGTCACCTCCTTTAGGGACTCTATATCTGAATCTTTAATTTGCAATTCATCTGCTATAACTAGTTTCATTTGTTTTCCCAAGTAATATTATGTTTTATGATACCTTAGAATCAGTCACTTACCTGATAAACATCACAGGGGTTAGTTTAAGCTCCGAGATTAGGTATTCGTTAATTATACTTAATACGCATTCGGAGGCATAACTTTCTCTCCGAGTTTTTTTAGGTTGATCTTAACTACAGATTCGAATATTTGCATTACCTCTAACTTTATTGTTTCTATATCTATACCGTTTTCCTCCAACGTTTCCAAAACCTCTTTTACAGATTTCATAAAGTCATTTTTGTTTTTCTGATTGATGTCTTTCCATTTGATTCCTTTGAAGTGTTGCAATATTTCGAAATTAAAAGCGATGTCGCCCCTTGCTAGAAGAATTGCTACCATTGGGTAACTAACTTCGTCTCGGTAGTACGCCATATTATCGTTCGACATGATGGATTTTGATTTTGGATCGTACTCGATTGTGTAGAATTTACCTCTAGAAGTCGAAGTACACTTAGCAGTATTTTCGGATGTCATCTCCAGTCTATTGTCAGCGATTGCAGATAGCGCTTCATAGATAATATGTCCATTTTTAGGTTGAAGCCAGTTCATAGGGTATCTAAATATTTCAAGTCTTCGACAATCTCAGCAATACCTTCTATATAAGTCATTTCTGAGAGACCTAGTTTTTTATAGATACTCCAATCAATTTCAGGTTCGACCGTGCCTCTACCTTCGTCTATTTCAGTGACTTTTATATTGAAGTTTTTGAGTATATCCTGAGATATTTTGTATCTAGATGAAATAGCATTTGAAGCAACTGGTAATACATCATTGATGAAAAGCTCTTTTTCAATAATCTCTATGCAAATTTTGGAAAGATGTGATAAAAATGTCACATTAAATTTCCATGAGTTGTCATACTCAGTATGACTGTCCTTATTTACTATATTTTTAATAATACGATTAAAAGGCCTATCGTTCTCGGTATTTGGGCTTAGTCCAATGATTAAGGATGGTCTTAATATTATATATTTTGACAACAGAGAAACAATTTTTTCTGCGGTTAATTTACTCTGACCGTAAACGCCGGTAGCATTATATGCTGCAAATGTAGAAATAAAGATGAATTTAGTATTTGTTTTTCTACTTTCGTTTACTAGATATTCTGTCGCAGTTACATTTAGATTATTTGCAGACTTGGGATCTTTCTCAGCCGAACTATTACTTGGATTTGCTGCTGAGTGTATAACAATATCTGGTTTATGTGCTGAAAACAATTGCTTAACTTCATCTCTATTTGTAATATCGCACTTCACCAAGTCAACAAAAAGTTTTTGAGTATAATACGTACCTACAACTTCAAAACCTATATCTTTGAGATCCTGGTAAATTTTCGCACCGACATACCCACTAGCTCCAGTGACTAGGATTTTTGTATTTTCTACTATATTTTTAGTCATTATTACCATGCGCCATCCCACTCTTGGAAAAATTCTTCTAGATAAGTTTCCATGAATTTGTGTCTGTGGTCTGCCATTTCTTTGCCAGTTTTGGTATTCATAAGATCTTTTAAGAGCAGTAGTTTTTCGTAAAAATGATTGATTGCTGTGGCTACGTTACTTTTATATTCTTCTTTAGTCATGTTTAATTTGGGTTTATTATTTGGGTCGTGCATCACGTGGCCTTTGTACCCGGTGTACACAAAACACCTTCCAATTCCGATTGCACCAATTGCATCCAGTCTATCTGCATCCTGGACAACTTTTCCTTCGAGAGATTGCATGTTATTTTTGCCACCGCCTTTGAAAGAAATATTATCTACAATATGCACAACGGCTTCAATTCTCTCTTCTTCCATTCCCAAACTCTCAAGCCACTCTCTAGATTTCTTCCCGCCAATCTCATCGTCTCCGTCATGGAATTTATAATCCGCGATATCGTGAAGGAGTGCTCCAAGTTCGACGATTTCCATATCTGCATCTTCACCTTTTGCAATCGTTTTAGCTAGTTGCCAAACTCTATAAATATGCCACCAATCATGTCCAGACCCTTCACTTTCAAATTTAGCCTTTATCATTTCGGCTGTTTTATTTACCAAATCGCTCATTTATTTTATTAACTAAAGTTAATTTATAGTTTTAATAGAATTATAACGTATTAATCAAAGCTATACCGCTATATAGATGATGTTTGCCAAAGCGACTAAGAATATCCAGACATAGGAAAGGATTACGTGATAAGTCTCTGAAGCGTAGACGTGGTTCCTTAGAGGGATTTGCTTGATTGCGATGATTATCCAGCTGATAATTATTGAGATTAAAATGACTGAGTAGAATAGAGGTATATTTAGATTAAATGATAAAATTATCCCCGAGAACGCTAATCCCCAGAAGTAAAGGTTGGCCGCGAAATAGTGTATTCTTTCATTTTCTTTTAACGAAACCATGCCAAGTAAGATCGAACCCAGACCGCCTAGGACAAATAAAAATACTCCCAAACTATAAAAAAGTGTATCGTTACTTATACCAATCGAAAGGACAAATAATATCTGAAACAAACCAGTTAAAATTAAACCTACTCTGAATTTTCCCCTTGCGAATGGCCGAATATATAAATTGCTTATAGTTTTATATTTTCTATAATAATGCAAAATTAATTTAGTCTGCAAAGAGTATGAAACAATCACAATTAAAACTGCGAAAAATAGCGGTAGGATGGAGTATATTGGCATGTATTTATATATTTTTGCGCTAATTAATTACCTATAATAATCTTAATGCCAAATACTTCGATTTACAATTTGTTACAATTTATAAAGTATAAATTAATTTAATGAGAATAATATTATGAAAAAACAGTCAGATAAAGTCGCATGGTTTGAACTACCTGCAGATAATGTGGAGCGAGCAGGGGCGTTTTATTATGAAGTATTTGGCTGGGATATGTCTGATATGGGCGGGGGAAGTATGCTCGCCAAAACTGCTCCAAGTGATGAAAATTCAACTCCGCTTGAACCAGGAGTAATCAATGGTGATATTTCTCCAAGAAGCCAAGGATTTGAGCACCCACTAGTCGTAATCACTGTTGAAGATATGGATGCAAAATTAGAAATGGTCACAAAAGCAGGTGGCAAGATCGTTTTACCAAAAAAAGAGGTGACCGAAATGGGAATGATTTGGGCAATAGTAAGTGACACCGAAGGTAATAAAATCGGGGTTATTCAGAATTTGTAGAGGTAGATGAAATGTCTGGTTAGATAGCTTCGTTAGTGTATTTTTAACATGTTAAAATACGAAATGGACTTATTACCGAGAAAAGAACTTTTCTGGGATGTCGATGTAAATTCGTTTGACTTTAGATCCCACCCCGAATTTATTGCCGAGAGAGTCGCAAGCAAAGGCTCTATTTCCGATATAAAATGGTATTTCCAAATCTTTGGCGAAGAGATGTTCTCGGACAGTATCGAAAGATCTAGAAATTGTAGTGCTGAAGTAAAAAGTTTTTGGAAAATTTTTCGTAAATGACCCTCCACCCAGAAATACTAACTCCCGAGGCAGAAAAGTTATTGCCGATAATCTCACAAATAAGTGGGATTTATAAGCTATAATTATCTATGATCAAGGCGTATGATATAGCACTGATTCCTCCAAAAGATATCGTTGAAAAGTGCTACGAAATTAATGAAACAATCAAAGAACGAAAGAATATCGACTTCCGTAGACATGGTCAATTACCGCATATAACTTTGCTTATGGGTGGAGTAGAGGAGATGGAGGTTAATAGGATTGAAAGTGAATTAAAAGATTTAATTGAGAATTTGGAACCAATCGAAATCACAATTACAGGTATTGAAATAGGCAAGTTCGCATCAGGTCTGGTGGTCGCTGATGATCCCAAATTAAACGAATTACACGCAGAAATATTTAGGCAGTTTAAAGACCGTTTTGACAACGAAGTAGAAATTAATGGCATAATCGGTCTACCAGATGCAACTCAAATTACAGCTGATATTATAAATAACTACCGTACCAAGTCAGTATTAGAAAATTTCGACCCACATATAACAATTGGTGATGGCACTCCACAAGCAGGAGATATACCTAGGATGACTTTCACGTCAAAAGATTTGCGTCTGGCTAAGATGGGGAATTATTGCACTTTTATGGCGAAATATTAATACTTTAAATATTATCGTTACTGTTTATTACGGTTAATTAGCGAGATGAGGTAGAGGATGCTTCGGCCTTTTGCAGCAAGAATGTAACAAGAGCAAGCATCACTTGGGAGAAGATTATGGCGAGGACTGCGGAAATTATTGCAGCTGCTGTGGGAGCGCTTTGCACAACAATAAGGATGATAACCAAAGAAGAAATTCGCCCGAGATTTATCCAGAATTCAAGATCAATAAAATAATTATAAGTATTAATTCCAGTCTCCGCTGCTTCATCCTCGATGCTCTCATGCCATATCCCAAATATGGCTGTAGTCCAAAATGGTTGAGATATTGCAATGACTAGAAATACTGCTGCAACACCAAAAAAACCAAAATCCAGCAGGAATATAATTGCCCCGATACAAACAAACAACGCGCGCAGAAGTAACATTTTCGTCCTATCCTTTTTGGATATTTTTCTGACAATTAAATAGAGCGCCATAGCACCAAAAAATGCACTTACACTTTGTAGTAGACCTAAAGTATCCTCGTCGCCAGCGTATAGAAGTACAATTACACCTGAGATTAAATACAGAATGCTGTACATCATTGAACCGAAGAAAGTTAAAAGCCTTGTATACCACCATATGCGTGAAGCTTTCCTGATAAATACAAACTTAGTTGTAGGGTTTGTTAATTCAGCCCCTAAAATAAAAATACTAGATAAAAACATTACCAGAAAAACAAATGCCCCAAGCAATATGTATGCGCTTTTATAGTCCGCGAAGTTTAAACTTTGAGTGTAGACAATAAGTATCCCTGCAAGCAGAGGTACGAGAATCAAAGAGAGGGTGTCGCAAACCGAAAGTAGTCCGTTGAAATAATCACGGTTGGATTTGTTTGTCGCATTGAGGTGGATGAGGTTGCGGTTTGCCCACATCAGGCCTGCGCTTGCACCTATAGCAATCGAGAAGAGGACGACAATAGCAACCGAGAATCTTTCATTGAACATCAATAAAAAATTAGCAATGCCAAAAAGTATCATTCCAGCTGAAAAGAGTAGTTTAATATTTACATGTTTCAGGAGGAAAGAATTTAATACAAAAACGATGAATGTGGTTATGTATTGGCTTATCCCGTAAATTGCAATTAGCCCAATATCATTTGTTTCACGCCACAAAAAAGTACCAGTAAAAAGACTGGTTATAGGCATACTTATGCCAAAGATAATAAATGAGATCAGCACTCTCTTTGAGTTTGCAGATAATCTCGCCTCTTTTAATGTAGTAATATCAGGCACTTCGATTGCGCTTGCGATAACTGGTTTTGACATAGAAGGTAATTATACAGTTTTGCCTGAATTACGCCAAGAAAGCTAAAGTGTTACGACTACACTGCCGACCTTATGCCCCTTCTCTACGTATTCGTGAGCTTGCCTGATCTCATCAAATTGAAAAACCTTGTCAATATTTGCTTTTAGTTTGCCCGCCTCGAATAGTTGCGAAGTTTCCTGTAGGTCTTCTTTTCTTTCAGGAGCAGTTCCTGTGAAAAATCTTTTACCTTCGTCTCGTATTTTTTTAGAAAACATTTCAGCGACTGTTGCCACTGCTTGCAAAAATACACCATTTGGTTTCACAAGGTGTTTGACGTCTTCAAATCTCAGATTTCCAACAGCATCAAATACCGCGTCAAACGACAAATCAATTTTTTTTATGTCCACTTTTTTATAATCTATAACATTTTCAGCACCCAGAGATTTCACAAAATCAATATTTTTGGTACTGCAAATGCCTGTTACCACAAAGCCCCTCGCTTTTGCGATCTGCACGGTGTTTGATCCAACTGCACCAGAAGCACCGTTTATAAGTATGGTTTGACCTTGTTCAAGTCCGGAATTATTCAAAAAATATAATGCTGTGCTTGCTCCAAAAGGCAGGCTTGCTGCTTCGTTGAAACTCATATTTTTTGGTTTCTTTATAACCGCTTCAGTAGCCTTCATGCAAATGTATTCAGCATAAATTCCAAATACTTTGAGTCCAATTACTTCATCACCTGGTTTAAAGCTCTGTTTATCTTGGGGATCTATAGCGTTTCCAACTTCCTCGACTATTCCTGAGAATTCCGAACCCAAGATTTTTTTCCTGGGAGCGAAAATGCCCAAGGCCATTTTCGCGGGAATAGTAAACCCTTGTGGAAATCTTGCACTCCTAATTCTCACATCTCCTGAAGTTACTCCAAAAGATTTCACCTTGATCAAAATTTCGTCAGATTTCGGTGTTGGCTTTGCAACGTCTACAATTTCAATTACCTCTGGACCTCCATATTTTGTTACGATAGCTGCTTTCATGTTGTGTATTTATTTCTAATGCTTAATTTTGTTAATTAACTACTAGTTTCTCAGTTCGCCAAATTATTCACTCACGTAACTAAATACTTGATTGATTTCGACTTTAAATGCGTTCGCTATTTTAAAAGCTAGTTCCAAAGAGGGCGAGTAGTTGCCTTTTTCAATTGCGATAATCGTTTGCCTGCTGACGCCAACAATATTAGCCAATTCCTCTTGAGTCATTTGACCAGCAAAAAACCTGAGTTCTCTAATTTTATTCCGCAAATTCAGCTTGCTCATATTTAAATACCTTTTTTGTAAAAGTAAATTTTAGCAAAAATCCCAAATAATTCTCCAAAATAGCCAGAGACCAATATAATCGCAAACATTGCAGATAAAGAGCTTTCGAAAAATACGATGCCTATCATTGCAAAGATGAAGCCGAAAACAAAGATATTAGTGGAGAATCTGTCGCCTTTTAGTTCGATCAAATTATCTCTTTCATCTTTTACTTCGTCGACGATTTTGCCGTTTGCGAAAATTCCCTCAGTGATTTTGAATCCAATGTAAACGATTATCTGGATAGCAATCCGGATTGGGATGATTAGTAGAATCGCGCTTGCCCAGTATTTTAATTCCTCACCAGAAGTAAATTCAGACGCGAAATATCTATTGAAAACATAAATAATATAGAAAGTTGATGCTGTCAGCGTTGAAATAAGTGAAACTAGATTTTCTTTTTGATGTTGCGACATTTTTAATTGAAATAAGCTAAATTAAATATATAAGTATGAACTTATATACATATTGTAAAGTACGTTTTACATTTTGTCAAATAGATTAGTCTGAGGTATGATTAAATATAACTTTAGTAATTTGCGCGATGAATGAAGACAAAATCACATTAGATGACGTTATTACATCTGAAGATGTAAATTCAAAAAGAGATATTAATCTACTAAGCGGCGACCTAGTTGCAATGGCGAATATGAATACAAATTACCGTCACGTTATATTTACAGGTGTATTTCAAGTCGTACTAATGAGTTTAAATATGGGGGAAGAGATCGGTTCTGAGGTACACTCAGATACAGATCAATTTTTTACGATTACTCGAGGAAGTGCAAAGGTAACAATAGATGGGGCGGAACATGAATTAAATTCAGGGGAGTCGATTGTAGTGCCTGCTGGAGCTAATCATAATGTGCTAAATTCAGGAATTGATAGTCTAAAATTATATACGATCTATGCACCTGCTGAGCACCCAGCAGGCACTATCCAGAAGACTAAACCACTTAATAAGTAAATAGGGGTACTTTGTGCAGTATGATGAAAGTCAGACATCCCGCAAAATATGTAAGTTTCGCACATTCATTTTTGACAGTAGTTGCAATTGTGATGCTCTGATTCTTAACCCTATTCGGATAGTAGTTAAACATCTTTATACATTCTGGTTAGAGGTGGTTTAAAAATTGTCAGACATTTGTTTCTGACCTATTTCAATGTCGCTGCGATGCAAGTCTTTTGGCTATTTGATCTGAGTGAATGTCAGATTTTCAACGTATTACGCTAAAGGGGCATTTTTCTTAGAGCTTGAGAATTTCTAATAGAGCAGGTAAGAAAAAAGTAGTTAAGAGAATAGGTATATACAAACTTTTATTTAGTATTCGCCGAGCGGACTAGAACCCATACTAAACCGGTTGCGGAAAAAGTGATGATTAGACTAGTGATTGCGACGCCGATATAGCCATCGTTTAGACTTGGATTGATAAAAGGATAGGGATACCAGCCAGTAATAGCGCCTCGGAACAAACTGTAAACTAGGTATAAAAGTGGGTAAGCCAACCAGGCTAGCGCTTTTCTAAAAGTTATTACAGCTTTTTCCTTATCTGGCGGATTTAAGATCCAGTCGGCGAGTAAAAACGCAGGAGCCAAATAGTGCAGGACGATATTAACCCATTGGTTTGAAATCTGCACGTCGACATCGCGGAGCAAAAAGAAATAAACTAGTCCAGTGATAGTCATATAAAGCGTCGCAGCTCCACGGAAATAAGAGATTTTTGCATGATCAGTTTTGCTTTTCGGAGCGAAAGAAAGTGCGAGAGAGATTAGTACAAAGAATGCGATGATATTACTTTGAATAGTAAAAAAGCTGAAGAAATTTAATAAATTTACACCGCTATCAATTGCTAGGATCAATTGGTATAGGATCGCAATTAAGATAAGGGTTGCAACCGCACCTCGAAGAACTCGTAATAAACGATGATCTAACATATTTCACAGTAACAGAATTTTTTAGTGATGACAATTTTGGTAACGATAGTATCAAAGATGGCGTAGATATTATTAAGGAAACAGATGATGACAATAAAAAGGAGCCTTGCGGCTCCTTTTGTATAGATCTAAAAGAAATTTTAGTTTTCTTCAGCTAATTGAATGTTTTGTGCATTCAATCCTTTTTCGCTCTGAACGATCTCGAATTCTACAACATCACCAACTCTTAGTTTTCTTGTTGCTAGATCACCAGTAAGTGCGCTTTCATGAAAGAAAACATCTTTTTCTGATTCATCGGTTTCAATGAAACCATATGCTTTGTCGGTTACGACTTTGACAGTACCTTTTGCCATTTTTTTGAATTATTTAAAATTAAATTTACAAAAGTATTGGTGGTAAACCAAACCTTTTGATACCTTATTCTATCACAATGTAGTTAATTATGCACTAACTTTGGAGGGGTCACTCAATTCGTCACGATGCGTTCTGTATACCTCTAGTGTGGTAAGCATAAATATTACAATAATCGGACCATAGATTAACCCCATAAATCCGAACAGTCCCAAACCACCAAGGATTGAAAGTAAACTAAGGGATTCTGGTAATTTAACGTCCCCACTGATAAGTTTTGGTCTGAGGTAATTGTCTAAATTATTCACAACAATTAGTGTCCAGAGTATCAAAAACACACCTCCTATGACATTGCCAGAAATAATCATAACGATAGCAAGCGGTATTGTTACTAAACCTGCGCCAACTGGTAGAATCGAAAGAATTATCATTAGAATTGTCCAAAGTACGACATAATCAATCCCAAGCACATACAAAACTACGCCAGCAGCAACACCTTGAATTGTTGAAACAATGAAAAGACCTTTAAAAACTGACGTAGCTGTTTTAGTAATTTTTTCCAAATACATATCAATTATTTTGTTTGGAAGTGGAATTGTCTTTTTTATATAGTCATATACGTTATCTGTTTTATTTAGTAACGTTCCCAATAGAATTAGAAAGACAAACACTTGAGTAAACAGCGAAATTGCTGATGCACTAAAATTTAATACTCCTTCAAGAACGAATTCACTAATATTATTTATTGCTTGCCGTGCTTCAATGTTAATTTGTTCCTTCGAAATAGGATCTACATTGAAAGGAAGCTTTTCTAAGGACTCGTTTATTGCTGAAACTAGTCCATCGACTCCGTCATTTTCAATAAGGAATGTGCTGGAGGCTCTTGCAAGATCGCGCGATTCAACAAAGATAATGCTTCCAACGATGACTGAAGGTACAATTACTGATAGGAAAATAACAATCATACTTAAAGATGTAGCAATAGCCTGTTTCTGTTTTGTGATTTTAAGGAAACGTTTGTGTAATGGCATGAATATTCTGGAAATGATAACAGCCAAGATTATCGCGGGTATGTAGGCTGAGATTAACAAAAAGAAAACAATCACACTGGATAACACCAATAGGATTAGCAGGCTTCGGCCGTTATCTGTTAGTGCTTTACCCTTTCTCATTAACTTTATTATATCCTATAACTCGAGCCCAGATTAAATTTTTAGATTAAATCTGTTTTTGCAGTGGAATTAAGTTTCTCTTCCAAACTTGATTGCTTGAGGATAATTCTCTTTAACTTCGGATTTGGGTTGTTTTCAAGCAGATCGATTAGTGTCTCGCGGCGGTCGATGAAAGCGTCTATGCTTGTTAGCTTGAATAAATCTCGTGATTTCGGATCAACAATTTCAACAATACTTACAACTTCGCTATTTTGTCTTTCGATACCGGTTGCGATTGCTAGAGAGTAGGTGTCGGGATCGCGAAAGCGGTCGTTTGCGAGAATAATTGCAGCTGCGGCTTTCGCGATATTTGCATTCAAAAAGGTTTCGCGGCTAATCGGGTTATCGTGGATAAAACTTACCTGGCCTGGGAATGGGTTGCTATCGATTTCGTTTGAAATCAATACAATTCTGACATTTGTACCAAAATGTTTGCGCAAGAGTTTGATAATCCCAGCGGTTAGAGAAGTGTAACCAAAAATTACGATGTGTTTACGGAATCCTATTTGGATATTTCCTTTTTCATTGCGGGAGTATACCATTTTAAATATCGCGGAAAGGTCTGAGATTAATAAACCAAGTAAAACAAACCCTGTGAATATAATAAATGTGGCAATTGCTTTTCCCTGGATTGTAAGTGGTTCTGCCGTTGCGCCAAGCCCTGTAACTGTATTGACCCACCACCAATAAGTATCAAAGAGACTGTCTAGATCTACATTGCCCGCAGCTCTTTCAATTTCGTACATTACAAGACTTGCGCTAAATGAAGTCGCAAGCAAAATCGCACCCCAGAATAAAGTATTTCGTACGCGTTGCCATATTTTTTGGTTAATTCCTAGCATTTTATACATTAGTTTAATTTAGCTATTTAATTTTGATCTGTTAAGTTCGTTGACCACCAAGTTTGAATTCTTCAGTTGCTAAAAATGCGACCAAATATAGTCCAGTGTTTTTATTGATGCTATTGTCACCACAGTATACTTGTCCAACGCCTTCAACGAAACAGTCTACGTTGAGTTGTGCGGTATCAAGCGTGAATATAACTAGCGTCTGTTTTGCTAGATCGCGGTCTAGGTTCAATACAACCGCGCTTTGATCTGCACCAAATTGAGAATCTTTTGTTTTATAGTCTTCTGGGCTTTGTTGCCAACCTTGCGCAGTTAAATCATTCACTAATTGCTGTACTTTAGCTGCGTTCGCGCCGTTATATGCATTTGTGGTTGGCGCGGAATTAATTACTCCTGTGATTTCAGATTCCTCGAATTCCCAATTTTTATAAATTAATTCGTTTTCCTCCAATTGCAATTTTGCAAGCACCACGTTTATGTCAGAGATATTTGTGAGTCCTATGATTTCGTCGATTGTGTTTTCCTCTATTCCTAATTGTGTAACTATAAAACTTTGTTGTGCAACTGGGATTGACTCAGAGTAGCCGTTAAGTGCGAGGTTTATTTCACAGCTTAGTAGTTGGAAGTAGTCAGTAATTCCTTGGCAGTTTATCAGTTTACCCGCGTAGGATTTGATAACTTCAGGGTAGGGTAATTTCCCCTCCTGAGCATTTGGGATAGAGTTGTAATACTCATTTAAAACTGGATTGTTCCAATCGGATTGGTATTGTGTGATTATAAGCGCTGAGATGTAATTGCCAACGAAATATTTCAAGGGAACATCGATTGGGTTAATGTATATGTATCTGCCGGAAATAATTATATTCCCAATTCTTGAAAAACTTCTCTCGCTTTGCAATATTTCTGCAAACGCACCTTCGTTTACAACCCATGTTTGGGAATTTTCTAGATTTAAAATATCAATATTTTCCTTGGTGTTTTTCGTAATTGCGCTGAGTTTCGCCGAGAAACTCAGCGCATTGTCCTCTTCTGCAAAGCTATTATTGTTTGCGATGAATATCGTATGAGAATTGTCGCTCGCTTTAGTAAAATTCCGCGCAGACAAAGTATCAATTGAAAGAACACTTATTGGCGTTGCAACTCCAGCTCGGTATTCGGAATCGAAAACATAAATTCGTAGATAATTAATAAATAGGTAAGCGATAATTCCGACAAAAAATATTAAAAGCATTATGAGTATGCTTTTTACTGGAGTGTTCCGCATGGTATCTAAAACTTGGATTGAATTAACTTTCAGCTTTAATTTTTTGCTTTTAGTTTTGACCATTTCTCGGGGCTACAGTCTCACGAAGTTCAAGTTGTTGAATGATATCGTTTAGAATAGGCACATCTTCTACTCCTGTAACTAATCTACCGAGTATCGTAATGATTAGACCGAATATAATAGTAGCTCCGATCGCTGTTGCTACTCCATTGATCAATCCTCTTAGAAATGTTTGCTTGAAGTCAACAAAATCTGCCATCCTTCTTTCTAATTTCCTAATATCACGTCCAAGTGTCGCTTCAATCTCATACTTGCCCTTATCCTTTGTTTTGCTATCTATATCTTTCATATGTCGCGTGTATTATTATTTAATTATAGGTAATACTAACATTCAATAGAAATTAACTGAAGATTCTGTACAAAATTTGCAAAAAAACCTTTCCAAACTTTTAAATATAAGTTAAATTGTTAAATATGAACAAAAGACTACGTACGATTCTATTAATAACATTGATGATTCTTCTTTTGGGATCAGCAGTATTTTTGGGCTATCAGATTTACACAACAAACCAAGCACCCGAGGACACCAGCGCGTCCGTTTGGTGTGCAAGTGAGGGCAAGGGACCAGGCCAATGTCCGACAGGTGATAGGGTTGATTTCGGTGGGCCAGCCTGTGTAGTTTGGAAATTAAGAGATAATGATGCGTGTAAAAGCTCTGGCTTACAGGAGTGTTATGCGAGTAATGAATGTGGAGCTCAGCCTGGTGGGTGTAATCCTACAACTACAGGTTACTGCTTGAATTATACTAGTCCTACAGGTGGAGCTACATCATGTTCTCCAGAATCATTTCGTGTAGAGATTCACATTGAAGATGCAAATGGTAGAAGATCTGATGCGGAATGTGTAGGGACTACAGTACCGCTTGCTGCTAGGCAAGTAAGGAATGTTTCTCCAGGGGGATCTGTTTGTGCAAATACAGTCACTGCAGAATGTGGTAAATGTGTACAAATTGATTTCGAAGGCCTACCAGATAGTCAAACAGGTGGAGCTGCATATTACACTGGTGATTGTACTGATACACCGCCCCCTCCACCACCACCTCCTGCTACACCTACTACTTGCTATAGATGTACTGAAAGAACAGACGATGGTAATAACTGCGAGTCATTCACTATAAATGGATCTACTTGTCCTACGGGAAGTTCTTCTTCACCGACAGGCTGTGCAGTTGCAGTTGGTGGTCAGTGCCCAGTTGATGATACTCCACCTCCACCACCGCCACCAGGAAACGTTACTTGTTATAGATGTACACCTAGCGAAACAGACGGAGATGACTGCGAATCAGAAATTCGTACAGTTACACAAGGTTGTAGAACCGGTTGGACGACAAATTCTAGCTGTGCTGAAGAAACAAACGACGGACAATGTCCTACAATTTTTTGCGGAGATGCAAAATGTCAGACAGGCGAGATTTGTGAAAGTGCTGGCGGTGGAACATTTAGACTTTGTACTGCAAATAACGGCTTGGCGCCAACTGGACCAATTGTTGATAATTGTCAGACAACTGGAGCTCAAGCATGTCAGCAAACTCCTGACACAAGGGAATTGGTTATAACGAAATCATCAGTTGGAGTATGTTTGGCAAATGGAAGCCAAGATGTAACCTATACAGTTCTAATTAGAAATACTGGTTCAGGAACGGTTAGCCATGATGAAGTTATTGATACAATTAATGCACCAATTTTAGCAAGTTCTGTAAGTAGCATAAGTCCAAGCGCAGTAAGCGTGCAGAACGCGAATTCGTATTCATTAACTTGGGGTGCTGGAACAATTGCAGCTGGTGCAAGTAATACATATACCTATAAGGTTAATTACACTGCTCAGCAGTCGGCAGACCTTGGTTATCAGGCAAGTAACTTCGTTGTTGTAACTTATGACGATTCGGGCACTCCAGTTGAAATGAGCTATTCACATAGAGTTGTTCTAGAACTTTGCGGAGGACCTCTACCTGCTACAAATCTGGATGATAATTCAATGTTTATACTTGCAGGCTTGTTATTTGTAATTGCAGCAATCGTCTATAGACAGGGTTATGGAGCAAGTAGAATCGAGAAATTAATAGTAAACGTTGGTTCTATCACTAGGGGTAGAAGAACAAGGTTTGAAAAAGATGTACTGGATGATATATAATCATTTCACGCAGGACGTTGTGTCTGGGCGGGACCATAGCTCAATTGGTTAGAGCACTCGCCTGTCACGCGAGAGGTTGCCGGTTCGATCCCGGTTGGTCCCGCCCAGATTCTACAAATATATTGCTATAATCAACTATGAAACAAGACTCACAAATACTCCTTTTTTATAAATATGTAAAAATCACAGATCCAGCTCTATTACTAGCTGAACAGAATGAACTATGCAAATCGCTGAATCTGTTGGGCAGGATGATAGTCGCAGAGGAAGGAATTAATGGAACTCTAGAAGGTAGTGTTGCAGATACTGAAAAGTATGTTGAAATTATGCAAAGGGACGAGAGATTTGCAGACATAGATTTCAAGCGTAGCGAAGGTACTGGTGGAAAAGCTTTTCCAAAGTTATCGATCAAAGTGAGACAGGAGATAGTAAGTGGTAGTTTTGGAGAGCATGATGTCGATCCGTCTCAAACTACAGGTAAATACATAACTGCAGAAGAGCTTCACGACTGGATCGTAGAGGGTAAAAAAGAGTTTTATATAGTTGATATGCGCAACGACTACGAACATAAGGTTGGTTATTTTGAGAATTCGGTTTTAGCTCCTTTGAAAAATTTTAGAGATTTACCAGAAAAATTAGAAGAGCTTGAGTATTTAAAAGGCAAAACTGTGGTTACAGTATGTACAGGAGGTGTAAGATGTGAAAAAGCTTCTGGCGTTCTGATCAAAAACGGTTTTGCAGATGTGTACCAATTGAAAAATGGAATCCATACATACATGGAAAAATACCCAAATCAACATTTTAAGGGCAAGCTTTATGTTTTCGACAGACGTGTAACTATGGGGTTTAACCTAGATAGCGAGGAACATGAAGTTGTGGGGCACTGTGATAAATGTGGAAGTAGTAGCGATAACTACGTGGACTGCGCATATTTGCACTGCAAAAGTCATAGGCATATTGTCTGCTGCGAAAATTGTTTAGAAGATAAAGAGAAAAATATCGCCTACTGCACAGAGGAGTGCAAGTTAGCTGACCTTGCTACTGGGCTTTCTAGTGGTACTTCTGGCGAAGTACTTGCGGTTCTTTAGTTTATCGGGCAGGGCTTGTTGCGTAATTTTTTCATCTGGGAAATTATGATCGTAGATATAACCCTTACCATATCCCAATTCTTTCATTAATTTTGTCGGTGCATTTCTCATCCCCATTGGAACAGAGAGGTTGCCAAATTCTTCAATATCTTTTTGTACTTTAGACATGGCTGTATAGGCAGAATTATTTTTCGGCGAATCCCCTAAGTACTCTGCGAGTTGGATAAGTGCCACTTCGCATTCAGGCATCCCAATTTTTTGACAAGTGTCATATACAACGTTCGCTAGAAGTAACGCATTGGGATTCGCATTCCCAATATCTTCACTTGCAAAGCGGATTAATCTTCTAGCAATATAAAGTGGATCTTCGCCCGCATTCAACATGCGGGATATCCAGTAAGCGGCGGCATCTTTGTTGCCGCCGCGCAGGCTTTTGTGAATAACTGAAATTATATTGTAATGCTCCTCACCATTTTTGTCGTACCTCAAATAGTTAGTCACCGCAGACTTTGCGTCTTCTAGATTTATCAACACTCTCTCATCTGCTTGCGCATTTTTCGCGGCAAGTTCAAGTGCGTTTAGGCTAGCGCGCATATCTCCGTTGCCTCCCCTTATCAAGATTTTTTTTGCATCACTATCTAGTTTCATTTCCAGCAGCTTTAGGCCTTTTTTGATCCCCGCTGCAATATCTTTTTCGCTGTGTTCGTTGAAAACAATAATTCTCGTTCTTGAAAGTAGAGCAGAGATAACAGAAAAACTCGGATTTTCAGTAGTTGCACCAATCAAAACAATCACGCCTTTTTCTACAAATGGTAATAGTCCATCCTGTTGTGCTTTGTTCCAGCGGTGGATTTCGTCGATAAAAAGGATAGTTTTTTTATTGTACTGAAAATTTGACTCAGCTATTTTAACAACTTTTTTTAAAGAATCTTTTCCATCGGTCACTGCAGAAAGCCTCAGGAAATCAGCATCAATTGAATTTGCAATAACCTCAGCAAGGCTAGTTTTGCCAGTTCCTGGAGGTCCCCAGAAAATCATACTGGGTATGTTGGAACTTGAAATTGATTTGCCGAGAATTTCGATAACTTCGTGCTGCCCGATAAATTCGTCTAAAGATTGTGGTCTGAGTCTTGCGGCTAGTGGTTGCATATCATTAGTAAATATTAATTTACGTTTGCTGGTGGTTTTAATATGCTCAGGACAGGAGTTGAACCTGCACGGGAATAACCCCACTACGACCTCAACGTAGCGCGTATACCAATTCCGCCACCTGAGCAAATACAAACAATAACTTGCGTAATAGTAATTTTATCACGGCAAACAATAGCGAGGAAATTTAGTACTAGTGCTTTTTTGTAACGTAGTATTCTAAATATCTACCAAAGAGTATACGCGTATTTGCCTCTAATCCAGGAAGAACAGCTAGAACGAAACTTGCAATTGGCAGGAATAACCATTCAATCGCACTTAGAATAATTCCAATTATTCTTCTTCCTTCACGTCTCGGTTTGAATAAAAAGTCAGTTATTATGACAATTATCATAAATCCCAGAGATAAAGTGATGATCGTGGAAGAAATATAGGGTAATTGCGCGCCTAGAACGGTCGTATTGAAGGTTGGATTGATAAGAGTAGGTATGTTACCTCCTGCAACAAGCATAAGCCCCATAACAGGCGAAATTACGTGATCGAAAACTGAGTGCAGTCCGCGGTAAAAAACGACGAAATCGTATTTGCCTATCCCATGGAATAAATTCTGCAATACCCAACCATCATCCGAAATCCCCCAAGACCATCTTCTCTCTTGGTTGTAGTTGTTGCGAATTGTGTCCAGGTGACCTTTGCCTTCTGCAGCATCAGACTGAATTCGCAAAAAGATTGGAACAGTGCTAACTAAACTACCAAATTTAAACTGAGCTTTAAAGAAAAGGTGGAAATCTTCCGGTGTAACCCATGGAGTCCAAAAACCGATCTCTTTAATTAACCAAAAACTGGTTGTGTATGTGGAAAAAGGAATTAATTTGTCAGTACGAATAAGCCTACTTACATTGTAAATCGTAGACATGGAGTTTTTTACACGTGCGTAAAATGGTAACCTCCAGATATTGTTGTGGAAAACTAGTGCGCCATTGTAGATTTTGTATTCGGCGTCTTCACGGGTCGCAAACTTATAGCTTACGTATGCAAAGTACTCATCTGGAAGCTTCGAATCTGCATCACAGCTCGTGATCAAGGTCTTTTTCAAATCCCAGCCCAACTCAAGCACTTTCGCATATGCGACTTTACCTGCAGCCTTCATATTCGATGACTTTCCAACGACTTCTTCGTCTGTAAGTATGTGATTTGATACCCAGATGTTGTTGAAGTGTTGACTGTATTCGGCTGCGAGCCTCTGCGACATTGGAAGACCATCAGGATCTCGTGCTTCGGAGGCAAGAACTATATTTAATTGTTCTTTTGGAAACTTTTGATTGCGGAGATTTTCTAGTGTTGCTCTGAGAATATGCTCTGGCTCTTTGACATGCGGGATAATTACGATATGTTGCAAACTGCGCCAGTCGCTATAAATTTGCACATTACTAATCTGTTTGTATTCACGTTCCAAGAACCGCAGTGATTTGTACTTTTCCAAACGATATAAAAGCTTGTTCAGGAATTTATTTTTGTGCAGCATGTGTCCGTTCGGACTTTTCTTTTTTAATTCTTCAATATTTTTCTCAATCGTCTGCAACGCAGTATCTCGATCCTCAAGAGCTATTATTCTCTCTCTCCATTCAACACTTTCACTTTGCCTAATCTTCAGAAACGCCAGGAAAAAAGTGGCAGCAAGCATTCCAGATTTGTATAAGAAAAATACATTTAGGATAATAATCGCATACGCAGTTGCTTCTGGTGCTACTAGTCCGCCGATAAGGAAAAATATAATTAATGCAAAAAAGATAACTCCAGGTATTTTCTCGAAGATGTAATAACTTAATTTCCTATTTTGTTTTGCTACTGGTTCGATCATGCTATAGGATTATATCTAAAAAATCGGCAAGTTGTACTTTTATTTTACTTTTTGTATAGGAATTAACCAATTTTAAACTTTCTGACTGATATTTCTCCATTAATGGCACGTTTGTTATTAGTGTATTTATATTCTGGATAAGTTTAGGCAAGTCTTTGTAACTAAATAGTAATCCATTTGAGTTTGGTTTAACTAGGAATTTACCTCCTTCTGTATTTGTCGAAATTATTGCCGCTCCCCAAGCCATCGCTTCTGCAATCACTATGCCAAAAGCTTCCCATTCGCTGGCTAGTATGAAAATGTCAGTTTGTTTTAGTATTTCATCTCGTTCTTCGTCTGTAATGTCATGAAGTAAAGTGATGTCATCTCTTCTAGAGGAGTTTTTCACAAGAGAGTGCAATTCGTTATAAAAACTATCTTTCGCGCCAGCAATAGTTAACTTCGTATTTATAGTACTATTTATTTCAGTAAATGCTGCCACTACGTCCTCATAGCCTTTATATGAATCTAGCCTGCCCAGACTTGTAATTCGAATTTCATCAAGCTCACCTTCCTCGTTTCTTCCATCTCTGAGTTTCTTTTTAGCTGTAATCTTTATCTTTGGTTCGCTAGTTAGCGGTGGAAAAAGTTGAATTTTCTTTTCTGCAATTCCATAGAAGGAGTGTAACCATTTCTTTTGATTTGGATTGACTTGGAAAATATGATTATATAGGAAATTCGCATATAGTCTGATAAATAAAGTCCCAGCTATTTGTAGTAATCTTCTTCCACCTGTTTCATTTTTTGACATGAATGGGCCGTGTGGAGTATTAATGACGATCGGTTTGTTTGATTTGTTTGATCGATTAAATAATTTGTACGATAAAATATTTAGATCGTACAAAATCATGCCTATGCTATGCTGGAAAATGACCCTAGGAGCTATTTCTTTTAATTTCCCTCTCAACCCAACGAGATAGTGCAGATAATAGTTCGATCCTATTCTCTTTAGCCTATGGATTGTAATTCCTTCATAAGCTTCGGTGTCGTCCCCTCCGACATTACCCTCTTTCGTTTTGGAAGTTATCACATGTACCTCAAATCCAAGTTCTTTCAGTATGAGTGCATAGTCAAGTGCCACTTTTTCCATGCCCCCTCTAAATGGATGGAAGTATGATGCAACGATCACGACTTTATTATTCTCGAGTTCAATCACACTAGTCTCTTTCTTTTTGGATTTATTTTTTTTACTAATTTGTTCTAAAAGAGCAGTATTTTCTGATACATTCTCGATAATTTTCAGTATTTGCAGTGAACTTTTCTCCCAATCATAGCGCTGAGTATTTGCAAAGCCTTTTTTTATAAGTGCTTTGCGATGTGCTAGATTTTCGCTGTCCAAAACTTGTCCAATTTTCTCTGCAATTAATTCGGGATTATAGGGATCGACAAGTACGGCAGAATCTCCTAAAACCTCAGGGTAGGTTGACGAATCTGCAGCGATAACAGGCACACCCAGAGCCTGCGGCTCTAATACACTAAGCCCAAAGCCTTCATAGGTGGATAAATGGACAAAACATTCTGCATTTTTGATGATAAATGGCATATGCTGATCCTCTACAAAACCAGTGAAATTTATGCGGTGAAGAATCTTGAGCTCTGTTGCGAGTTTAACTATCGCAATTGCCCTTTCATTCATTGGAACTGCCTTGTGATCCCAACCAAGCTTGAATTCTTTTCCGACAATTACTAACTTCAAATCCGGGTACTTTTCAGAAACTATTTTAAAAGTATTGATCAACTGCTCAACATTTTTATTTTTTTCTAAGCCACCGAGATAAAGTATGTATGGTTTTGTAAGGTTATATATCGAAAGAGTTCTGCGAATGCAACTTTTATCATCCAAGATATTTTTCTGTGAGGTTATAGACTGCATAAAATTTTCAGTGAGCGCTAAAGGGACAATTTCAATATTTTCTTTTTCTATTCCGAGTTCGACTAAATCGTTAATTGTGAACTTAGCGTGGGTGATAACTTTCTCGCTTTTTTTTATGCGGTTAAATGCCCAGCTAAAGTTAATTGCTTTAATTTTATTGGCCAGCCAGCTTTTTTGTGAAAAAACGCCACTTTTATAGGGGATTACATCAGGCACAAACGATATGACTTTTGTATTCGTAGGCACGCCGTGTTCAGGTTGCAAACTTACAAACATATCGGGTTTTCTTTTTCGTACAATTGGGAGAATTTTAATAGTGAAAAATGCAGGCAATAAGACTTTTTCAAGTAGTGAATTGGGTTTGCCTAGTGTGTGAAATTCGACATTTTTTTTGTGTTGAATTCCTTCTTCGCCTCGATTCAGTCTATTCCAAAATTCTTTTTCTCTTCCGTATGCGATAATTATCCAGTCGATGTTTTCGTTTTTTAACAACTCCTTTACAAATGAATATGTCATATTCCCAACTCCTCTTTTGTAGTAATGATTGGTCAAAGGACTTGCGTCTATGAGAATTCTTAAATTTTGCTTATTCATAATTAGTGTAATTATATGTTAATTTGCAAATGAAATGAAAATAATTAATTTTGCTCAACATCCAAAGTATCCGAATCTCGCAATCGTGCGTTTTGACGATGGCTCGAAGCTTAGCCTGGATCAACTTACGATTGCAAACATGAAACTTTTCTCTGGTATGGAGGTGGATTCTGAGATTCTAGATGAATTAAAAAAAATTCAAGGTATTGAGAAACTTAGATATAGGCTTTATGCGTATATTGCCAGAAGGCCTAGGAGTATCAAGGAAGTTGAGGACTATTTTAAATATAGGGTGGGGATTGACGTAGCTATTTATGAGCCTTTAATCGTTGAATTTAAAGAAAAAGGACTACTAAACGATGAAAATTTTGCTAATTGGTTTGTGGGCGCAAGGCTTCTTCAAGCTAAATACGGTGAGAACCGGATTCGTTCTGAGTTGAAAATGAAGGGAATTGATAATAATTTGATTAATTCAATATTTAAAGACAAAGCCGAGGAGCTAGAAAGCGAGTCAATACAGACGATTAGGAGCGTAGTTGAGAAGTATATTAAACAGAATAAATTGCCAGAAGAGTATGAGAAAAAGCAGAAATGGCAAGATAAAATATATAGAAGGCTCATCTCGCGTGGATATGAATATGAAAAAGTTAGAAAAATTATGCAGGAATATTTGAAGGCATGAAGTCTCTCTGCTATAATCCTAGACATGGATTCAAGTTTATTAGCCAAAATTGAAGGTAAGTACATAAAAAACGACCCAATGTCCTTTAGGGTTGGAGATACTGTAAAAGTTCATAACCTTATTCGTGAGGGTGAAAAAAGCAGAGTACAGATTTTCCAGGGTATGGTAATTGCGAAAAAAGGTTCAGGCGCAAGAGAAACTTTCACAGTTCGCAAGATCAGTGATGGTGTTGGTGTTGAGAAAATTTTTCCTATTCATTCACCTAATGTTGAAAAAATAGAAGTTACTAAAACTGGTAAAGTCAGAAGAGCAAAACTATACTACCTACGTGATAGAGTCGGTAAAGCAGCTCTTAAAGTCAAACAGACATCAAGAGCTATCGGTGAAGCTAGACCTGCTGATGTTGTTGCTGCTGAAATTGCAGAAAAAATCGGTATTGTTGAGGATGTAGTCGAGGAAGAAGTAGTAACTGACGCAGTCGAACCGACAGAAGTAGCTGAAACTGTAGAGACAGTCGAGGCTGTAGAAACAGAATCCAAACCAGAAGAAGTAAAAGCTTCTTAAACTATCGGAAACAGTTTTTAATTACTCTCCAATAAATTTCCAATACATTTTCAATAAATCCTCAACCAACTTCAAGTAAAACAATGGTAAATTCAATGTTTGCTAGAATAATTGATGTTGAACTGGGATTTTGAGCAAAACCTACTTTGGGAATATGACACAATTGTTTCATTAGACGAAGTAGGTAGAGGCGCTTGGGCAGGTCCATTGGTATTTGGTGCAACTATACTTTCTAAAGGGTTCAATCCGCGACTAGTGGATTTGCAACTTGATGATTCAAAAAAACTTTCAAAAATTAAACGCGAGATTATCTATGACTACGCGGTAGGCGGGCTGAATAATAAAAACCTGCGAGGCTTAGAATTAAGGTTATTTGAGAAAAGTCCTGCGGATATAAGCGCAAATGGTCTAGCGAGTTCGATTTCGGCCATACTGCAACAGGTTGTTGAGAATTGTACTCATGGCAAAACGTTTTTTTTGTTTGATGGTGGTTTGAAGATCCCAGAAGGTGAAAATGGCTCGGTAGAGGTTAAAGGAGATGGCCGTTTTGCCAGTATTGCTCTATCTGCAAACTATGCAAAAGTATATCGTGATAGATTGATGGCGACTTTAGAGCCTGAGTATCCGAGGTTTAGTTTTGCAAAGCATATGGGGTATGGGACCAAAATGCATATTACTGAATTAAAGAATTTTGGTCCCACAAAAATCCACAGGTTAAACTACAAACCAATTCAGAAAATTATATCCGCAAACACTACTTTTAGGGTATAATCAGACACAAGTTTTTGTGTACCAAGCTATGGGTCTGTAGCTCAATGGTAGAGCAGTGGCCTTTTAAGCCATTGGTTGGGGGTTCGAGTCCCCCCGGACCCACATTGAACTAAGTAAGCAAAAAAGAAAAACAAAACCTGTAGCACAAAATTTTAATGGAAACTTACAAAGGCAAATCAACGTTTTATGCCAAAACAAGGAAGGATTGGCGCGATTGGTTGCAGAAAAACCATCAAACTGAGAAATCAGTATGGTTGGTTATTTATAAAAAAGCTAGCAAAACATCCAGCGTTTATTATCCCGAAGCCGTAGACGAAGCCCTTTGTTTTGGCTGGATAGATAGTTTGCCAAACAAACGCGATGAGAACAGCTACTATCAATTCTTCAGCAAAAGAAACCCCAAAAGTAATTGGAGCAAGGTAAATAAAGAAAAAGTGAAAAAGTTAATTAGTGAAGGATTAATGGAGAAAGCTGGTTATGAAATGATTGAAATTGCTAAAGCAACAGGCACGTGGACAGCTCTAGATGACGTCGATAATCTGATTTTACCGGATGATTTAAAGAGTGCTTTTGAAAAAAATAAAATAGCTTATGAAAATTGGGAGAAATCTTCACGTTCATATAGAAGAGGGATTCTGGAATTGATTTTGAACGCTAAAAGGCCTGAAACAAGAAAAAAAAGGATAGAGCAAACAGTTTTAAATGCCGAAAAACTTTAGTTTATAAAGGCTTAAAATTCAAAGATAATAATTAGAATTAGGCGTATATTTAATTTTTGAATAAACTAGTATGTTCAATTCATCATTTAGTGGCATGTCGGTCTATAGTCTATCAAAAGCTAAAGATTTCTATACTAATATTTTAGGTTGTAAAATTTTAAGCGAATCAATGGGCTTAACTTTAGAATTGCCAGGAGGTAATAAGCTATTCATATACGAAAAACAAGACCACACACCAGCTACTTTCACTGTATTAAATTTCGAAGTTTCAGATATAAATAGTGCAGCTGCTGATTTGAGAAGCAAAGGTGTGGTTTTTGAGCACTATGAAATGGATGCCACTAAACCCGATGAAAATGGAATTTTCCATTCGCCCGACAAAGCAAAATACGGACCGAGTATTGCTTGGTTTAAAGATCCAGCAGGAAATATTATTGCTTTGCTCGAGTCTTAAATAGTCCCAATTTATTCAAAGATAGCCGGAATTTTGTGAGATTTTCATAAAAGTATTGCACGTAGCTACATTTTGTTGTATTATTACAACATGGTAATTAACATATACAACAGATTAAAAACATTTAGGGTAAATGCAAATTTATCTAGGAAAGATTTAGCTGAAAAAGTTGGTGTTAATTACCAAACTATCGGGTACCTTGAGAGAGGTGAATATTTTCCAAGTCTTGAATTGGCTTTAAAGCTAGCTAAGCTTTTTCAGATCCGAGTGGAGGATATTTTTTCTTTAGAGGAGTTCGATAATTTATCTAATTTATTAAAGACACGAAATAATGAAGAGGATCTATAGAAAAGTATGGACGGTATTCAGTTACCTGTTCCTTATCCTAATTCTCGCCCTATCGACCCAGTTTTTATCCGAGTTAGTCTTATTAATCTCGATATTTGTTTTGATAGCTATAGATTTCGCAGTTTATAGGAAACGGTTTTACCTGCTTGCAAATAATCCTGGTGAAAATCTCGATGAACGTGAAAACCATGTTCAGAAGAAGGCTTACTGGTATTCGTATATGATAATTGCGACTGCTGTTTTAATTGTCGGGCTTGTATTTACAATTTTCAATGATTTGGAGCTATTGAATGGGTTGAATTTTGAGCCAATAGTAAGTAGCCTAGGATTTATATTGTTCTATTTCGTCTATAAACTTCCGATTGCGGTGGTTTCTTGGATTGAGAAATAGATTTGGATTAGTAGTAATAAAGGGTTGGGCTAGATCAATAGACTGTGGGGAGCTAAATAAATATTAAAGGTGCTTAGGTTTTACTAGAGTAGTGCTTTAAATATTTTTTAGCTCTTCCTGCGACTGATTTCCTTGGGTCCTTTTCATATTTTTTTAATACTGGAATTAGCCATTCCACAAGCTCGTTATCTTTTTTACTCCACTCAAAAATTGTCTGCATGGTTGTGTTTAAAACTATCCAGTCCTCGTGGTTTAGTAAATTATGTTTAACAAGATTGATTGCTTTTTCATGTTGTTCTTTTGTTTGTAGGTGTGTCGTAAGTCTAAAAAGTATGGCGAGTGTCCATTGGGTTGAGGCTTGGTTTATTTTAGAGATCTCACCAGCAAGTCTATCAAAATACTCATAAACCCAATCAGGATGTTGCAAACAAACTCTTTTGAAAGCATTTGACACTCTGAGTCTGACTAGTTCGTCCTCAGAAAAATATGTATTGTATAAAGCTTCCAATTTACTTCTGTCTTTCAGAATCATTTCCACAACTTCCAGAGTTTTCCCAAGCGAGTTATGGTGTCCGCCACTTAATATTTCTTCGAAATTCTCTTTCATGCTTTGTAAGAATTAGATTTAAATATCGTACTTATCCTTAATCTCTCGGATTTTCAATTCGTAACTCTTCAATTTACCGCGGATCTCGCCAACGATTTTCATACCGTCCTCAAATTTTTTTATGCCTTCATCGATATCAATCTCTTCTTGTTCAAAATATTTAGTCAGTTTTTCCAAATCGGCCAATTTTTCAGTTACTGTTTGATTTTCGCTTTTCGACATTTTTGTGTTTTTTTAGATTAATTATATTTTATTAATTGTTTGTTATATTTTCAATTTTTGATAGTATCTCACCTTTTTTCATTTTAATTGTAATTTTTTCACCGATTTTCAATTTATCTGTGGTTGATATGTATTGATCTTTGTATTTTATTAGACTATAACCCCGGTCAAGTGTGTGTGTCGGGTCATATGCAGTTAATACTCCTGAAATACCCGAAATCAAAGCGGAAGTGTTGTTGATTTTCCTTGCTAAAGCATTGTGATTAGATGAAAAGTTATTTATATAGCTATTCCACTTTTCTATTTCCAAGCGAATGCCATTGAAGTTCGAAATAAATAGTCTTTCGCGTTGCTCGATCTCATTTGAACTAGGAATGGATTTCCTCAGAATCCAATCTAGATTGGTAAATTTATTGATAAATGTTTTTTGATCTTGAATAGAGCGTTGGATGATTTCGGCGTTCAGAACCATGTTTGTATGAAGTGTGTCTAGAAAACTGCTATTTTGTTGCACAAGATAATATGCAGCTTGAGAAGGTGTAGAGGCTCGCAGGTCGCTCACGTAGCAGGAGATCGTCATATCAACCTCATGTCCTACGCCTACGACGACTGGTATGCGGCTGTTGAAAATTGCTTTGGCGACGATTTCAGAATTAAAAGATTTTAGATCTTCAAGACTTCCACCTCCGCGAACTAATGCTACGACTTCTGCGTCTGTTCGTCCGATTTTTTCCAAAGCTGCTGCGACTTCATATGCTGAATTTTCGCCTTGGACTAAAACCGGGTAGAAATCAACTTGAAACCCGGCTAAGTTCTCTGCCAAAATTTTGGTGAAATCAGTATATGCAGCCGATTCTTTTCCAGTGATCAATGCAATATGGGTTATGAACTTGGGAAGTGGGCGTTTGCGTTCGACAGCAAAAAGCCCTTCTTCTTCCAGCTTTGATTTTAGCTGCTCGAACGCAGATTTCAGTGCTCCTTCTCCTTGTGGCTGAATACGTGTTGGTTTGAAGTTTAGTTGTCCGTAAGGGGCGTACATCTCGAAATATCCATCAACTATAACCTTCATCCCTTCAGTTATTTCCTTTAATCCTTCTACTTTTGGCGCGTAGTTGCTTAGTTTGAGAAGGGCGTTTTCTTTTGCGTCTTTCAGGTCAAGAAAAACAGCATTATTTTTGGAGAACTTTAGAGAAGAAACTTCCCCTTCAACACGCAAAATGCCTATATCCGACAACACGGAATTTAGTAAATTGACTAATTGTGCAACACTTAAAACTTGATCCATGATTAATTTTAGAACAGGGGTGCGACATTTCCTAGAA
>JBGSOW010000055.1:0-10182 GCA_041738875.1 Candidatus Dojkabacteria bacterium
ACGTCAGGGGTTATGGTGTGCATTGGAATCCAGTGCGCAATCTAATTGCAAATTGGCGCAGTGCTGAAGTCAAATCCGGCTGGAATAGAACAGATCTTCTCAAAGAAGTTGAAGCGGGAAACCCAGTAATCATCTGGGCGCACAACGGCTATGCGGGTTCGGGGTCGAATACAACTTGGAATTTGCCGGGAGGCGGCACTGTTTTTACAGTTAAGGGCATGCATTCTTATGTTGTTCGTGGTTTTGAAGGTTCTCCTGAGTCTCCCGGCAATATCTATATCAACGACCCAAATCTGGGACGTAGGACCTTTTCTCCAAACTATTTCGACTCACTTTGGGGAACATTCAACAGAACCGCGATAATCGTGCGTTAGATTAATCATGCTAATTTTCAGTATTTTTAATTCTAAACTATTGGTACCAATTCTAGTACCAATTCTTTTCGGACTAATTATTTTTCTCGGAGTTTGGGGGCTTGAGCGCGCGCCACTTCAATACTGGGACGAATCGACCAATCTCGCTGTGATTTTGGAGAGTTCTGAAATCTCCGGGGGGCCTACGACGGATTTGTATTACGCAGGAGAAAACTTCTGGGAAAAACCACCTCTCTGGTACTTTCTAATGCAGGCTTTTGCCAGCGTTTATAATAATTCAGAAAGAGAGTTTATAAGCATCTTTGAAATGTTGACCCTTGTAAGGTTCACGACACTAATCACCTCAATTGTATTAATTTACTTTGTATATCGTTACCTAAAATCAAATCACGGGCAAATTGCTGCGAAAATTAGTCTTGCTTTCTTCGCATTCATCCCAGCCTTATGGGTATTCAATCCAAGCGGGGTATTTTCCTCACATAATTTTCGCAGCGCAGACAGTGACGTACTTCAGTTATTATTTATTTTTCTAGGATTTATATGTGCCGAAAAAATATTAGTACCTAAAACCGTAGAAAAAGTATTAACACGTAAAACCTTGGCATTAGTTTTTGGAATAGGAATATTTACCGCACTGGCACTTCTCACCAAAGGTATTTTTGGAATATTTCCGGTTTTTTGGCTTGGGTTGAATTTACTATATAGAGCGTTTATTTTGCGCCATTTGGATATTAAACTGCTTAAAATTATAATCATTGCAGGCATAACGACGTTAATCATAATCCTGCCATGGCATGTTTATATGTATGCAAATTACGGCGGTGATTTTGTTGATATTTATCTTTTTTATCATCAGTTGGGAAGGGGTTTAACAAGCTTGGAAGGGCATACGGGCGGACTACTTTTCCATATCAATAACCAATTAAATCCACTTTATTCGCCACTACTTCTGATTTTATTATCAATTCTACTGTTAATTTTGTTCTTAAATAGAAAGAGCGAACTTCAAAAAGTGAGCAAAAAACAAATAAACAGACCACTTATAGCAGCGGGATTGATACTTTTTCTGATTACTCTGGTTCAAACTAAACTAAGTTGGTACGCACTCTACCTATATCCTTTTTTGATAAGTGGTGTTGCGATTACTATTCGCGACTTCATACAAATTAGAATGGATAAAAATAGAGCTATTGGTAAGAATATGAATCTTCAGATATTTGCACTTATTATAAGTTTAATTTTTCTCGGTATTACTTTTAATTATTCATTTATTCAACAAGCTAGTACCAAAAACCAAGAGTTAAATAATATTAGAATAGAGCAAACAGCACATTTAAATTATAGGCTTGATAGAATTGGACATGTGATGTCGCTAGATGCGAAATCTGACAAAAATCGTCAGTTTTTTATTCCAGCAAGGCCAAATTTAAGCGAAACTGAAGATAAATTAAAAGAAATTTGCGGCTCTGCTCACGGTTTTGAAGAAATTCTAGTTAAAAACGATATTGATTTGAATATGTGTTTTGCAAGTATCTACGCGCGCGCAGTTTCGCAGAAATTTGACGGCGAATATTGGCATTGGGAATGTCTGCGTTAATTTAATATACTGTAACTAATGAAAGAGATAGATGCTCAAATAAAGAAGATTACGGGTCGGGAGATTTCTCTCGACATTATAAAGTTAATCGCGGTATTTTTTATGTTTGCTGCTCATACTGTGGCTTTTCTTTTTATCGGGTACCGAGATACCACTTTTACGCCGACTAGTTTTGATGCAATCTTCACTGAACTTATAGTATTTGCGCGCGGGTGGGGGGATTTGACTAGTTTTTCGATATTTTTAATTGTATCTTCGGCGCTTCTTTATATCTCGGGTTTTAGCATGAATAAATCAGTCGGCGAAAGGCTCATCAGATTGGGTAGGATTATGATTGTGTATTATGTTCTGGCGTTTATTCTATCTCTTAGACAGTTGTCGGGGCGAATGCCGGAGGAGGTATTGGTTGAAGTCGGCAGAATTCTGACTTTACAGAGTGTACCTGGTTATAGCGAGTTTTATCTTGCTTTTGTCGGATTTGGTCTAATTGTTATTATTTTTCGCAGCGCAATTATAAAACTCGCAAAAAAGCCGTTCCTACTTCTTGGTTTATCTTTGGTCGCATTTGCTTTGGGTGAAGGACTGTTACGCCTATCTGTAGCTGCAGATCTTCCAAATTTCTTACAAAATTGGGGTAGTTTAATTTATGGTAGTTACGATCTCTACCGTTTTCCAATTCTTCAGTACAGTCCGCTCTTTGCAATTGGGCTTTTGATGGGTATGTGGTTGAAGGATCATAAATTATCACTTAGTGAAAAAAGGATTGAGCTTAAAATTTTAGTAGCTGTGATTTGTGTGGTTGTGGGTATTGCGATTTTTGCCTCACCTGAGGATTTTATCAGAAGATGGCCGCCAACCCTTGGATTCCTAGCTCTGGGGCTTGCTTGGGCTTTGCTTCAGATGAATATTTTAGTGGCAATGAAATGGCAGGATAAAATCCCAGATTGGCTTTGTAAATTAGCCGAATTCGTGGGTCGCAACCTTTTGGCACTTTTACTAGTCCATACTGCAATTTTGAGTATATATAGCCAGTTACAACTACCGCTCCTCGGCGTGAAATCCACGATTTTTGCTGGCTTTATAGTAATTATAATGACAGTGATTCTAGTGCGATTGTTTAATTCAATTATGATTTTTCTACAGAGAGTTTCTGGCGCAAGATTGATTAGTGTTTCGGTTATTGCACTTGCAGGGCTGGTGATTGTTTTGGTTCTGGCGCAGTCTCAGACGAATTTTAATCAACTTCCACCGCAAAACGATACTGCTGAGGAAGAACTAGTAGTTCAGTCAGATTGGAAAGGCGCGAACTCGCCAAGCAGACTCAGTTGGGAAATTTCGGAGTTCGCAGAGGATTGTTGTGAAAGTTTTGTGCGGTTGGATTTGAACCATGCTGATTTGGTTCAAAAAAATGAGAGTAGGGAAGATGCAAATGATTTTGAACTGTTTTATCAAGGCCTCAGAGGCTCTCGCATGCTTGAAATTGCGGTTGAAGATGAATCGACCACATTTACGAAGATTTATGCGAACCTTTCTGGTTTGAGGGGTGAATTGGGCCCGGGTCAATTAAAACTTTATTTTGGAAATATCTTTAATTCAGCCCAAAGCCCAAGGCTGACAGGTGGTTTCTTTGGTGGTGATTTTAATCCAGATGCGGTTACGGTTGTGAATTTGAATACGGTGGTTCCAGAGCAGGAATTTCCGGTAATACGACTCGTGAAAAGTAGGTTATGGAATTTGACTGATTCGCAAATAGAAATTCCGTTTAATGTTCCTGAATTTATTGCGGAATCAGACGGTATTTTCTGGGAATTGAGAAGATTGGATGGAAGTGTCGCTTCAAAAGGGCCTGTTAATTGGTCGCCGACTCGAAGTTTATTGTTGAGGATTAATCTGGAGAATTATAAAGACAGTGTCGAAGGTGGTTATTATTATCTGGGTTTGAATTTTGAACTTAGCGATGTGACTATTCGTTCCGCAGAAGCTACTGGCTTTTTGGAGTCAGATTTGGAGACGGCTATTCCTTTGATAATCAGCGCGCCTATATACATGACTTGGACGATCGATTGGGAGGGTTACGATCTGCAAGAAATTTATATGCGCGCAATGGCTGAACTGAGTTCGAGATATGGTATGCCGATGACTCATTATTTTAATCCGAGGATTTATACTAATCCTGCAATTACTCCTGAGCGCGCCAGGTCTCTAACTAATTGGGTGTTGAACCGGGAAAAACTGGGAGATGAAATTAGTTTGCATTTGCATATGCATTTTGACCTTGTCGCAGCTGCAGGGCTTACCCCGAAAACGTCACCAAGCTGGGGTGGAAGAACTGAAGGGCACGACGTACTTACAACTGCGTACAACAGGGAGGAGCTTGGGCAGATTTTAAGGTGGGCGAAGCAGAAATTTGCGGAGAACGGTTTGCCTGTGCCGCCTGGATATCGTGCAGGCGGCTGGTTTATGAATTTGGAAAACTTGAAAGCTTTGGCTGACAATGGTTTTGTCTATGACACATCAGGAAGTGATTTCCGCGATCCATACGGAATAAATAGGCAGAGTAGGGATTGGGCGTTGGAAGTTACCTCGCGTCCTTACCAGGTTTCTTCAACAAACCAAAATACATCTACTCCACCGCTTCTGCCACTTTGGGAATATCCAAATAACGGTGCCGATTCGACAAATCGAACGGAGCAGGAGCTTATTCGTAGATTACATTTGAATCTGGCTAGCACTAAATCTGGCAGTTCGACTTCTGGGAGTGGAAACTCTTCCAATAATTCGACTGGTTCAAACAACCAAACTCTAATCTCAAATTCTATCGCCCAGCCTATGATTGACGCACAGGTGCTTAATTATCTAAGCCATCCGCATTGGTTCAACATCGACCAACCTCGAATGCAAGCACTTTTTGAGGCCGCAGAGAACTACAAATACGAAAACGACAAAGGCCCACTAGTTTACGTCACTCAAATTGATGCTCACAATAAATATACTCAGTTGCTTGCTGACTAGGTTAGTAGTGTAGTAATGCTCGATTCACATTGATTTAATAATTTTTGAAATATAAATTCTCAGAGAAAAAAGAGAGGTAATATAGTAGTACCTTAAAAGTCAGACATCTAGAAAATATTTTAACAAACTCTATAATTATTCAATTTACTAATAACGCGTAATATCTATCTCAGCCTATTAGTAGAGAAATTCATTCACATTAATTGAACATTAATGTCATTCCTGCAAAATCAAATGTCTGACATTTATATTTGCCGTCTCGGGATATGCTTGCTAGCTGTGTATTCTCAGGCTCTAGCCTTTAATAATGTCAGACTTTTAACATACTCACAAAAACACCCCTTGTTCCAAAATATTTATCTGCTAGTAGCGTGTGTGATAAGGAAGATTATTGAGAGATTGCTAGGTATAGAGCGGTTAGACTTGGCAGGAGGTGTCCTCGCCTGGTAAAAAAACGTTACCGATGCTATAATTAATATATATGATTATAAATATGTAAAGATGTCTTCATCTGAGGGTAGTCAAGAATCTACAAATCAAGATACGCGTTTGCACCTTGAACAGGTAATATCTGAAGGGCAATTCACACAAATTGCGTTGGAACTTATGAGTGGGGAGTCTAGCCCACGAACACGTAGCGCAGTTGGACCTGCATATGTATCAATAGTGTATGCTTTGGATGTGCTAAATGATAATCCAATCATAATTAGAGAAGGGGGAGGGTTAGAGAGATCTACAGATGGCTCATGGATTTCTCTCACTGATTTAGAATTCCCAGGTGTCAACTTCCACCAAGACTCTATACTACGTGATGAAGACTTAAAAGTGAAACTAGCACTTGAGTATGTGTCGGGGGGTATAACTGGGGAAGGAGAAAAGACCCCGGAAATAGTTAGCTTCAAGGTTACTAGTCTTGATCGGATCGTCCCCAAAAAAGTATTACCACCTATTGAAGAAAGGCGAGATAGGAGAGATGAGTTAAAACAGCTCGAACTAAATTCAGATGAACTATCACAAGTAATCCAACAATGCATGGTTTCAATACCAGAAACTATTAATGCCCAAGCCAGCAGGTACCGCTTTACTCTGGGTGGTATTGGTAGAGTCATCTTTGTGGAACATATAAAAGAAGAGTCACTTCTAAATACCTTGTCTAAAATATTCGATAGCCTACCAAATTTCAGATTTGATTTTAAGATCGGTCATCTTATTAGGTTAAAAAAAGGTACTGGATGGCCGGGTACTCTCTCTTATAATGACTCACGGGAGTTTCAATCAGGTGGCAAGCCTGTATTGGAATTGAGTTTTGACACTGAAAAGTTATTGCTGACTGAACAAAGAGATGCCAATGTTAGTCACTTTACTACAGCAGGATTGCAAATAGCAAGTGCTTTGGCAATTGAAGTAAAAGATCTCCGAGTATACTTTACATGTATCGGAAAAGTGGAAAGTGGAGGTAAAACTTACAATGTTTACTCCTTTGAGACACGTAATCCTCTCAAAGAAGATGAGAAAGCTATAGTAAGAGTATTTCAGGAAGCTAAAAAGGTTTTAAAGAAATTAGCTGGAAAGGCACTTGGCAACGGATCAGGAAATCCCGGCGAAGCAGGCATTCCAGCTCCCGTGCCAAAGGCATACTACAGAACATAATTGATAAATACTTTGTAGATTTACATAAGGGAGACAGCTGATTTGGCAATGCTATCGGCAGCAATACCATAATACTGCATTAATTCCATTCCGTTTCCTGATTGGCCGAATTGGTCATTTACGCCTAAAAGTTTGTGTTTGAAATTGTGGTCATCTAATGATTCGAGGATTGCGCTTCCCAGACCGCAGGCGATTTGGTGCTCCTCGACGACTAAAAGTTTTCCTGTTTTGTTCAGCGACTCGCGTATTTGTCTTACGTCCAATGGTTTCACAGTATGAACATCAAATAAATCGACTGTAATACCTTTGTCTTTGAGTTCTTGCACAGCTAGAAGGGCTTCGTATACTGTTGAGCCAGTCGCAACCAGGGTGAGATCATCTCCCGAGCTCAAATGATTCGCCGAAGTTAAAGAAAAACTTGAATTTTCCTCGTAAATCACTGGAAATTTGCTGCGAGTTAAACGGAGGTACGATATGCCTTCATGCGCAATCACTTCTATAAGTGCGAGTTTGGTTTGGTTGGAGTCTGCGGGCGTAGTAACTGTCATATTCGGCAGAACGCGCATTAAAGCGACATCCTCCAACATCTGCGCAGATGAGCCGTCCTCTCCTACGTTTACCCCGTAGTGTGAAGAAATTATTTTTAAATTAATATTGGTACTTGCTGCTAGCCTGATCTGACTCCAGTTCAGACTGGGAGAAAATGCTGCAAAAGATGTAATTAATGGGATTTTGCCAGCTAATGCAAGACCAGTACCTATACTTGCCATTGCTTGTTCGGCGACACCTACTTGGATGTATCTATCTGGGAATTTCTTGATAAATTCGTCTAATTTCAACGACCCAGGAAGATCAGCATTCACAACCACAACTTTTTCGTTCTCTTCCGCAATCCTTACGATCTCTTCGCCGAAAGCTTCTCTCGTAGCTTTCATTTCTAGGTTATCTTTATTCGCAAAATCAATATTTTTGAGCATAATAAACTATAACATGATCGGTAAATTGAGCCATGATATAATAGATCTATAATAAATCAAAGCATTTGAGCATAGTATGTCATTAGAAATAAAATTAAATAGAGAAAAAGATGGAGTTGGAGATGTTGATGGTGTCATTTCATTGTCGGATTACCGGGAAACAGGTGTAATTGATAGTGCACTCGGAGATGTTCATGCATCTAGATTAGCTAGGGCTTGTAAACTACTGTATAGAAGAGTAGAAAGTGGTTTGCCAGTCCACAAACTAATGGAGTTACCACTTTGTTTTTCAATTCAAAATGATGAATCTCTCGAAACAACACTGAGATTCCAAGCGCAGATTGCAGATGGAAGAGTATCATTAAATCTAGACGAGATGAGTGATATCGACGGCGAGAATAGACCTAATTTGCGCTCAAAAGTTCAAGCATATTCTAGCCCTGATAATTTAAGAGAATCATTACAAGGCTCTCAGTCAGTGTACCCTGCTATTGAATTTAGTTATATCTATGATTCTGATATTAAAATGTATTATCTAACTAGTGCCGAGGTCACAAATGTAACAGTTCATTATTTTTTATACGATTTGACTACAAATACGGGACAAAGAGTTCCGAATACCCGAGAAGCACAAGATGCTTATTTAGCTATGTATGGAGGTTGCTTATTCCTAGGTATTGGCGAAGAATACTCAGCGATAATAGCTACCCATGCAGCAAAGCGCGTTGACCCTGAATTTATTGATCCTACCAAACGTCAGCTTCGTTCATTCTTTCCAATAGGAAGATCGAGCGGCAATGATGATATTGTGAATTATAAAAAACCCGATAGTATTGCGATAACTGCATCAAGTGATATAGAAGAACCTAGTTTTGAGATAGATCTTCCAAAGATAAGAGAGCATATTGTTAGTGTTACAGAATTAATCAGAGAAAGTAATCAAGGTATTAATGTCGATTATGAAGTCGCAGATTTTCTAGAGAGGTTCTCTCATACATATAGTGAAGCTCGGATTCTTGGTGAAAGGGACTATTTAGATAAAATCGAACACTACATTAATGCACTAGTCCAAGATGCATCCTCAACAGATGGATCTACACCTAATGGTTTGTTACAACGTGCTCTAAAGTATGCGAATTTAGTTAGAGTAGCATGTGGCGAAGCTGGACCTACCAATGGACATGGATACCTAGAGGCCTGGAGGTTCTTAGACCATAGAGAATTTGATAATGTTGTATCGAGTTGGTATATGGAATCAAGAAGGTGCATTAATGAACTCCTAAAACAAAACTCTTAAATATAGTTATAATATTTTTTCCAAACGTATGCACTACATTGAGTTTTCGGGTAAGAGGAATATTGAAGGAAGTGAAATATCGCTTCAATTTATCCAAGGGTTAAATTTAAAAGATTATCCAGAGTATAAACATAACGGCGGGAGAAAAAATATTCCTTTAGATAACGCTTTCCACGCAGCAGCCATTGCAATGGGAAGTGGTTTGTCTCCTGAAATTCTTTTGGAAGTACCATTACTTTTCGAAATAGCTGACAATCCAGATATTGAAACAGTTTTGAGACTCAGGTTGAGTAGCATTGAAGGTAGCATCAACGCCGAGCTACTTCCAGCTAGCAACATTGATGACGATGAAAACACGCGAGGAGATGTATTTAAAGATATTAGCAATACTATGCATCATAATTTAGATAGCCTAAGGCAAAGCCTAGCTGGTGGCGAAGTAGCCACTTCGCCACTAGATCTAGTCTATACATACAATACAGATGGGAATTACTATCTAGAATCTGTTGTGCTAGATTCTCTCAGACAAAAACCTTACGACGTACATATGTATGCAGACAACTTTGACTTACCGAGAGATTCCGCGGAAGCAATTAACATAGCCGGAGCTGCGGCTATGGATGTAGAACTTAGAGAAGCATACAAATCTCTTGAGATAGAAGGCTTGCTAGGAGAAACAATATGGGAAAAATTGTTATACGGATCTAAAAATGGAGAATCTCGACCGACAGTAAAACACCAAATGTTTGCTTTATTCAATACACTTATTCCGGACGGTGATACAGGCAGTAAGATGGTTACAGTTTCACTTTGCGCAACTAGTCATATAGAAGAACCAGTACTAAGTATAGAGATAGATAATCTAGAAGATTTAAGAGAAGAATTAATGGCTATCATTAGCGATAAAAAGCGAAATCAAGATAGAATAGATAGTTTCGTAAATGAATTTGCACATGCCTATGAAGTAGCTCTACCCGCTGCAAGTTATAATTTTACAGAAAGTGTCAGACTTTTTGCTAGCCAACTGATCGCAGATGTAGAAGCAACAACTCTGGATGATACTGACGGAAGCTTTCTAGGTGCCTTGAAATGTGCCAACCTCATAAGAGCAGTTTTAGACATTTCTTATGGACCCTTTTCTAGGCCAGATTTGCTTACTGCGTGGGGATACTCAAGTTATGAAGCATTATATAAAGATATGATATCATGGCACAACAAAGCTATAGCTTACTTCAATCATTTCATGCAGAAAAATTAATTTTTTATAAATAAATA
>JBGSOW010000056.1:0-21634 GCA_041738875.1 Candidatus Dojkabacteria bacterium
TATTTATTTAGTTTTTAAGATTTTCTAAAACAAAACGATAAGCTGGAGCATCAGGCATTTGAAATCTTTCTGCTCTTACTATCCTAAAATTCATATTTAAAATTTCGAATAATTCTTTTTCTGGGTATTCTACGAGATGATAAGGATTCCCGCTTGTCCCTCCATCTTCGTTTTCAACTGGGCAAGTTAGAATTACTAATCCGCCTGGTTTTAATACTCTTTTTGCTTCTTCGATAAATTTTTTGCCTGTAGCTCTATCAACATGCTCAAAGCCTTCCAAACAAAGAATTGCGTCTGCTGTAGAATCGATTGCCGGGATCTTTTGCATATCACCTGGAATAAAACTTCTTTTTTTGTTTCCATATCTTTGTTGTGCGAATTCTATGGATTCTTTGGATATATCCATACCTATCAAACTCTTATATCCAACTAGATATTCCGTTCCCCAGCCTGTTCCAGTAGGAATATCAATCACATCTTTATCTTTGATAAATTGATTACAATATTTGTATCTCTCCACTAACTTTTTTTTATATGGATTTTTTGCAAAACCAAAAAATTTATCTTTGAATCCTATATCTTCAGGATGTGCTCTTTCTGCCATGCTAGTATTGTTATATATGTTATATTTTTTTAAGTTCTACTTTTAACTGTTTATTGGACCAACCAGTCATAGCTGGATTTTTGGGCATATCAACTGGAATATTTCTCCACCACATAAGTAATTTCTTTTTATTATTGCACCATATAGCCACAAATATATGCATTTGAATATCTTTAAGTTCGAAGTCTGGTACCTCTATACGTAAATTTCCTCTGCCTTTGGGGATTATGAGTTTTTGGCTAATAGTTTTGTTTGTTGCTTGGTAAAAGTCTTTTATGTACTGTACAGGCAGCCTGCAAACTATATCTAGATCTACTTCTCCGATATCTTCTTTTGCATCGAAATCGATATTAATTTCAATCGGTTGGTTTTTTGTCAGCTTAATTTTGTTATCAATAATCTCAGGTGTAAATTTTACGTTCAAAATCTCAAATTTTTCTGTTCCATTTTGCGCTTTCACAATTTCACCCGTATTTTCTACCTGAGAACCAAATAAATCATTGTACACGCCTATACCTTTTTCTGTTTCACCGTAATGTGCTACTTCACCTTTATTTAAAACTAATAGCCGATTACAAAAACTACTTATTTGGTGCATATTGTGTGTAACTAGAATTGTGCTTATGCCGTTTTCTCTAAGCTCGCCTAATTTATTGAAACACTTCAACTGAAACCCTACATCTCCAACTGCAAGTACTTCGTCCATAAGCAGTATTGGAACTTCTGTATGAACTGCAATTGAAAATCCAAGTCTTACTCTCATACCTGATGAATAATTTGATACGGGGGAATTGATGAAATCTCCAATTTCTGCAAATTTAACTATGGAGTCAAATTTTTTATTAATTTCGGAATTTGTCATTCCTAAAATAGTTCCATTTAGATATATGTTCTCTTTTCCACTCATATTTGGGTTAAAGCCTGCACCTACAGCTATTAATGCACCAACTTTACCCCTTACCTCAATCGAGCCATTATCTGGGGGGTAGATTCCCGTCAGCATTCGCAACAAAGTTGATTTCCCAGAACCATTTTCTCCAACAATTCCTAATATCTCACCTTTTTTAAGCTCAAACGAAACATCTTTTACCGCCCAGAATTCGCCTTTTCTGAGTTTTTGTGTTTTCACTTTAATTCCCATGAAGTTTTTTAAAATATCTAGTGTTCCATACGCCAAACTCCTTTTCAGACTTAAAGGAAATTTTTTATAAACGTTTTTTGCGATAATTACGGTTTCGTTACTCATTGCATTTTTTCTATTACTTTAAGCTCTGCAAGATAAAACAGTCTAAGTGACAGCATAAAAAATACAAACGAGGCTAAGCTAATTATTAGAAATATAGGAGCATTGTTTAATTCTCCGAAAAAGAGCATGTCTCTCGGGGCAGAGATTAGATAAGTCATGGGATTAAGTTTTATTAATTCAATCAGTCCAGGATCTTGCGCATTTACAGAATATACGACAGGTGTAACTAGAAGTAATAGTGCCATTGCTTTGTCAACAAATTGGTTAATATCGCTTGCAACAACATTTACGACACTCATTACCAATCCTATACCCGCGCCAACAAACAATAAAGGCAGTACCAATATTGGGAATAATAGAATCCCGATATTCGGAACAACACCTAGAAGAAGTAGAACAGTAATTGTTATAAGAAAATTAATTGTAAAACCAGCAATATTCTGCAGTATTTGTTTAACTAACATTGCTTCATGTGTGAATTTCACTTGTAAAATAAATGCATGAGCAGTGCTGAGAGTTCCAGCAGCAGAACTGTAAAAGCCAATAAATAAACCCCATATACTGGTACTAAGCAGAACATAAGGTGCATAGTCAACACCAGTATCACCCGGGTTTAAAATTCCTGTACTATTCATAAAAACCCATGAAACTATACCTATAATTGGAGATAAAATTAACCATCCTATTCCAATAAAAGATCTCTTGTATGCCATTAAGAAATCTCTTCTAAACATCTGCCAGATGAGGTCTCGCGCGTTATAGATATTTTTTAACATCAAATACCAAACCTTTAGAAACCCTGTTTCTATTCTACTTTCAGCTTTATAAATATTAATATTACTCAATTAGTTTTTTTAGTTCTCAAATTAAATTATTTAACTTTGCATATCCTTATACCACTGAGGCATTGCAAGAAAAACTTCTATTTGTCTTTTTAGCCCATCTTCAAACTGCCATTCTGCTTTATAATTTAACATCTTTTCTGCTTTTTCGGTATCTGCAAAAGTTATTGGCACTTCGGATTTAGGTCTTTCTTGGTAAGATATACTTCCTTTTCCCATTAATTTGATTATTGTTTCTGCAGTTTGTAGAGGTGTGATTGTTTTTCCTGAACCTATGTTTATTGTGTCGTAATTTATCTCGGATTTTAGGCAAGCAATTATACCTGCTATCTCATCGTCTATATATGTTGTGTCCCTTGCGCCAACATTTCCATCACCAAAAATTGTCATGGGTTGGTTGTGGTAGGTTTGATTTATAAACCTTTGCACCAGCATCCGGTATGGTCTTTGTAATGGGCCAAAAATTGGGCCAAAAACACGTACATTGATAATTGGTAAATTGTATAGATAGTTATATGTGTAGTTCATTATTTCCTGCATTCTTTTGGTTGCAGCATATGGGCTAACTGGCATATCGACATTATCATTTTCTTTAAACGGTACTTCGTTTATCTCTCCGTAAACAGAAGAAGATGAGGCAAACAAAAACTTTTTAACTCCATGTTTAACTGCTAGATCGAGTAGGTGAGTGGTGCCTAAGACATTTACATCAACATATAAACTCGGCTCTTGTGTTGAAAGATCTACTCCTGCCATAGCAGCTAGATGAATGATACAGTCAAAATTATGCTCTTTGAATATTTCACTTAACGCGTCACGATCTCGGATGTCTGTTTCTCTAAAAAAGAAACTTCCTTTTCCAAGTGTTTTTGAATAGTTATAGTATGAGTCAAAAATTTCGTAAATAGGCTTAATCTCAACTTCAGATGTCGCTTGAGGTTTAGCCCCGAAACTAACCCGTGTCAGGTCGAGATTAAATTCTTTTGCCTGCCTAGAGTAATAATCCGAAAAATTATCGATACCTATGATGTCATACCCTTCATGCAGTAAGGCGCGAGAAAGATACGAACCAATAAATCCTGCGGCACCAGTAATTAGTATTTTCTTCATAAATCGATCAAGTAATAAAAATGTAATATATTTGTAATATTAACGTATTACTATAAAGTGCATTGCACGCATTAGCATGTTATTATTCTTTTATGTCTATTAAAGTATCAATCATAGTGCCTTTTTACAACTTAGGTAAGTTTCTAGACGAGGCTATAGATTCTGTAGTAAAGCAGAGTTTTTCCGACTGGGAAGTTTTGATTATAGATGATGGTTCTACTGAAGTTGATTCGATACTAGCTCTTAAAAAATATGAAGCTAGTAAATTTGATGAAAGAATAAATGTAATCCATACTCAAAATTCTGGATTGCCAAAAGCACGTAACCTAGGAATTAGTAAAGCTAAAGGGGATTATATTATTTGCTTAGATGCAGATGACAAAATAGCTAAAAATTATCTAAGGGATGCGGTAAAAGTTTTTGCTGAATCTGATGAAAATTTAGCAATAGTAAATACATGGATACAAGAATTTGATAACTCAACCAAGTTACAACAACTTCCTGATTATGATGAACTTGCGATTACTGCAAGTAATGTAATATCGGTAGCCGCTATGTTTAGAAAATCAGTTTGGCAAGAGGTGAACGGCTACCCCATCCATGAACCTAGAGGTTACGAGGATTGGGGTTTTTGGCTCAGCATTGTTGCTAAGGGATATAAATGGACTACTTTACCTAAAGCATACTTTTACTATCGTATCCGCGAAAACTCTATGTTATCTGGTTCCCGTAAAAATCATAATCATTTATATGCGCAGATTATTGGTAACAATGAGGACTACTTCAAAAAGAATATAAAAGAAATATTAATTCGTAATAATTTCTATTTAAATGATGCTCACAAATATATTACAGATCTTGAAAAATCTCTTAAATTGAATAAAGAAGTAGTAGAAAAGTATAGTAAAACAATAGACAAACTAGAATTTCAAATTTATGAGATTCATCAAAAACTTTTCTACAAAATATATCTAGAGTTTAAAAATAATAAGAACTTTCCGAGAAAAATTACTAAAATCCTAAAGTTACTTTTACCGAAAACCCTCACTAGAATATTAAATCATATCTATAGTAGAGCAAATGAGTTTCGAACCGGTATATACCGCTTGTTAACAACAAAAAGAATAAAAATAGATGAGTATGATTCTAATAAGCCATTAGTAAGTGTAATTATGCCTTGCTATAACTATGGTCGTTTTCTAGCGGAAGCAATTGAATCGATTGTTGATCAGACGTGGGCTGATTGGGAGCTTTTTGTAATCAACGATGGGTCAACAGAAGAAGAGACGAATATTGTTTTTAGAGAACTAGAGACACAGTATAAAACAGATAGTAGGATTAAATTTATTTCACAAAAAAACAGTGGTGTAAGTGCGACCCGTAATAATGGCATAAGGCTAAGTCAAGGAAAATATATATGTTGTTTGGACGCTGATGACAAGCTAGCCGCAACGTATTTAGAGAAATGTTTATTGAAATTAGAAGCAGATAATCTTGATATTTGCTATACATCAGCAAAATTATTCGATAAAGAAAATTCAATAATTAATGTAGGTCCGATCAACATAAACGATATATTCGCTGGTAATAGCATTACAACAACTGCACTTTTTAAGCGTGATCTTGCGCTAAAGGTGGGAGGATATGCTGAAGATATGAAAAGGGGCTACGAGGACTGGGATTTTTGGCTCAAGCTTCTAAAGGAAGGTGCGAAGTCTGGATATATAATTGAGCCAATATTCCTTTATAGACGTCATGGAAATTCACTAACGAATAAAACAGATTTAATACATAATGAATTAGTTGAAGAATTAAAGAGAAGGCATCATAATTATGATTCTAGGCTAGTTGCTAGAGTGCATAATAGATATTATGCAGTAGAAAATCCTCTTAGTAATATTCTGCCTCGATTACCTCGATTCAACAAAGACAAAAAAAGGAATATTGTATTTGCAATGCCTTATCCTATTTTAGGTGGGGCGGAGGTATTAACCTACAGTATTCTCAAACATTTGGTAAAAGAAAATTATGGTATCAGTTTTTTTCTATACGACCGCGCTAGTGCAAACTCTGGAGATCGTCTATCCGACTTCTATGAATTATCAAAGGATATTTGGAATATTGCGGAACTATTTAGTCCAAATGAACAACAGAAGTCTTTACTAGAATATCTAATCAATACGAGGGGAATCACTAGCCTCTTTATCGCTGGTAATCCCACTGTTCACAATCATTTGAAGTGGTTGAAAAAACGTTTTGCAAATATCAGGATCATTGACCAGCAGTATAATACCATAGGTCATGTGGCGAAGAATATCAGCAATCAAAAATATATAGATATAACAAATTCAGACAATAACTCTGTGATTGCATATTTCCGTAAATTAGGACGGCCAGATAGTAAACTAAACCAGATTCAAACTGGTGTAGATGTTTCTAAAGAATTTAACCCCGAAGTATTTAAAGGCAAATTAGATATTCCTAAACATATACTTAAAAATAAGAAATTTATAGTTAGCTATATTGGCAGATGGTCAGAAGAAAAAGGACCTGATATATTTGTACAAATTGCAGATAGTTTACGTGAGCGCAAAGATATTCTTTTTGTTATGGCAGGTGATGGCCCAATGCGCGAGAACATAATGGAAATGGTTGGTTTGATGGGTTTTTCAGACACACTTTATATTCCTGGCATAATAGATACAAAGTCCTTGCTGAAAGTTAGTTCTATTTGTGTAATACCATCGCGCATGGATGGTTACCCTTTAATTGCACTTGAATCTCAATCCATGGGTGTTCCGATAGTCGCCTCAAAGGTGGGTGGATTGCCGGAGGTAATTCGTGATAAAAAAACAGGTAGAATTGTTGAACCAGAGGCGGTGAATGAATTCAAAATTGCAATTGAGTCAATAATAAAAAATAACGAAGTCTATAATCAGTACTCTTCAAACGCAAGAGTACATGCAGTTAAACACTTCGACCTAGAAAAAATGTCTCGTGAATATGAGCAACTGATAATTAACAATAAATAATTAATAATAAAAAATAAGAAAACGATGGATGAAAATAAAAGAATTCTAATAATCGGAGCTGGTAAAGCAGGAACTTCTTTAGGAGAAGAGCTTAGTGCGCAGGGTGAGAATGTAGTCGGTTATTTAGATGATCATACTAGCGGAGAGACAGTGATAGGGGAAATTGCAGAAGTGAATGAAGTAATCTCCAGAGAAAATGTTACAGATGTGTATATAGCTATTCCTTCTGCAGAAAATAAACTTGTTCGTAAAATTTTTAATAGAATTTCTGACCCAAATGTTCGAATATTAATTGTCCCGCATTCTGTTAAAGTTCTGAAAAGGCAGAATGCAAAAGTTTCTGATTTGCAAAATCTAGATATCTATTCTTTGTTAGGAAGACCTCCTCTGAAAAGGGACGTCGAAGAACAACTTAAACAATTTAATGGTAAAACGGTTTTGGTAACAGGTGCAGCAGGTTCAATTGGTTCAGAATTAACTAGACAACTTTCTGAACTTACTACAGGTAAAATAATCGCATTGGATTGGTGGGAAAATGGTATTTATAATCTACAATATGATTTACAGAACAAAAATAATGTGATCTATAAGATCGGAAGTATTCAATCTTCAGAGTTCGTTACTGGAGTTTTGGATGAGTACAAACCTGACATCATTTTTCATGCTGCTGCTTACAAGCATGTCCCACTAATGGAAAACAATCCCTTACAAGCATATATCAATAATGTAGGAGGTACATATAATTTAATAGACCTTGCAGTTAAACATAAAGTTAAAGAATTTGTTTATATTTCGACAGATAAAGCAGTAAATCCGACAAATATTATGGGTTCTACTAAACGGATAGGGGAGTGGATTATGAAAGACTTTTCTAGTAAACAGGATCATACCCAGTTTCGTGCTGTACGTTTCGGGAATGTGCTTGGAAGTAATGGCAGCGTAATCCCACTATTTCAGAAGCAAATTGAGCAGGGAGGACCCCTCACGCTAACTGATGAGAACGTCACGCGTTACTTTATGACGATTCCTGAAGCTGTTAATTTGGTTTTAAGCTCAACCTCTCTAGCAGGCAAAGGTTCGATTTTCGTGCTCGACATGGGTGAGCAGATTAAAATCAGCGATTTAGCAAAGACAATTATTAAATTTTCAGGCAAAGACATTGAAATCAAGGTCATAGGACTGCGTCCGGGTGAAAAAATGTATGAAGAACTTAGTTACAATCCCAAAGAAATGCAGAAAACTGCAAATGATCATATATTTTTGAGTGAGACAGAAGAAATGAGTGTTGAACCGCAAATTATGCCGCAAGTCTTGGAAGTGCTTCGCAGTTGTCAGAAATTCGAGATGACAGAAAGACAGCTAAGGGAATTTCTCAAAGAAACTTTGGACTTTAATATTACACTCATATGAAAGTTCTAGTAACAGGAATAACTGGTAATCTAGGTAAGTCACTGGAAGTCAGGCTAAAAACTTTGGGGCATGAGATACTAGGAATTTCTAGAAAACCTCTAAATAAAGACTTCGCAGTACTCGAAGCAGATATATTGGATAGCGATAAAATTCAGGATTTTATTGCTAAGGAAAAACCTGATGCAATAATACACTTGGCCGCACACCTTAATTCAAATGATCCGCAGATATACACAATTAACTATGAAGCGACACTATCAATTGCTGAAACAGCAGCTAACTTAGGGGTAAGTAAGTTCATTTTTGCCTCATCTGGAGCAGTCTATGGTGACAAAGGCAAAGCTCCTTACGAAGAAACTGCTAGTCTTTTAGGTTCTTCTGTTTATTCAAAAACCAAAATCCTTGCTGAAAAAGCACTAGTGGGTTTAGCTAAAAAAACAAACATGCAAGTGATAAATGCACGAATTTTTAACATTTATGGTCCTGGTTTCAATGACTCGCTGATTAATAAATTACTCTCTTCCAATGAAACGACTTTATATTCATCCCCCAATTTCATCCGGGATTATATTCACGTTGATAGAGTAACAGAAGTTTTAGAAAAGTTACTTAAAGTAGAAGAGAATCACTATATAAATGTAGGTAATGGAGTAGGCTGGGACAATAATAAATTACTAGAGTTTCTGAAAGCAAAAGGAATTAATCCAAGAGTAAATATGAGTATGGAAGATATATACAGCTATAGTATAGCTAGTATAACTAAACTCAAAGAACTAATTGGGTTTACTGCTGATGAGAGCATCCAGGCTAGCTAAACAATCTTCCCATGATAAGGTTTTCACGTCTCGCACTGCAGATTCCTGCATGCCACTAAGTATTTTCTTATCATGAAGCAGTTCTTTGATCTGATTTACAAGAACAGGGATTTGTGCTGGAATCAGTTTTACTGCTCTCCGGTTCTGATAGTTAAGGATGTTTCCTTCCCAATCTATATCTATAACTGGAAGACCACATGCGTTCATCTCTTGAGGTGTCAAAGAATAATTTGTGAAAGAGAAAGTCATGCCAAGCTCGCAATCGTTATATAGTTCTCTTAATTGATCTGTTGTGGCTAAACCCAAAGAATTATAGCTACTGGTAGAACTAATTGAATCATCACCGAAGATAGTCATATTCAATTCTGGTACTTCCTTTTTTAGTTCCCTCAATACCGCTAAACCTAGTTCTGTTCCTCTTCTTGGAGTAGATGCCCGAGAATAAAAACAGAGACCACTTCTTTTCTCACGAGTTTCAAGATAATATTCATTTGGACTATAGCCAAGGGGAATTTCTATGCCGTTCATATTATGGTTTTCTTTTAGAACCTTGCCTAACCATGGAGACATAGCAATATAGAAAAACTCATTGGTGTAACTTTTTTCTGCTAATGTATATTCATCACCTCGTGGAAAAAAATACGGCTCATAATCTTGTACGAAGTATAGTAAGTATTTAGGTGAAGGTATGCTTTTTGCAAAGTAACTACTTAAATAGCTTGTTGCTATGATCACTTTACCACTTTCATATTTTGACTCCTCAAAATATTCTAAATCAATTTCAACTGGTAGATTGTATGACTGGAAAGTGGCTTTTTGTCTTGCAAGACTCGCAAATTTATATGGTGGGACTACTATAATCCTTTGCTTGAATCCTTTTTGATGTAGGTATTTCACCACTCTGAAAATAGTTGTATGCCCGCCACTTCCAGCGCTGAAGCCGGGGACTAACCATAGTATTTCATCTTGATTGTTTAATGCAGGTGTTGTATTCGATATCTTTTTTTCATGGTTACCAAAGTATTTATTTATATAGGTGTAGATCTCTGCCCAGTTGTTGTATTTAGCATCACTTTCGAAGTTTGTATATTTATTTGCCAAGCGCTTTAAAATTTTCATATGTATATAGGTTTATAACTAATGTATTTGATGTAGTTAACTATTCTTGCAGAAATGCTTTTCTTGGTTTGATAGTAAATAGCATCCATCTCTCCTTTAATAGCATTGGTATAGTCGGATGTATAATTATCTCCTATATGCATTATTTTACTACCGTATTGAGATTTAATGAGTTTATAGATGCTACCAGTATGTTTACTTAAACCGATTTCTGCGGATACATGTATTTCTAATTCACCCAGATAGTCACTTTTGGCGAGTAGATTTCTAATTACTTCTACGGGTAAGTACATATCGCTCAGGAATATAACTTTTCGGTTGTTTTTTCTAAGGTAGTTATAGATACCTAATATTTCAGGATTTGCATATGTAAATTGCTCTTCCAATTTTATTTCGGCTCTGCGAAGATTTTCCAGCTTTGAAGAAAATTCTCTTGGCATCTGACTATAAATTTTGTCCAAAGTAATGCATGCGGCCATGTCCCCCGTTAAATCTTTTGCTGCATCTGCCTCCATCTTTATTCTTATACTGTGAAAATTAATGTTGCCATCGTTTTGTTTGATAATAATTTTACGAAAAAGATCAGTAGGGCGTTCACATAAGCGGAAAATTGCAGTATCAAAAACATCAAGTGAGACCACATCATAATTTTCAGATAGCTTTAGCATATTTTCTTTCATTTCTTTATAGCTTTTAATATCCTCATACGTTCAATATCAAAGCTATAATCAGGTGTTTGTGTATCGTAATATATTCCTACTGGTTCACGTCTCAATACTTTTTCTAATTGATCGATGCTATTCTCCCACGTCCATTGATGAATAACTTTTTTACCATTTACTATTAATTTTTTTCGCAATTCTGAGTCATTAATTAGCTTTTCTACATTTTTTCGAACACCATCTATATCGTTGAAATCCGAAATTAATGAATTCTCATTGTGAATCATGTATTCCTCCACTCCTGTTACTTCACTAACTACTGCGCAACATCCACAAGCCATTGCTTCCATTGGAGGCCCAAAAAATCCTTCAACTAAGGTCATTTTTACAAGGATGTCGCATGAGGAATAAATTTTCGGCATATCTGTAAAACTAACTTTTTCAAAAAAGCGGTCGATTTTCCAACTCTCTGGAGGTACACCGTCACCACTAACTACCCAGATTTCTACATCCAAACCGTCTACTGCTTTATATGCATTATTCATGTTTTTTAGCCAGAAATTTATTGGTCCCTCTAGTAATACACGCATTTTATCTGATTTTTTAAATTCTGGTTCTGCCGGTTTAAATAAATCTGCTTCAAAACCATTTGGTACAAAATAAGCATCTTTTTGGAATTCATTTTTTAACCATTTTTGTATCCATTTTGCTTCTGTATAAAATTCGAAATCTAGTGTGTACGTATAGCTTATTAAATTAATTAAATTTTCTGTAAACTTACGATTCAAGTGAAAGCGCCTTTCATCAGACTGAATGAAATATAGTTTTCTTTTTGAATTTAGCCGGTCTACCTCTAGAGCTGTGGACCAATGTGTGGCTATTAACACATCAACATTTTCTAATAAATGTGGGAATATCTGAGTATCTTGTTTGCTAAATACAGGTACTTCTATTTTTAACCATTCACTTGGGATATAATCATCAAATGAGTAAATACTGACATCGTAACCTCTTTTATATAGTAGGTTCGCTTGAGTAACAATAATTTGCATACCTCCCGATAGCGATAATCTGTTAACTACATAGACTATTCTTTGCTGAGAGTTTGAATTTCTCCCGCTGCCAGCGTTTTGGAAATTATATGAGAGTTGTTTAAGCTTATCAATATCACTTTCGCTAGGATGTATTAGTAGCTTTACTTTTTGAGACAGCGATTTTTTCCGGAGGTCTGCATATTGTAAACCTTTAGAATTTAATACATATATAACGTCATCTTTGTTATCGAGTTTTGATAGCTGATCCATAGAAATGACTCTCGTATCAAGCAATCTAGTAGGGATAGTAGATAAGGCAAAGTTTTTGAATCTGATTATTAGTCTAACTAAATAACGAAAACTCAAAAAAACAATACGTCTGAGTGAATCAAGTGCAAGTGTATTATTTTTAAGTTGCTTCTGTAGCCTATGTATTTCCATGTCTCTAGAAGACATTAGATCTTCTAGAAATTCTATTTTTTCGGTATCTTCAAAATTCATTAATTCTTGAAAAATCTTTTTAAATAATATCTAATTGTCATAAACCATCTATATCTGTTTTTTATCCAAAATGCGTCGTACCAGAGGCTCGTTTTTGCTGCCTGCCAAAATTTCTGGTATTCTTGCTTATTGAATAGTATTAACGCACTGTTACCTTTAAACTTACTACGTTTTTCGAGGTCATAAAAGATACCATTGCCAAATGTTTCATTGTGTTTAAGTGTGAAAAAGGCGGAAATAATTTCGTCTGGAGGAATAAATGATAATTCAGACGCTAACTTTATAGCAGTGTTCTTTAATGTAGCAATTTTTTTTGTATCACTTGAGTATATCTTTTCTAGCTCTGGGAGGGCTTGGATTACACCTGTCTGAAAGTGTTGCGTGAAATTAATATACACTTCATCTTCCGCGGCATCTTTTTTACGAATTGCTAAAACTTTATTATTCTTTCTTTCATAGCTTATAACGCTCCCGTTATGAGAGTTTGTTAACATCTCGAAAACGCTAAAATTCTTCGTTATGCTTAAATCGTAGGCATTACTATAGTTATAATCAGCAATATAACCCATCTTTTTCGCATTTATTGGTGCTGGGTTATGACTTGGGTATACTGCTAAATATTTTCCAAAGGTTTTTGCGTTCGGCAGTAAATATGAGATGTTATCCTGCATTGTGCCCTTCCATCCAATATCCGCGATGACTATATTGCCATGATTATGAATACCTTTTTGAGATAAATATTCTAAAAGTAGATTTCTTTTGTCATCGCGGGATGATCTGAGTTTCGCCATTACATTTTTATCTGTAAGGAACTTTTTGAAACTAGGATTATCTTTTAATTCGTATTTTTCATCTGGAACAAGCATGTACTCATGTAATTCTTTTTCGTAGGTATGCCAATCCAAACCAAGAGTCGTAAAGAATGCAGTAGGGGATTGCAATGGATATTGTCCCCAAATTCTTGCAAAATCATTGTTATCCAAACTCTCTAATGAAGGTAGTAAGGTCGAAATTCGACTTACCTCTAGTAGCTCAGCCTTCTCACCAATTGCTTGATGCAATTTGAGAAAGAACTCTCCCTCACGTGTGCAGTAATAAATTGTCGGGTTAGATAGGCTTTTTGCAAAAGTCTGAATATCTTTTACATAGCCATAGAAAATAGGGGCAAATTTCTTGCCAATACTTTGGATATTTTTTACGTGACTTTCATTCATTTGAACTCTAGTTATCAACTGCAATTTCTTTTATTTTAGATGCGATTAAATTTGTCACACTCATCTGTTTTACTTTACTATATTTTTCACTAGTATATATTTCAGTTGTGTCAGTCATGAAGAAATGATCGATAGCACTACTTCGTTGTATTTTCTCCAACGTCTCTCTAACTAAAACATGTGTGACGCAGTCATAATGTGTAATTACCCCCTGCGCTTTTAAAAGTCTTGCCCCAAGTATCCTTGTTGAACCTGTTGAAGTGAAATCGTCAAAAGAGATAGTGATTTTTCCTTCTAGCTCTCCAGAAGTTCCGGAAAATGTAACTTCTCCATTATCAAGATTTCTAGATTTTGTAAGTTTAATTAATTTTAAGCCAAGTTCATTTGCGAACAATTGAGCTCTTGGCAGAGAACCTGCATCGTATGAAACAACTGAGCAATTATCTTGTTCCATTTTATCTTGGAAATAATTTTTATAAATTGAAATTGCAGAGAGTTCGTAAACAGGTCTACTAAAAAATTTGAAATTGTTGAGAGAATGAAGATCAAAAGTAATAAAATTATCAACTCCTGCAAGCTCAAACATCTGAATAACGATTTTTGAAGATAATGGTTCGCCAGGACGGAATACTTTGTCCTGTGCGGAATATGGTAGCCAAGGTATTATCGCAGTTATTGTTTTGGGATTCATTCGTTTTACTGCATCAATCAATAAGCAATAGTTAAGTACGTCTTGATTAACATTTTCTGAATAATTAAAAATCAAGAAAATGTTTTCATTTTTCACACTTTCGTCAATTAGAATACGCGTCTCATTATTTGCAAAATGACTAAGTTCAAAGTAAGAAAGGCTAGTACCCAAGGTTTTCGCTATTCCCAAAGCTAGTAAAGAATATTGATTTAGGGAGAATAACTTCACAAATACAGTTGTAATTTTAATTAGATGCTGTAACTTTCATAAAATAATACTTGATATGTCTTAATTTTGTAAATTTATTTAATAGGGTGATGTTAGTAAGTACTAGGTGTGTAATCGAAATCTAAATAAATGAAAATTGGCAGATGCTCCGGTTAAGGTTAGTAGTGCTACCACCCTATCATCAGTGATCTCAGTAGTTCTGCCCAGTTTTTGGAGTTCGTATAAATGTGTTATTAAATTGTACGCAGCATGAGCATCTATGGTATTTCCGGCGGGATTAGTTTTGCCAACAAAATTCAAATTCAATTCTGGGAACTCGCGATTAAACCATCCCTTTAAAAGTTGTTCGATCCTTATGCTGCCTGTGTGACCTATTATTATAGGGTATAGATTTTGGAGCAGATTGTACTTGTTTAATGTGCCAACTACTTTGTGGAATGATTGTATTGCTGCAGGAATTAGTACTTTTGCGATATTGGGACTTACTTTTATTTCCGCTTCACTTGCATCAGTTGAATTAGATTTTGGGTAATTAATCCCGATGACGTTACTTCCCACTTCATCATCCAATGAACCATGAGAGAGAGAGCCATAAATATTACTCGTATTCGGTAGACTAATTGCAGACGGCACAAATAGATTTCCTCGTTTAGCCTGGATATTGAATCTGTCGTATGCTAAGTGCCCATAACTATCTTGACTGTCTTGGTATTCTGCTAGTGCTAAAGATACAACTCCTGCTTTAATAAAAATAGCTATAATTTGGTGACCAAAAATATTCCGATCATATGTCTCCGTAAGTTTAGAAGGTAGTCCAGCGCAAACAATTAAATGATTTAGATTAGGTTTTTCTGCTGCTTTATATAATGCAGCTCCAAAGGTTGCGCTAGCACCATCTATTTGAGTTAGATTTCTAGGATCAATATCTAGATCCAATAAATTATTTAACTCCACTGCGTAGTTTGGAAAGCTAATACTACCTGGCTCTTGATATATGGGAGGTCCGCCGTAGATTATGCTATCTGGTATATCTCCACCACATAGTTCTCGCAAATTTGTCAGTAAATCAACTCGAGTCTCACTCCAAAAGTTTTCTGGAGTAGGGGAAATTGGAGGTTGTACTGTACGCGGGAATCCACTGTTCCCAAGTGTTATAATAGGTTCACCTATCTCCATAACAGTTGCTTTTATACCTCCATTCAAAAAATTGTGTATCTCTTTTGGATCCGATATAGGAGATTCACTCCAGTCTATAATTTCAGCCATATAATTATACTAACTATGATATATATGATTATATACTATAGGATATAATCTAGTAAACTTATTTGCTTTTCATGTATTACCAATTATATTAAGCAGCGCAATTAAATGGTATTATTTTGTAGGATATTTTAATTTACCTGTAATTAATCATGACGGATAATTCAGCTAAAACTATGTTTAGATTTGTAGGAGTAGTTAATTCACTCTACGCAGTCTTGATGGGCTTTATTTTTGTAGTTGTTTTAGTTGGATTTATTACGGCGACGCTATTATTGGTTAGTGAGAGCTCAAGTGAAATCGCGGCAGAATCGCTTGCAGTGGTAGGACTATCGGCAATTGTGATGTTAATTTCGCTAGCTAGTTTTTTAATTAATGCGTTCTCAGCATACGGATTTTTTAAATTGAAAAAGTGGCAACCGAATTTATTTGTTTTCGTGGTTATTTTGACAATCTTAGATATTATTGTAAATTTTACTCAAACAGGTTTCGTACCAGGTACATTGATAAGTATTTTCTTTGTTTTTGTTTGGATCGGACTATTAGTTCTGACAAGACAGAAAAAACATATGTTTGTAAACTAGTTGTCGGCTTTAAATTATCGGATAATTTAGGTTTTAGATTACTAAATTTCAGGCTACTAAACACTAGTCAATATACATTAGCGAGGTAACCATTTTCCTCAGCAATTTCAAATGCTTTGAGGTCCCTTATTTGTGAAAATTTCATATAGTCATGGTTAATTTTCATATTTTTGATCTTGTTTTTTGCGTTATTAATTTCGTACCACAGTAATTCTGATTTAGTCAGTAGTTCATTTTTATCAAAACTTGGAGGTCCGACAACTTGGTCAACTTCTGCAAAAAATATATGGTTTAATTGCACTTTCCCTTTTGTGGCCTCTGCTTTATATCTTACCTCTAAGACACTGATCAACTCCTTAATATTTTTTATTGCGCAGCCAGTTTCCTCAATAGCTTCTCGTTTAAGTGCGGTTTTTGTGTCTTCATTCAGCTCAATCCCTCCTCCAACAATTGCATAACTTTCATCTTTACCATTGAAAATAAGAGCAATTTTGCCTTGTGAATTCCTTAGAATCAGTCTAACTGAGGCGCGATATTCAAAATCTCTCCCATCTGGCGAAACCTCGCGACCCCAAGCTTCTTTGTCAGTGATCGTGTATAATTGCATAAGCATTATTGTAGCAGGGTTTTGTGGTATTATTAAACCATTAATATTTTAGTAATACGAGAATTTTAGTCGAGGAATTAAGAGGCATTGAATCAGTGAAAAGGGATAGGGATTTGGCCGGATATCTAGAGTTTCTTGGTTTGACTATAGATCAATTCGAAACAATTATTACCCCAGAAAACAGAACCATGCTATTAGAACTTGGTACTGGTCGAGGAATTGCTTTGACTCAACTTACAGAACTTTACCCTGATAGTATTTGGGTCGGAGTGGACTTAAATCCACATAATTTACATAACTCTAAGCCTAGTGTACTTAATGCGGATATTTGTCAATTGCCATTTTCTGATTCACAATTTGGTTGTATTTTTTCAATAGCTTCAGCGATAACATACTATAGACCATCGGCAGAACTTCACTACCAAAACAAGCAATTACTTGCTCGTAAATCAATTCGCAAACAAGTCAATGAGATGTCTAGATTATTATGTACTGGTGGCCACTTAGTTTTAGGTTTAATGAGAACTGATAACCAGAATTTTTTCAAAAAGAATAAAGACAATATTAAAATCATGAATACGACATATGATCCTGACTATGATGTTGATATCTACTTAGATGAAATTATTGATATTATGAGTAGCTATAAATTGGAGTTGGATAGTAAGTATTCAGGTCATAATAGACTTCCTCATAAAAATTTAGTTTTGCCATCTGTAGGACTCGTCTTCACTAAGCTATCATGATTTATATTGAGATTGAATAGGCTTGAACTTTTATAAGCCATACTCATGAAATTTATGATTTAGCTCCAATCGAAGTAGTGACTATATATGGTGAGGTTTATATAGCTACAGATAGATTACTTTTCCTTTTGAAATAGGTAAGCAGCGAAAGTTAGAATCGTTGAACTTGAAATAAAGACCACTCCTGCAAACCCGATTCCATATAGGTAAATAAATACTAGATTAAGCACTAAATTGATTAGTCCAGAAGCCAGAAGCATCCATGGTTTAATTATATTTTTAGTTTCTAATAAATATACAGCGAACGCAATTATCAATATAATATTTCCTGTAATTCTAAGTGTTTCAGGTCGCTGGATAACAATATGCACAATAATGTCGAATAAATTTACAAGGATTATGAGATACGAGATTATTTTTGTCTTCATAGGTTAATTTAATACAAATTTTAGTTTATGTAAATAATATCTTTTTAATTAGCAGGAAATCCTGGCACTTGTTTATCCAACAGTCGGTGAATCTTCTCTAAAGTCGAATTCTAGGACAAGCCCGAAATGGTCAGAAATATCTACGCTGTGTTCGACTGCGAATTTTAATATTTCAATGTCCCTTGAGACTATGACTTGGTCACAATCTACTCCCTTAGGGAAAAGATGAGTTGCTCTGTGTAGCCTTGGGTTTAATGTGTTTGATACTCTGAGTAATTTCCCGATATTAATTCCAAGATCATCAAATTGGCTAATAGCTACTGTATTCGCTGAGATGTTGAAATCACCTGCAAGGATCCAAGGGTTTTTTAGTTCTCGGACGTAATCATAGACTTTTCTAGTACGAAGTACTATTTCGTTTGTATCAAATGGTTTAAGATTCCAAGTAAAGTGTCCACTTATAACTGTCAGCGCGCGTTCTCCAACTTTGAAAGTAGCTGATGTTGCTTGATAAGGACGATTGTATACATCCTCGTCAACTCCAACTTCGATCGCTCTGTAGTCATTCATCCATATTATTTCACTGCCAACTTTCTCAAACTTTTTCTTATACAACAGACCGTTTGCTAGATATGTATTCTCATCATTTATATCTGTATAAACTTTTTCTTCTAGAATCCCGTACTCTTTTTCACTATTCTTCCCCAATGAATCTAAAATTGCAGAAGAAACCGTTTTGCCTATTTTCGATAAACCTCCGCCTGCTAGCTCTTGGAAAGCTGCGAAATCGAATGATTCATCATGAAAATATTTTCCTAAATTATCCATTTTCTCACCACCCCAAACATTCTGCTGAATAAATTTATAAGACATACTGAGAGTTTATGCTTAAATTAACTAGGGTAACTTTTGACAGATCCTATAAATAGTATTCTGAAACAGACAAAAAATGCAAGAAAATATGCAAGTAATTACTTACTCTTTAAAAGATAATCTTGATAGTCTTGGAGTTTACGTCAATTTTAGCTTTCATCCCCATTGGCAAGCATATTTGTGGATCAGTGTGTCCAAAATCTAAGTTTTGCACTACTGATATTGAGTGATTATAATTTCTCACTGTTTCTAGAATCGCGTCTCTCTGATTTTCCTGGTAAAGTTTTTTCTCCTTCGTTGAGCTAGGCTTGTCAAATAACCATGCTTTAGGCCTACCAATTATAATTCCATTTAAGCGCTCTAAAATACCTCTTTCTCCTAGTGCCCTAAAAACTCTTTTGGTATATTGGTGATCCGGCACTTCTTCCGATGTCTCAGCAAATAGGATAATCCCCTCAAATTGTTCCAGTGTTGGAATTCTGACACCATGACGCAACATCTCGTCGATCGACTCAACACAACCTCCCCAAGTAATACCTTCAGAAGATTTATTACCATCCCAATACCAATTTTCATTTGGCTCATAATATCTTTTGAGTTTCAAATTTTCAGGATCATTCCAATCCAAATCAATATCATTATAAATTTCACTTGCTAATAATTCATGCTCTCCATCCTCAAATAATGCCTTCTTTAAGTAATTCACAGTAAATTCATCCATTTTGCCTTGCATAGCAAATTGTGTAAACAAAGCTCCACCGTAATAGGAGGGGATGCCATTTAACCAAAGATGATTCATAAAATGAGTGTTATCAGAAAATCCAAGAAATGGTTTAGGATTGTTTACAAAGGGCTCGGAAGGTAGATTTTTAATATAAGTCACTTGATCGTTGCCTCCAAGCGATGCAATAACTGCTTTTATTTCTTTGTTTTCAAATGCATCTACCAAATCCTTTGATCTTTCAGCTGTAGTAGCTCCAATTTTTGAGGTCGTTGGGAATTCGATTGGTTCTAGCTCAAATACTTCGCGAACTCTTTGCAAGCCTAGCTGGTATACATGTGACCATTTCCCTGGTGCAGCAAAAGAAGGAGACAAAATTGCAACTTTGTCTCCTCGCTTAAGTTTCTGTAATTTTTTAAAATTCATGGATTAGATATTAATTTAATGAATCACTGAGAATAGTTCAGGGTATTGAATGTAAGTTTTCAAAAGAAAATTCACTGTGTCAGATGCCCAAATTTCACCAGATTTTATCGCTTCAATTACAGTTGCTGGCTCTACCTCCATAACTTCAATTTCTTCATTAGCATCTAAATCCTGAGACTTGCTGATTTCAACATCTCTTACCAAATAGCCATAGACAACATGAGTTGATTTTGTAGGCGAAGGCACAGATTTGCCTAAATACACTAAGTTTTCTTTTGTGGCTTCTGCACCAGTTTCTTCAGCTAGCTCTCGAACTGCTGCATCTTCTAAATCTTCAGTCTCATCAACCATGCCAGCTGCACACTCGATAATAATTTCTCCAACTCCATGTTTATACTGCCTAACTAGAATAAATTTACCCGCTTTGTTGATTGCAACTACCATTACAACCTTGGCCATCGTAGTAATATAATAATCATCAATCACTTTCCCGTTCGGAAACTTCACGACATCACGCCTTACCTGCATAAACTTACTTAAAGATTCGTCAAAACTCTCTATAATCTCCCATTTTTTTAGTTTCGTTTCAGGGATTTTACTCATATCTATTTCTCCTCTTCAGAGATTTTGACTACGTATTCGCCTTCGGTGGTTACTTCTTCTACAATATATTCGATGCCGCAGAATTCGCATTCAAAAAAGTCGCCTTTTTTCAGCCCTTCTGTGACTGTAATTTCATTTTGGCATTCAAGGCATTTAAATTTTTTGTCAGTAGTGGTAGTTCGGTCCATTTGTTAAAGTAGATGTATTAAGTTAAATAATTATAATTAATATAGTAACCTGATTAATATAGTAATTTAAACGGAAAGTAAACGTTGCTATTACAGTTAAGTATATTTTATTATGCAGACGATGAAAATAGTAGTAGGTAAAACGCCAGTTGAAAAATATCTCCTTAGTAGCATGTCGCCTGAGTCGACGAGCGCGCAAGAAGTTTATCTAAAGCGCGAGGATTTGAATCCGAGCGGTTCTTTCAAAGACAGACTCATTACACACATTTGGGACGAATTGAAAAGCAAAAGTGAAGTGGTACTGTCCAGTTCCGGCAACTTAGCTATCAGTGCCGCCTATTTCTTAGTTAATTCCAATCAAGAGACGCAAGGTAAATTAAATGAATCTAGCAATGGAAGTGGAGTAAAGCTTACAATATTTGTAAAGACAAATATGCCAGAAGAAAAGTTAAGTAGATTAGAAAATTTGGCAAAATTAAAAGAGGAGAGAATACAGATAATCCACTCGCAAAAATCAAAATCAGATGCAATGAAATATGCCAGAGAACATGAGGCTTTTTTGCTTCGCAATTCGACAGGTGCAAATTACCCAGACGCTTTTCACGCGCTTGGAGAAGAGATTTCAACAGAACAAATACATACAGAGCAAATGCAGGGAGGAGAAGGTAGTAAAAATTTTGACGCAAT
>JBGSOW010000059.1:0-14308 GCA_041738875.1 Candidatus Dojkabacteria bacterium
TGCGAGTTAGAGGTGTTGGTGACAAAGGCCAGATGAGTACAGGTGATTTTGTTCTAAAGTTTATCGAAGAAATTTCTGTGAGGAAATCCGAATTAACCGTGGCCTAGTTGTTTAGGTTTTAGATTCTTTGGCAGGGGCTAATCTATAGCCCCTGCCATACACAGTCTCAATAACTAAGGATGGTTCGATGCCATGATCTTGTAACTTCTTCCGAAATCTACTCACAATTGTATCAATACTAGATTCATCGGCTTCATAATTACCTTTTAGTGTGTAATAAGTTAGGCTACGTCTACTTACTGCTGCGCCATTTTCCTTCATTAGACCAGCAATTAGACTAAATTCCTTTTTGCTAGTGTTGATTATTTTACCGTCATATTTTAAGATTTGTTTATTGTGATTTATACTTATTTTCCCAAAAGATGCTTCTTGGTGATGTTCGTTTAGCATAATAATTGATTTCATCTGTACGATAAGTAGATCCCAATTTATAGGTTTATCGTGAAATAAAGTTGCACCTAGCTGGTATGATTCCATTTGAGGTTCCGCGATATCGTTATAGAAACTTTCATCAGTGACAACAATAACTGGCGTTTTTTTATTGTGTTCACGGAATTTTTTTAGCACCTTTGTACCGTTCATTATTGGGAGAATGAGATCGAGAAGAATCAAATCATATTTATTTGTGAGTGCCTCTTTTGCGCCTCTATCCCCACGTGTTTCTAAGTGAATTGCGAAGTTCTCTTTCTCCAGTATTTTCTGGAAATAATAGGCAAGTGTAAGGTCATCTTCAACAAGAAGTACTGGCACTTTATTCATAGTAGGACTATAACAAAAAATTCTTACAAAATCCTTACATTTTATAAGCTAAATTTACAGAGCAATTATAAAGCAATTACAAAGCAACTATAAAGTAAATTGCCCATTTTTATAGATGACTTTAGTCTCTCCATTTGGAAGTATTGCCGTAACTGTTCTTCTTGCTGTGCTTATGATATCTGTGTGTTCTGCGGAGTCGTTGAATCCAAGTTTGTCCCAGTCTGCTTTTTTAAGCTTGCTAGCATCACCTCTGTAGCAATCTTTATAAGACATGCCGACTGCAAGATGTGTATTTCCTTCTTTACCACCGATGTTTTCGTCGTAAAGAGTTTCTGCCATTACGTGAGTTATACGAGAAGTACGACCATCAGTTAGTGATATTTCTCCGATTTTATCTGCGTTTGGGCTTTTTAACATTGCGTCCAAAAACTTCTGGCCTTTTTTTGCTGTTGCTTTTACAACGATTCCTTCTTTAAACTCAAGATAAATGTTTTCAATAATTTGTCCATATCTATATAGTGGTTGATTGAACCGTATCCAACCATTTGTGCCACGCCAGTTGGGAGACGTAAAAAATTCGAAACTGGGAATATTTCTTCCTGAACCTGCGTTCCAAACACGGTCGGCACCTAATTTTACAGTCAGGTCTGAATCTTCACTTTTTATGTGCAGGTATTCAATTCTCAGATCATTTAATTTCTCTTTTGTTATCTTTTGGAAGTTTGAGATATTGCGCCATTCAGCAACAGGATCTTTGTAATCCAAAAAGCATGCGTTAATTATTTGTTGCCAATATTCTTCGTAACTTAAACCAACTTCAGTTGCTTTTGCTTCAGTGCCCCATAGTCCGATTGTCCAAGTAAATTTACCTTGTGTTTCTTTTTCGTTCAACCAATCACGAAATTCTTTTTTGCTATCGCGCGCTTTGATTATCTTTTCAGGATCTGCTTTTTCTAGCTCTCGAGGATTTACATCTGCAATGATTGCGATTTGGTGATCGATTAGATCTGCGCGCGCCATCATGTATTTTTTTGGAAAAAATTTCAACTGAGAATCGTTTGCAAGTTCGTAGAAATCCGCATCAAATCCAGTAGGAAACATCCGGATCATAGGGTGCGCGCCAGCTTCCAAAATAGCATTTTGCAGACTTCTCAATAAATCTTTCGCAACATCTGGAGCGGCAACTTGGACAACTTCACCAGGTTTAACACCTTCTCCGCTATTCAATGCAAAATTTACAAGCACATCGGCATATTTATCTAATATTTCTTTACTTGGGGTGTAGGTTTTTACTGTTGTTTTCGTAGATTTGGAATTCATCTCTGATTATATCTTATTGTTTGCAATTCGCACTAGTCTCCAAATCCAATGCCAAGATTGCGGGCGGTTCTAACTAATTCACCTTCAGGATCGACTAGATTAAGCTTACAAACAGCCTCTTCTAGAGGGATTGACTCGATTGAAGTTCCTTTCAATGCCACCATAACTTTCCTTTTGTTTTGCAGAACCATCTGAACCGCAGCAACTCCGAAACGCTGTGCAAGTAGACGGTCGTATGCATTCGGACTACCACCTCTTTGTAAATGTCCAAGCACTAAATTCCTCATTTCGAATTCACCTTGCGCAATTTGCTCAATACTTTCAACCAGTCTTGCAGAAATACCGCCGAGTAAATTTTCTTTCCCAGTTTCCTCAGACTGTATATGCGCCGAAACACTAGTTATTGGCATTGCTCCTTCTGCAATTACGATAATACTGTATTTTTTGCCGGCTGTTTTGCGAGCTCTCAAATCCTGCACAATTTTTTCTACATTGTATTTAATTTCAGGAATGAGGATGATATCAGCTTCACCAGAAATACCGCCGTGCAATGCTATCCAGCCAGCATTTCTACCCATAGTTTCGACGATGATTAACCTATTGTGACTTTCTGCTGTTGTGTGGATTCTATCCATTGACTCGGCTACGAAATCCACCGCACTGCTAAATCCAAATGTATAATCTGTTTCGCAGAGGTCGTTGTCGATTGTTTTGGGCACTGCGATTATGTCGATACCTTTTTCAGCTAATTGTAGTCCTGCTGATAAACTGCCATCACCTCCAATTACAATTAGTTTATCGATATTTTCTTTACGGAGGTTTCGCATTGCCTCTTCTAAATTGGCGTCTGGAATCTTACTATTCTCCCCGTTTCCTACTTTTGCAGAAAAGCGTCCTTTATTTGTTGTTTGAATAATTGTGCCACCTAGGGAAGTGATTCCATCCACTTTGTTTAAAGTCAGGTCGATGATTTCGCCGTCATCTAAAAGACCTTCGAACCCTTTGATAATTCCTTTGAATTTCAAACCGTGCCTAGAGCCGGATTTCACAACTGCTGCAATAACAGCATTTAAACCTGCACAATCGCCACCGCCCGTTAAAATTCCTATGTAATTCATATTGAAATTCTTCTTCACCAAAAAGATTAATTTAATTCATCTTATAAATAGTATAAACTAAAAGTTAAGATGAATGATAAATTAAAGCTTAAAATTTTAAAAAGCGAGATAAATAGTACGATATTGTTTCTGACTTTTAACGATATTTTCACTTGGGGTACGCACTATGTTGTAACCGTACTAGTCGGTTTATATCTATCAGAAAAGTTACAGATTAATGCAACTGAGATTGTAGGCATAGGAGCGGGTGTTTTGTTTATTGCACGAGGAGCTACGCAACTTCCTACAGGATTTATCATCGATAGATTAAAAACTGATATTGATGAAACTTTAGGGCTTATGATTGGAAATGTTTTCATGGGAATTCCGATTATCCTTTTAACACAGGTGACCGAGCCAATTCACTATTATGCAATTCAATTTGTTTTTGGTATAGGAGGGGCGATAAATTTGGTATGTTGGCGAAAGCTTTTTGCTAAGAGTCTCGATAAAGGCAAAGAGGGCACTGAATACGCGCTTTATGAAACTGCGATGAGCCTCTCGATTGCAATTTTCTCACTATTTGGTGGAATTATTGCAAGTGTAAGTGATTATTATTTTGATATGGTGATGGCGAGTCTAGGTATGGTTATGATTGTGAGTAATTTCTGGGTTTACTTCATATATCAGAAGAAGCGTCAGGAGATGCTTTTGGGTGTTGTATAATCGGTTAAATTCGTTGTTTTTAAACGAGCGGGCTGTAGTTTAGTTGGCTAAAATGTACGGCTGGGGGTCGTAAGAGCGGCGGTTCGAGTCTGCCCAGCCCGAGAATTAATTATTTACTAATTAATAATTAGAAAAAATGGAATTATTTGCCTTTATAACTGTAATTGCTCTCTGTTTTTATCTGCTGGCGGTTGTATGCGAGGATTTTTTCGTGCCTTCGTTAGATATTTTGTCTAGGAAATTGAAAATGACATCTGATGTTGCAGGTGCAACACTTATGGCTGTTGGATCGAGTGCGCCTGAGCTATTTACATCATTTTTCGCGGTGATAATTGCAGGTAGTGCGGAAAGTATTGGAGCGGGCGCTGTAGTAGGTTCTGCGATGTTTAACGTGCTAGTTATAACTGGTATCTCAGCTACATATAAGGCAGTGAAATTGTCATGGCAGCCGGTAATTCGTGATGTAATTTTCTACTCGATCAGTATATTGGTACTACTTGTCGCATTTGCTGACGGGATAGTGACTAGCTTAGAGGCTTTTGTGTTTATTGCAGTCTACGTCTTATACATTGTTGCAGTAATTAACTGGGAAAAGGTACTTCCACACAAAGATGTGAAATTCAGAGATATCGCTCATGCACCAGAAAATCACAACCGTTGGAGGGTATATAGCAGAAACCTTTTGGGACTATTTTTGCCCGATGTATATGTGAAACCAAAAAGATATATGGTAACTTTTCTGGCGTCAATTATTATAATTGGTGTGCTAAGTTATATTCTAGTTGAGTCTGCAGTTGCGATGGCATTTATTTTGAGTATTGAGCCGGTTATTGTTGCTTTGACAGTATTGGCTATAGGAACTTCAATCCCGGATCTACTATCTTCTGTAGTAGTTGCAAAACAAGGCCGAGGGGACATGGCAATAAGCAATATCTTCGGTTCAAATATCTTCGATATACTTATTTGTCTTGGATTACCGTGGTTCATAGTTACTACTTTGCGTGGTGAAAGTGTGAATGTAGATACGGAAAATCTGACTAGTAGTGTAATTTTGATTTTCGCGTCATTGATTTCATTAATATTTTTATTGTTCTACCGGAAATGGAATATTGAGCAGAACTCGGGATTTATTTTGATCGGCGCTTATATAATATACCTAGCATACGTGATTATCAGTTCAGTAACTTAAAACCTACTGATATAAAACGTTTACAATCTCCCAAATGTCACTAGCTACTTTCTGAGGTGTTTGGTTTGCGTTCACAATATTCCAATTAAAACGCTCTGCAAGTTCCATGTGGATTTCCCGGTTTTTTTGCCAAACATCGTCACCTGCTGCTTCATGTCTATGATTTCTCTCAACTGCTGAAGTGAAACGCTCTCCATCTAGAAGTATTGCTGCTTCAGGTTCTAGTAGGTCAGAGTTAATCTCTAAAAGGTAGTCCAGCTCGACGTCTTTAGTTAGCCCCCAAGCAATTCCAGTGCCACTATAGTCTTCCGAAATTACAGATACTCCAGCGTCGAGTAGTGTGGTTATCGTTGGCTGGAAGTCTCGTCTGTTTTGTGCGTAGATTGTTTGTAGTTCTTTGTCGTCGTATTTACGGTCTAATTTTTCTGGATGTCTAAGTATATTGTTGATAAGTGGCCCGGTGGGCTCCAGCCCATAAATTGCGTATTTAACGGATAGTATTTGTTTGCCTTCTGAAATCAATTTTTGGCCAAGCAAACGGTTTTGCGTTGTTTTCCCTAGATTATTTGCTCCATAAATAGTTATGAGTTTGCCTTTTTCCATTTGTTTGCCTGTAAAGTGAAATTATTCGTCAGATTTAGCTATAATAAACGTTAACAGTAATAATATTTATTAAAAATAACACTATTAGTACATTTTTGACAACTTTTCGTAATCCAGTGAGGTTCAATGAATTATATGAAATCACTGAGGCTACTGAACTTAGAAAAATAATAAACAAACGTATACTTCTTTTGGGCGGGGGTAGTAACACTTTGATTACCGCTGGTAGCGTAGATATTCCTGTTGTACGAATATTACTTAAAGGTATTGAGGTGACAAAAATCAGTGCTAGTGAGTCGAGAGTCGTTGCTGCTGCTGGGGAAGATTGGATCAGCTTTGTTGATAATCTCGTTAACCAAGGACTAGGTGGGATAGAAAACCTTAGCTATATTCCCGGCTCTGTAGGGGCAGCACCGGTGCAAAATATCGGAGCTTATGGAATAGAACAAGATCAGATCTTTGATTATCTAGAGGCTTTTAATACGAAAACGGGAGAAATGGAAAAGTTTGATAAAACTATGTGCGGCTTTGGTTATAGGGATAGTTACTTTAAGCACGCTTTAGAGGGTATTTACATAATAACGAAGGTCGCTTACAAACTTACTAACCCAGGTTTTCATAAGCTTCGTTTGGATTACCCGGATGTTGTTAATTATATTAAAGAGCATAACTTGGATGAGAGTAGCTTAGATCCGAAAAAAGTGGCAGATATTGTTGTTGGAATTCGTAAAAGAAAACTGCCTGACCCAAAAGAGATTGGGACTGCGGGGAGCTTTTTTAAAAACCCGGTCATTAGCACGGAGGAATTTCAGCACTTGAAAAAATTATATCCTGAAATTCCTTCATACTACGTCAGTGACACGCAAACGAAGCTCCCCGCAGCATGGCTAATCGATCAAGCCGGCTGGAAAGGGAAAAGATTCGGGGACGCAGGAGTCCACCCAAATCAAGCGCTAGTGCTTGTGAACCATGGCAATGCCACAGGCAAAGAAATTTGGCAGTTAGCCGAGAAAATTACGAGATCAGTTTCGGAGAAATTTGGGATAGATTTGGTGCCTGAGGTTAATATCGTTCAATAAATATAATCGTTTAGTAAGTTTGCTCAATATGATCAACTACCCCCACCATAGAGGATTGCTAGGGTCTTAGTTAAAGATACCAGTAGTTTCGAGCAAACTTCTCAAAACAATCAGTATTAAAAGAATACTTAGACTAACCAAAGCTGCCAGCGCAATGATTCTAAAGGACTCAACCAAACGAGATTTCTTTAAATTCGAAGCAGCTTTTTTAACTTTATCATTCCCGAAGCTATCGAGGTTTGCGAAACTATAACCTACGCAGTGTTTTCTTCTTGCTTGCAAATATCCTAATGCAGAAAAAAAACTTGCAGTCATTGCGATAAGTAAAATCGGAAAAACATTCGCAGTCAAATACATACCACTAAAAAAATACGCGAAACATGCAAAAATTTCTCCCGATCTTCGCCTTCTTGCTATATCTTTTGGATTAATATTACAAACTGCATTATTCTCTTCCATAACTATTTCTGTCTTGAAATTATCCAGAAGTGGATTGCTAGAAAAGGCATCACAGCGAAAGATCCGATAAAAAGTGAGGCAAATGCAAATAAAAACCTAAACCAATATTTTGTTGCAAATATTATCCAAATTGCTGCAAGTGTGGAGAGTGCGCCGATGTCTATAAACATTCCTCTGGCAAACGAACTAGTTGCCAAGGTATTTTCAAGGCCGATATCTGAACCAAATAGTCCGCGTGCGTCCAAAGCGAGCAGAATAATCGTGCCCAACCAACTAAACAATATTACAAGTGAGATTAATCTGTACTTAAATTTCATGCTCATAGCTAAATTCTAGCATTTTTATAATTTGAATTGAGGAATCGGGGGAACAGGACTCGAACCTGCGACCTCGCGGTCCCAAACCGAGCGTTCTAGCCAACTGAACTACCCCCCGTTTTACAAAACCTATACCCTGTATTCCCAAACCTATATCATTAGTAGACCACTTAACGAATAGGTTTATTATACACCTATTCCAATTTTTTACTTAATAACTGCCGGGAGAGAGACTCGAACTCACACGCATTGCTGCGGAGGATTTTAAGTCCTCTGTGTCTACCATTCCACCATCCCGGCTTTATAGAACATTATACAGTAAAGAGGTTTAATTTGATTAAAATTTTGACTTAGATGATTTGGTGCCTAATTGGAGGCCACGGCGGGAATCGAACCCGCGAGTAAAGGTTTTGCAGACCTCTGCCTTACCACTTGGCTACGTGACCAACGTTTCTGACCAAAAGTGTAGTTAAAGACAAATGTATAGGAAATTATACACTAACGTGCAAGATACTGGCGGCAGTCTTGTTCGATTTTACTCATAAATTCAACTACTTCAGCAGGATAATCTCCCATTGTAGTTTCTTCAGATAGCATAACTCCAAAAGCCCCATCCAAAATTGCGGTACCTACATCGTTTGCTTCAGCCCTGGTAGGATATGGTTTATGAACCATAGACTGCATCATTTCGGTCGCAACGATTACTGGTTTGCCAGCATTTCTGCCAGCAGCCATAATTTTCCTTTGAGCAACCGGAATTGCAGCGTAACCCATATCAACAGCAAGTCCACCACGCGCAACCATAAGTCCGTCGACTACTTCAGTGATTTCTTTAATATTTGCAATTCCTGTTTCATCTTCGATTTTCGCAATTAGTTTAATAGGACTATTTTTTAGCGCGCTCTTTACTTCAAGTGCATCTTCTTTGTTGCGAATAAATGACGCTGAAACATATTCCCAATTCCGCTCAATTGCATAATTCAAAAGAATAAGATCATAATCCGTAAGTGGTGATTCCTGCAAAGTTAGTCCAGGGAAATTAATCGCCTTTCCAGGTTTTAAGATACTTCCCATTTTAACTCTAGCTTTGAATCCCTCTTCTATGATTTCAGACACCTCGAGGCGAACGTCCCCATCGCCGACTGCGATTTCCTGTCCAACTGTTAATTTTTTATATGTTTCCGGGTAGTTCGCAGGGTAAATCGCAATTCCAGTAGTGGTTTTCTGCGAAAAAGTAAGTTCGCGACCAGCAGTTATTTCAATAGGTTCTGGGAATTTATTTAGTCTAACTTCAGGCCCTTTGATATCGATCATTAGTCCGACACCCTGATCAATTCCCTTGTACAACTTCTCAACTTTAAGCATCTCTGTTGTATCTGCGAAAGCGCCGTTAACCCGGGCAATATTCATTCCATTCTCGACCATTCTGAGCGCAACACTTTCATCCCAGCTTTTTGGGCCGATTGTACAAACAATTTGCGTAACTTTTCCAGGGAATTTTTTCGTAATATTTGTCATGGTTGTGAATTTTGTAATAACATAATAATTGATTAATAATTAAGCTTATCACATCATGTGTTATATTTTTGTATGCCCATGAACAATCAGAATAATTCAAATGAAAAATCCAGAAGACCAGTTGTATTAGCTATATTAGACGGTTTGGGGGTTGCGCCACCGAGTAAAGGAAACGCAGTAACTTCGGCGCAAACCCCCAATTTAGACAAATATTGGCCGATGTATCCACACACTTATTTACAAGCTGCCGGCACAAATGTTGGCTTGCCGCATGGAGTAGATGGAAATAGTGAAGTGGGACACATAAATATCGGTGCCGGCAAAGTCGTCTATCAGGATCTGCCTAGGATAGATAATGCTATTTCAAACGGTAGTTTTATGGAGAACGCCGCAATTTGCAAAGCAATTGACCTTGCTATAGAAAAAAATACAAATCTACATATTATGGGTTTGGTCGGTACTGGAGGCGTTCATGCTTCAGTTGACCATCTGCTCAATTTGATTAAACTTTTGGAATCAAAAAGTTTCCCTCAAAATCGTGCCTTTTATCATTTATTTGCAGATGGTCGTGATTCCGCACCGAAATCAGCTGCTGACATCCTCAGCACAATTGAAACAGAAATTATAAAAAGAAGGGTCGGAAGAATTGCAAGTTTAGTTGGTAGATACTATGCGATGGATCGTGATTCTAGGTGGGATAGGATTAAAACTGCATATGAACTTATAACTGCAGCGAAAGGAGAAGCTGCTCCAAATGTGCAGGCCGCGGTTAAAAAGAGTTACGATAAAAAAGTATACGATGAGATGATGGGTGCGTATGTGATTCCTGATGAGAACGGTAATTTTCATAAAGTTGAGCCTGGGGACTGTATAATATTTTTTAATTATAGATCTGATCGCGCTATTGAACTTACGAGGACATTTGTAGATCCCAAATTTGACGATTTCCCAAAAAACTATATTCACGACGTATTTTTCGTTGCGATGACTGAGTATGAGAAAGGTTTAAATGAAAATATAGCTTTTCCTCCTGAGGATATTACAAATCCAATTGGCAGAATTATTTCTGACAAAGGTATGAAACAGCTGCGAATTGCAGAATCGGAGAAGTTTCCGCATGTAACTTATTTTTTCAATGGCGGACGTGAAGAAGTCTACGAAAACGAAGACAGAATCGAAGTACCTTCGCCGAAAGACGTGGCAACATATGATTTGAAGCCTGAAATGAGTTCAATTGAATTAACAGATGTATTAGTTGAGAAAATTAATAGTCAAAAATATGATTTTATTGTTGTGAATTACGCGAGTGTGGATATGGTTGCGCACACTGGAGTTTTGGACGCCTCGATTAAAGCTGTTGAGATAGTTGATCAGCAAATTGGGAGAGTTGCTGATGCTGTGATGAATGTTGGCGGCGCGCTTATAATTACTGCGGATCACGGGAATGCAGAGGAGCTATTTGATATTAGAACTGGCGAAGTTGATACTAAGCACTCGATCAATCCAGTTCCACTGTTAATTATCGCAAAAGATCTATCACCACGCGAACTTACAGTTGGCATGCTTGCTGATGTAGCACCAACTATCCTTGCTCTCATGGGGATTGAACAGCCGCATGAAATGACTGGGAGGAATTTGATCTAAATCTAAAAAGATCGTAACAAATTTTGTTTTCAATTTGTTTTCAATTATATAGTTATTTCTGCTAGTCTTTATTATGAAGACAATAATCAGATCCTTGAAATTAATTTATTCAGCCAGTGGGGTGGTTATTTTCACTGTGTTATTTGTGTTCGCAGGAATGGCTTTAGTTGCTTTGAATCCCGTTAGTGTAGAAGACTATACAGCATATATGAGGAATTATAATAGACAGAGTTCCCAAGTTGCTGGCGTGAATGTATCTCAAGATCAACTTACAAATGGCCGTTTCGTAAATGACGAAATTCGTGACGATAATTCAGATAGAAATGGTGTAGATAGTCCAGTTGACCCAGATGACCAGACGGACCAGAAAAAATTAGAGCAAATTAATCCTATAAGTAGTTTTATTTCTTTCGATGTTAGCGCGCTTGGATATACTGGAGTGCAGTACAGCGCGCGCGCAAATGCAACCCAATACGTAATCGAAATCACTATGCCAGCAGGCGTTACGGATTTAGAATTTATAAAATTAACTGAAATGAACAAAAGTCCAAAAGGTATTTTGGTAAAAACTGAACAGCTCGGGGATTCACTTTACCAACATGCGCTTTTGCCAAGTAGCGGAATTTTGAGCTTGCAAACTGATGATGAAAGTATGAATTTGGATCAAACTAAGCATATTTATGAGTTTAATTTTACGAATGGTCGTAAAGAAACTAGGTTGAATCTACTCAGAGATGCAAATGGTTTGAATAGGGAAGAACTTTTAGCCAACCAAACTAGATTTAGAATAACTTTTAGTTTGGTTGAGTAATAAAATCTCGCAATAAATCCACTAAGTAGATAGTGCAGCTAAAAAGGCTGATTTTGGAATTTCGACATTTCCAAATTGTTTCATACGTTTTTTACCTTTTTTCTGTTTTTCCAATAGTTTTTTCTTTCGACTGATATCTCCTCCATATAGTTTTGCAGTAACGTCTTTTCTGTAGGCAGCGATTGTTTCTCTGGCAATAACATTACTTCCAACTGCCACTTGAAGTGGGACTGAAAATTGCTGCCTTGGAATTAACTCTTTCAGCTTTGCAAGTAACTTTCTTCCTCTGGTATCAGCAGAAGATCTATGAGCCATAAAAGATAAGGCGTCGGATTCGACGTGATTTACTAAAGTTGAGACTTTTACGATGTCTGCTGTTTTGTATTCTTTGAATTCGTAGTCCATAGATGCGTAACCTTGCGTAATCGACTTTAGTTTATCGAAAAAGTCGGTCATAATTTCTGCAGTTGGTATGTTATAACGCAAGATTACATGTTTTTTGCCTGCGGCCATTTGGCTAGTTATGTATTCTAGACCGAGGTATTCTCCTCTGTGGTTATTTACTAAATCCATAATTCCACCGATATAGTTGTCTGGAGTAACGATTTCAAGTTTGGAAACTGGTTCTTTTACTTCTGCAATAAGTGATGCGTCAGGATAGTCACCTGCGTTACGCACGTGCAGTATATTCTCCTTGGTTATGTTTGCAGGGTTTATGCCCTCTAATTTTGAGAAGTCGGTGGTTGTCAGGGAAAGGTGGTATTCTACGCTTGGAGCGGTTGTGATTAGATCCATGTCGAACTCTCGCTCCAAGCGTTCTTGTGTTATTTCTAAATGCAACAAACCCAAAAATCCACAATTAAACCCGGAACCTAATGCATTTGAGTTTTCTTTTTGGAAAACTAATGAGGCGTCATTTAGAGCTAATTTTTCAATCGACTCCTGTAGTTCTGGAAATTCATCTGCATCAACAGGAAAAATACTAGCAAATACCATAGGTTTTGGTCTTTTATATCCTGGATGAGGTGACGTGCTGCGGTTGCTATTTAGTGTTACTGTATCTCCAACGTGAAGCGCGCGTATATCTTTGTAACCTGTTGCAATATAACCGACTTCGCCACTTAATATTTGCCCAGTCGGCTCAAGTGTTGGTTTTAGATAGCCGACTTCGATTGGTCTAACTATTTCTTTTGCATTCATAAAATATAATTCATCTGTTTGTTTGATTGAACCGGAGTTCACTTTCACCATAACTACGACTCCTTTATGAGGGTGGTAGAACGAATCAAAGATCATTGCTTTGGTTTCACCTGCAAGTTCTCTCGAAGGGGCAGGTACTACCTCTAAAATTTTATCTAACAAAGCTTCGACCCCAATCCCGGATTTGGCTGAGGTAAGGACCATCTCATCCTCGCGGAAACCGAAATTTGCAATTAATTCTAATTTTGTTTTTTCAACGTCTGCTGCAGGTAGGTCAATTTTATTAATTACTGGGATAATTTCTAGATTTTCGTCCAGCGCTTTATAAACGGTTGTAAATGTCTGCGCTTGAATACCCTGGGATGCATCTACCAAAAGCAGTGCGCCCTCGGAAGCTGCTAGTGAGCGTGATACTTCATATGAGAAATCGACGTGTCCAGGGGTGTCGATTAGGTTAAGTATATGGTTTTTGTAATTCATACGAACTGTTTGGAGTTTGATCGTTATTCCTTTCTCTTTTTCAAGTTCAAGCGTGTCTAGTACACGATCTTCCATTTCTCTTTGTGCGATTGTCCCTGTATACGTGATTAAACGGTCGGCAAGCGTCGATTTACCGTGATCGATATGTGCAATAATTGAGAAATTTCGTATATTTTGGTTTACCACTATTTTTTAATATTGCTATGATGAATAAGTAAGTTGATTCTATCATTTAATGCGGAAAAATAGGCATTTGTTTGTATTGTTTGTTACATCTGGGGCAATTGGGTTAATAACTTCGATGATCCTTGTCTCGAATAGTTTTTTGCCACGTGAGATTACTGGTGACTGGGGGGACAATGTGCCTAAACATATTTACGCGCAGGGGTTTGTAATTGCAAAGGGCGGTAATGTTTTGGGAGCGGAGGAAATTAATTCGTCTCAACAAGGCAGTATAAATGCTCCTTCAGGAGACGGGATAATTTATAAATCTCTTTTGGGGCATATTTTTGATGAGTATTTTGCTTCACAAAACTCTCCGCTGGCGGGTTATGGTGAGGATTTTGTTGTGGCTTGTAGGAAATATGGCGCGCCTCCGGATTGTACTTTTTTGATAGGTGTTGCGAAAGTGGAAACTGATCTTTGCAAGACAGACATATCCGCGCGCCAACACAACTGCTGGGGATTTGGGGGCTCTGGTCAAAACCGTATTTTGTACGACAACTTTCCCCAAGCGATCGATGAAGTAACACGCAGGCTTATGAGCGGCTATGGTTATAGGTTCTTTGAGCAACCGTCTTTGGCAGCAGTCTATATATATTGTGGCAATGAGTGCAGGAGTTGGCTACCTGGCGTTGTTCAAGAGCGCGCAAGACTTCGCGCTTTCGCATCTAGCAGAGGGGTTGAAATCTAAAACGCGGATTTAGAGCTTGGTGGGGTATAATTCAATAGTGAGTTTTGGAAGGGTGGCCGAGTGGCTCATGGCACAGTCCTGGAAAGACTGCTCCCGTAACCGGGAACGCAGGTTCGAATCCTGTCCCTTCCGA
>JBGSOW010000008.1:0-22306 GCA_041738875.1 Candidatus Dojkabacteria bacterium
TAAGTATATATCTCTAGACCTTATAGTTAGTGGGTTTAGCTCATCCTCACTAAATTTTAATACATCAAATTCCATTTCGATTATTTCATATTGTTAATATAATTTCCCGCCCATAGGTTATTAATAATGAATAGTACACTCTATACCTTAATGACTTCCTTTACCTTTCCTAATTCAAAATTTTCCACTTCAGATTCTGGGATAATTTTTAATGTAAATACAAGATCATTAAAATCTTCGTCTAGATAGCCGTCATTACATCTAAAAAGGTATTTATTCGACTCAATCTTTTTTACTTCCATAGCAGCACCACCTCTAGTTGATTTAATACTTCCATTATCATCCCATGTATTGTAGACCGTTATGCGAGTATCCTTCAATATCATAAATTTACTATATTTATATTTATCATCTTTATGCCATATTCTAATTGATGTACCATATTTTTTATTTAACTTAAATAATTTGTCCAAGAACCCTACATCCGTATCTAGGAATGTAAACACTACACCTTGAATGAATCTATTATCACTTTCAAGCAATTGTACCTCCAAGTATCCCCGAGGTATATTTAACTTCTTAACTAAATATATAGTTTCACCCTTATACCTAATATACGTTTTACGATTTCTAACAAATTCTGACTCAAAATCCATATTTACTTCCTAATAATTTATATGTCTATTTATATCAACCAATGCATGTTCCTTAGGTGTCACAGGTTTAAATCCAAACAATCCCCCATCTCTTTGAGGTATAGGTGTGTGATGTAATTCCATAGACTCAAGTTTCTTTATTTTAACATTAAATATTATAGGTGCATGGCCACTTTTCATACGAAAAACATTTTGTGAAGGGTAAGCAGATTTATTGTATAGTGCTTCATTTTTCCAAAATCTACTTCTTACGGTACTCCATGTTGGAACATTACCTGCCTTTGTATAGTTATTTATTGGATCTCCGACTTTCCAACCTGTACTAGGAGTATTGGCTATGTACCTACTTGAGTACGGATTATTTACAGCCGTTGTAGGGCTGCCGCGTGTTGTGTTGGATGTTCCTCTTAATAGTGATGTGGAATTGGTCATTGCAGCTAGTCCTATGACTGTTCCTGCTCCTGATGTTGTTAATGAGTAATAGTCATATGCATCACACTCTCTAGTCTGGCATTCATTTACTCCGGAAATAAACTGTGAGCCACTCACTGCGGTTAAACCTGTACCTACAATAGGTGCAACTCTATGAACTACAGGATTTGATAGTAGCGACCCAACAATAGGTATTCCTCCAAGTCCTATAGCTCCCACTATTCCTGAGGCCAAATCAGCAACACCTGAAATTATTCCAGCTGTTTTTTCATCTACTCCTAAATCCTTCAAAATCTCTATCTTTGTGTTTCTAACTTCACCAGTATTGATTGTATGTACCTCATCATAAATATTCACACTACTGTTTAGTACTGCACCCACACCTGCTACACCTGCTATGACACAACCAACAGTACCAAGGCCTACTGTCCCCGCGATACAACCAGCAACAAGAGCCACTCCACCTACTATGACTATCCCATTCCCAATTATCTTGCCGATACTACTCAAGGTATTTTGATTTGGAGAGTAGTCTAATCCAACAGTACCAATCTGTCCACTTGCTTTTATTGATGAATTTCCAGAAATCATGGTACCTTGAGGTAAAATCGGACCCATAATATCCATGCTTTTAGAAGTATTTAATCTTGTAGTTCCAGGTGGAGAATAACGGAAAATTGTATTTTGATATACTAGAGCGATTACCTATACTGCCTGGAGTAGAATCCCCTTAAGATACATATTTCGGATAGTCAATATCAGATTTTTATAGCTTTCTTGGTATATTCTATGAATTTACTTATCTGAGAATCGATTTCATCGTTAGCATTTTTATCTACAAGTTTAATCATCTCTGACAGCAATTTTTTCTCTTCCATAGCCCAATCCTCTTTATCTTCCTCTAGCAGTAAATACGCTTTACGCAACGCTGGTTTAGCTTTATGATATTTTTTTAGATACAAATAGCTGAACCCTAGGAAAATACACTTAAGATATTCTGAAAAACCGAGTACTAAATAGGTGCTTCTTCCTAATTCTCTTTCTATAAAGGTAATAATGCCTCTTGGAGTTCCATAATCTTCAAACCAAGGCAAAGCATCATTCTTCAGAAGCCGCATAACCTCATCTAAATCCTTAAGTAATTCTGCCTCGCTATCACCAGAACCCCATACCCCAGCTACCTTGGATTTCAAGTAATTCAAACTATTTCCAAAACTTAAATGTACTGCATCTTCGGGGAAATACAATGGCTGAATAGCAACAAGACAGTTAAATCCCCTCACAAATACATCAAAATTAATTATGTGTATAGTAGATTCTTTCTCCCTTAGCAGAATCAGAGGATTATGAAACTGGAATCCATGTTCCTCTGCGAAAGGTTTTAATGTCTTTCTGATTATTTTTTTTATAGTTTTCCTATCCATCTAATTCAGTCATGGTCTAATTTCAAATTTAGTAACTTCGTCCATATATAGTTAGATATTAGAGATTATCCAGATCTCCATACCACCTGTATAATAACCATTCTTGAACCTATATCAAATCACTCCAGAAATCTATATATTCATATTTCTTATTCTGTATACCACGATATTCCCTAAAACCAAATTCAATCTCTAAATAAGTGCTTAAATCCGGCCCATAATAAATAATATCTGACTGCATTATTGAGAATACTGGAATTTTCATATTATCTTTTATGAACGGTATGTATCTATGAGAATAAATTGGAATCATTTGAGGTGCCGCAGCATAATGCTTCAAGAAAATCCTTTTTGCTTCCTCAATACTATCTGTTTTTTGTCCCCAATTATCACACCATAAACCGTTAATCTCAAGGTCGAATAGTAATCCACGCAAAGGCATTTCAAGAGCTGATTTAATATATTCGAGGTTGTGCTTACTTGTATCACGCCAATTATAGAATCCTTTTGAAACCGGCAACGCTATTGAGTATAAGTGTTTAAGCTCAGAAGGGAAATTAATATTATAGACTTCCTCTACTTCATCAATTTCTGTAACCGACATACCTTCATCAAATACAACGCCCTTTGATTTTAGTTTTGAGGCAATTTCTTGAAAGTTATCCATACCACTTTATATCTTAGTTATTTCTAGAGATTTATTTATCTCATTTTTAGATCCTTTAATTGTAAGAAACTCACGTTACTTATTTTATTATGTTCAAAGATTTTCTTGATTTTATCAGTAACTATTATCGAAAGGAGCCCGTAATCGAACATAAAAATATCTGAACCATCCCAATAATCCTCAACTATCTTAATTCCACTATCAGCTTTAATCTTTTGATCTAGAGGGACCTTACTACAAGCAGAACAATGCTTTATCTCATCTCCGCTAATTGATGTGATTTTATAACATCTACCTAATACCTCCAACCCTCTTAGTTCACTCAGGTGATCCTCTTCTATACCTTCTGCACTGCTAACTATTACCTCAGACAACTTATAGCCTATTAAATTATTCTCCTTTAGTAATGAGCTTACTTTGCTGCCAACCAAAACATATCTCGGATGATAATAAATGTCAGCAATTTTATTTCCAACTAATCTCAAATTACTTGGACCTAGCACTCGTCTTTCAATCCCTTCACATTTATAGCACTTCATCAAAGACATTGGATTCCCCTCTACAACAGGTACGGGGTAAGCGAACTTCTCTGTATCCCCAATTAATAGCTCATAAAAAACAGGATTAACTTGCTTCTCGAAACCATATGGTACCAGCTCTTTGTGATTTATTTCCTCGTTAGTCATTCTTTTTTACTAATACATTATAGCTATTCATTAGCGAACTTGATTTACTTTCAAATACTTTCCTAATTATATTTGAAGATAGCATCTTTGTCCCATCTGGAAGAAACAAATACTGTTGAAAATACTTACCATCTTGAACCATTACCCATTTAGTTCCATGATTCAATCTTTTTACCACTTCACCAAAGTACACTGACAGATAATATAGAAGTTCATTCACCTTTTGCATCTCTTTTTCTTTTTCATCATCTTTGAATAACTTTGCTTCATCACTTAGTTCTTTCAAAATGACATCGATTTCATAAATTGAGTCTTCAGAGAAATCTAATTTATTATCTCTGCCCATTAAACTTAGATTCCTTACTAGGTCGCTTGCAATCTGTTTCATGTCCTCTTGCAGTTTATTGCTCATCTCTTCTGGATCAGGTTGTTTCATGAATGAAAATCCTTCGCTCTTACGCAATTGTATAGTCTCATCCTGATGAATTTTTGCTATCTTATCTTGTACTGGTAATATTATATTGTGTAGATTCCGTTTAACTTCTTCTACATCGGAAATGTCATAAAGACAGTAGTAATATAGATCATTGCCTAAGTTAATAACCTCTTTGGAATTCTCAAGAATAGCGTCGAAAGTGTTGATTTTAAATAACATATTAGCTCCGTGAACTGTTTCATCCTTCTTTCGTGGCTTACGCATGACTCCTATCTCTGCAAAGTGATCTTTATATGAATCTTGCCGATGTTTCAGTACATAATCTGATTTTACAAATAGGTTTATGAGATGTTTGTAGTTAACTTCATCTCCCAATATCTCAAAAACAATATCCTTCTGGCTAACATTTTTGCTGTTTTTTGATGGATAATGATCAGGTAAGCTGAAATAACAGGTATGGGTGTCTTTATAACTAGTTACTCTATCGACTAAAATGTTCCCTAGATAAGTGTTATCATCACTATAAAGAACAGATCTTAAGCCATCGACATTTTCTTCCCATACTATGTCGATGTATTCCTCGATAGATTTGATTCCACTTTTTGAATCTATAAGAACCTTTTCCTGTCTAGCCAAACGAGAGTTATATATGTCTAGGTAGAACCCGTTGTAGTGAGCAACAAGAACACCAAAGAAATGTTTAAACTGATCTATAGAAGTAATAGTTTTAGTTAAATTCAGTGTGTATACCATGTCTATAAAGGTGTATGCTCAAATCTCACTCTCTCATAACTGCGAAATTCGTTCCTATAGAAATTAACAGCATCGTCGGAATCTATAATAAGATTTCTTATTTCTTTATATTTATCCATACTCAATATTTATTGCTTATTGATTCCTTAGTAAATGCAATGTATTTATTTATCTCTATATCGATCTCTTCTTTTTTATCCTGTTTTACTAATGAAATAAGTTTTAAAGTCAGTTCTTTTGTTTCTGTAACCCAGCCTTCTCTTTTGTCATCTTTTAGAATATTATAGAGGTTTTCTAATGGTAATTTAGATTTTTCGTACTTTTTAATGTGCATATAGCTTAACGCCAGATACATATACTTAAGAAAAGGAGGGAACCATAATACAATTCTATTGCTATTATTTCCAGATAAATCATTCTCTATAAAAGAAATAACTTTGTGAGGAGTATCCAATAATTCAAACCACGCCATAGCCTCAAATTGTAGAAGAGAAATTACTTCATCTAAATCCTTTAGGAGTTCTTCTTCACTATCACCATATCCCCATATACCTTTGTTATTAGGATCCAAATTGTTAAGCCTAGTCCCTAGGGATAAATTAATACCGTCTGCAGGGAAATATAATGGCTGAATTGCAATATCGCAATTAAACCCACTTGATGGTAAATCAAAGTTAATTACCTGAAGAATGGAGTCTTTTTCTCTAATTAATACTAATGACTTATCTAGTTTAAATCCATTCTTCTCGGCAAACGGTTTCAGCGTTTTCCATATTAAATTTTTCTTAGCGCTCTTGTTCATTTAACTATTAAGGTCTAACTTCAAATACTGGTGCTTCATTAGGTAAATGCTTGTTTATCTCTGATATTCTACCTTAGGTTAACGTAAATAATAAAATACCATAGCTAGAAGTCAAGTAGTTTAGGATTCAATATTAATTCTTCATTAACCATCAGTGCAATGCCGGTAATTGTTGTAATTCCATATGTCCCCATCAACTTCGGTTCATGGTCAATCTCTACACCATTCTCAAAATAGTACTTGCCTTTACCAATGCTGTAAAATCCTAAGTCTAACTTTTTCTCCTTCTCAGATACTACTTCATTTGCAATTGTAAAAAAGTATCCTTGTGACCAATAGCTGTAATCAACTATTGCAGGTTCTGTTAATAAATCATCATAGTCTGCGCGGTAATTCACTATATCTGGAGTTTTACTTTTCGATTTAAAGATTGCTATTACAGATTTACCATCGATAAATGTATCACCTTTTATATGTTTGATATTCGTTTTTAACACACGTCCGTAAAAATATATATTCTCTCTTGGGGATAAAACGAAGATATCTCCCTCCAGTGGTTTATTCCTAGATCTCTTTATCTTTTTTAGCTGGTAGTCTCTTGCATCAGCATTGAACAGCTGGTTTATCTTTTCAAGAGTTTTAGGATCTTGTTTTAAGTACCTTTCTCTCAACTTCCTTGATATTGGATTGTCGTTTATCCCAGTTAGAGGCGTACTTGTAAAGTCCATTGGTATACTATTTCAATTGTTTCGTCATATTAGTTAGCTCTACTCACCTTAGAATAAGTTTTAAGATATATTTATAACAGAAACTATATTCCCAGTCTTGGTTTCAATAATTTCACCGCTAGACGTAATAATAGATCGACCACTATTAAAGAATTGCACAGCATTTGCCTCTACCTCGCGAATCATTGATATTTCACCTGTCTCGGGATTTATATTTATAAGGGATCTTTTCCCGGTCTTTATGTTAGTTCTAACACCATACACCACCAGATTCTCTTTGTCATATACCAAATTTAAAATCATTTCATCACTAGACAATTCCACACTCCAGACTTGATCTAGATTTAGTTTATTGTAACAATGCAATTGGTTTCCTTCGGCAATAAGAAATCTTTTACCAATGAAACATATATCAAAAACAAGGTTCGTACCTGATCTAATCTCTCCCAAGATATTAGAGTTAAGCGAAACTATAATTTTACCTTTATTTATGTGAAACATAACCTCATGCCCATCAATATCATCCCATATTTTACTTACTCCAAGTAACTTAGAGATGATCTCTCCAGTTTTCTCTTTAAGTAAAAAAGTACCGTCTTTTTCAGAAGATACGTATATATGCTCAGAGTTTTTAACACTTGGTTTAATTATTTGCAATTGTTTAATTGTCTTATTTTGCCAAATCAGTAGTCCATTATTGATGTCGTAAGCGCTTATACCATATTTGTTATATGCACCTGCTAGTATATTTTTGTTGTCGTTCGATATAGAAAGTCTAGTCCCACCGAAATCTAGATTAGTTTTAAATGCAGAGACTTGCTTCATTACTAACAGCTCATATACATAAACCATACTCTTAAACTCCCCAAAAGCTACAAACTTATCATTATTATCTATTGCTATGTGTCTAATAGTTTTTTTCATAATTACTACGAAATTATTTGCTATTTGATATATTTACCTCACTAAATCTAAATCCAGTTAATTTTGATTTCTCTAAAGCTTCCTTGGTTGCTTCATCACAAATAACTGATGTCCCTAGGTATTTAACCGCATGTATGCCTTGGTATTTATTGACGAGAGGTTCTACATATACTTCATTGACGGGAGTTCCTGACCCTGATAATCTGACTTGGTTATTTTTCACAAATGCATTCATTCTTGTTAGATCTAAAATATCTATATGGTTGAAAAATATCATTTTATAGTCAGAATTTTCCGAATTGGTAAACTTGATCGGAATAGAATAGTACTCTATATTCAAGTTGTCTAAGAATTTTCTTGCTCTAGAATTAACACCTACGAAATTTATATCTATGCTTAAAAAGTCAGGAGGAGGTTGTTCGTCCTGTCTATCTTTTTGGTGATCTAATGTTATATCAATTGAACTAATACTATCTAAATCGTTCTTATATGTTAATTCTATAATATCATTAACTTTAGGTTTATTTACAATTTCACCATTACTGAGTATAAGTTTTTCAAGCCAACCAAAAGATACATACTGATTTTTTGGTCGACTCGATACTATAAATTCATACCATCTCATATTATTTGATTCAAAAATTTATATCTTGTCCATATTTTTTCATTAAAAACTTACCTTGATCCAGAACATCAGACTTTGAATACTCTTTGTTTCTTCTAAACCAATTATCCCATTCATTATTATAAGACTTTGACATACTAGAATGATTACCTTTTTTCCCCGGGGTAGCATCCCACCAAGAACCATATTTCGGGTGGTGAATATCAATACCTGCTTTATTAAACCTTTCTGCAAGATCTTTTTGTTGCGGGAAAACATGATGAGCTTGATGGTTAGGACTAGGTTTAGGACTTATTTCATTTAAATTTCTTGCGAAATTATTACTGCTATATTTTAATCCGTTTCCAATAACATTATTACTCCCACTGCTAGATCTTATTGTGCTACTCTGTATGTTTAGTTTACTTGCACTTGCGACATCTTCTACAGTATCTACAGTCTTCCCTACCTTTGATAGTTTTGATGCTGTCTTTCCTGCTGTAGTGAAATTCCCTAGTATTGGTATGGCAGCGGCAATTGATAACCCAGCATTTACTCCATCACCTTCAAGTGCGTAAATTATACCATGCACTACATCTATAGGCTCTCCAATTATAGGTATCATTCCTCCTGCATCTAGAGCGGTGTGTGCTATCTCCGAAAAGACTCCCGATTGGCCTTCTTGAATTGCAGTTGATGAGTCATTACGTATTCGGTTATACAATACTTCTTGATTAGCATTCTTAAGTTCAGTAATCTTTTCTTGAATTACATTCAAATATTCTGCATCTGTAAAGCCTTCCGCTACAAGAATATTGTAAACGACTTCTAATACATCTATATTGTCTTGATTATCCCGCTTCGCCTTACCGAGTATTTCCGATTGGTATTCAGTAGTAGTAATTGATTTTCCGTGTTTACCATGATTATATGCTTTTTCTGCAATTCTAAATGGAATTGATAAAAGTGTATCGGCAACATAATTAAAATTGTCAGCAGTTTGAGTAAAATCCCATTTTTGATGACTTATCGAAGGATTTTGAGCCATTATCGTTTTTATAGTAGTTGAGGATGATTCTCCCGATTTGATTCTTTGAATTATAGGTGACGCATTTGAACTAGCTCTTGCTTTTCTCTCTAACTCATCTTTTTTAGATTTCAAAGTGTTGATCTCAGCCTGCACTCTGTCAGTCATTCTCTGGAATTCACTCAAATTCCCATAAGCCTTAGTATAAGTATTTAGAGCAAGCAGGTAGTTACTTCCACTCTCAATATAATTCCCATAGGCTTTATACTCCTCTTGCTGTGCTTGGTGCACTTGGTTATTAAATATTCCAAATATATTTACTCTTTGCCAATTCAAGCGATTGCCAGCTTGATATTGATAGTTCTTAAAATCTTGATCATTTATTCCTTTCAATAAATTTACACGATCGTAATTTCTTTTCATGAAGTCAAGCTCGAACTCCTGACTATAAATTTTTTGTTTCAAAGAATCTAATTCACTTTGCGAGCTGAAGCCGTAAACGTCTACGTTGTTTACTGGGTTTTGGTCTACGAAGGCGTATCTGTTTCTGCTTGACGGGTGATTTGTTCTGCCTCTATAGCTGTCTAGTTTGTTCCACGTTCCATTTGCAGCATCGTAGTATCTCGAGCCATAGTAGCTGAATTTCGTTTCTACGTCGTAAATCTGACCAGAGTATTGTCTAGATGAGAAATCAGGCATACCAGAGCCGTGAGCCGATGATTTCGTATTGTTTAATTTATTACCGTATTCATCAAACCTATGTTGGTTTATAAATGTTGGGCCTCTCATGGAAATAGGTGTCGTAAAATTCTCATTTCCACCATTAGTCGTTGCTTCGTATCTCAAATCAATTCCAGTCTGAGCAACGACACTACCCAATCCATCTGGAGCAAGGTAAGAAAATCTCTGATTACTATCCGGAGTTACCAACCAATCGTTTGCACCACCACCAGGTCTCTGCTCCCACGACCAAGTACTTGTAAGAGAGCTCACTTCGCGCTCAGCAACATCCATCATCGCAACAGGAATTGGCATATCTTTCTGAACATCCAGAAGGAAATGATTAGTATGAAGATTAAACACGCCGTCACTTGCAGCGTAAATACTTGCGTCCACTCGTTTCGTGTAGTCAGCAAGAAGATCAAAACCCAACTTTTCATAAACATATTCCTGACTCTCAACACCATCATATGCCTCGTTCTGAGTATTTGAGCCAAGAGGACCTGCATTTGCATTCACTTTCCCAATTCTCCTACCCAAACCATCATAATTGTAATTAATCAGATAATTTTCCTGTTCACTACCAGTTGTTGCAAATCTACTATTTACCGAAGTAAGTTGATTGTCACGATCGTAACCCATTTGAATAAATTCACCAGATGACACATGATTTTTCGAAACCTGATTACCATTATCGTCGTAAGAATAAGTCCAATCGTTTTCAGAAAGCAATTGGTTATTTTCATTGTAGGTATAGTTGATAGTATTCGCCCCCCCCAGTCTGTTGCTATTCATAGACAGTCTGTTTCCGTTACCGTCGTAGTTGTATGAAGTCGTATAGGTTTGATCAATCGTATGCTCAGGGTGAGTTGAAGTATGAATAACAGATTTAACCCTTCTCGTTTTGTCGTAGGTATAGTTTTCCGATGATGAGTATGTATTTGATGAACTACAGTTATTATCTTTGTCGCAATTAGTAATAATAGAGGTACTAACTCGATCTTGATTTGCGTTAAGGGTGTATGCAAATCTTGCAATGAAATAATCAACATGTGCTGTCTTCCCAATCAAATGTTTATAGGTATTCACGTTAATTAATTGATTATTCTTCCCATATACATACTGAGTACCCGTCCCATTTGGATTTGTTTGCCTTACAAGATTTCCAGCAAGATCATACGTGAACCTTGTCATAAGAGAAATACCAGATGATTGCGTAAGAGAATCACCACTATATCTAACAAACATGTTCGATATATAGTTCTCACCATTATGGATATATTCTACCTGCGTCTGATCCGGATATATTTGTTTGGTCACGTTTCCTGCATTATTGTATTCATATCCCATTGAATAACCTCTAGAATCAGACGCATTCGTCATTCTATAAGCATTATCGTACGTGAAGTTATTAGTAAGTGAGGAGTTATTTACAGATATAATATTACCAACATTGTCATATGAGTAGTAGACTGATTCTTGTTGTGGATTTTGGTCGCCATCTAGGAATTCTTTTGCAGTTATTCTTCCTATACTATCGTAGTTTTGGCGAATAACCTGACCCTTAGGATCAACTGTTCTAGTTTTATTGCCCATTTTGTCATATTCATAGTTCCATGTTTTGCCAGAAGGATCTTTCTCACTGATCAAATAGTTCAAATCGTTGTAAGTGTATGTTGAAACTCCACCAAGAGGGTTGATTTCCTTTGTAAGATTCCCGTATACATCGTATTCGTATCTAGTTACTCCTCCTTCAGCGTCAGTTACATTCAATAGTCTGCCCAAAGTATCGTATTCATAATTAGTGTCATTCCCTAGACCGTCTTTAGTCTTCACCACCCGACCTAAAGAGTCATAAGTATTATCTTCTCTGACAAATACTCCACCCGTTGCTTTTAGTTTTCTATTTAAAGAGTCGTAAGTGTATGTTTCTATACCACCGAGAGGATTTACTTCTTCTACCAGATTATCGTTGGCATCATAAACATATGTATGATTACCATTTATTGCATTTTTATATGTCGCAAGTCTGTTCTTTGAGTCGTAAGTATATGTACGGGCACTATTCATTTGGTTGATTGCTTTAGTCACATTGCCGTTTGGGTCATATTCATATTGGATTGTTGTATTCAAAGAATCCGTTTCTGTCAATAAACGATTATTAGCATCATAGGCACTTGTAGTCGCATTACCATTTTCATCAATTACCTGCGTTACATTACCATTTGGATCGTAGTTAAACAGTTTTGTCTTACCTTCTGAGTTAGTTATTTTCGTATTCCTGGATAGTTCATTATATTCGTATGAAGTAGTATTCCCATTTGCATCTGTCACGCCTATTACATTACCTAGATTATCGTGAGAGTATACTGTTTCGACCAGCCCCAAGCTATCACTTTGGAAAAGGGATTTTACCCTGCGACCCAAACTATCGTATTCATTGATATCAGTTTTGTTGTTTGGGTCGATAGTACCTGTGAGTTTACCCATTGAGTTAAAACTATAACCCCAGATCTGCCCCTTTTCATCCGTTTTATTTACAACCCTATCCAAAGCATCGTATGAATAACTGACTACAATACCCTGCTGGTTGGTTTGCATATTCAGGTTACCGTTGTTGTCGTGGATGTATGTGATTACACCGTTTGTAGGATCTGTGACAGAAGCTATTCTATTTGCAGGATCGTAGAAGTATTGGGTGAGGTTGTTATTACCATCAAACTTCCTTACTACATTCCCAACCTCATCAAATTCAGTCTTTGTGCTTACCGTTCCATCGGGTGCAATAGTAGAAGTTTGTCTATTTCTAGAATCGTAAGTATAACTTTCAACATTATTTAGTGGATCAATTTTTTTGATAAGATTACCGTTTGCGTCGTAATTAAAGGTAGTAACGAAGCCCATAGCATCGGTTTTCGTACGAATTTTGCCGTCTGGAGTGTACGTGTAGTAGCTGAAATTGCCATTTGGATCTTTTTCACTGATAAGTTTACCCGATTTATCATATGTATAATCCAGTCTTACATTCAAAGGCATTATTTCAGCCGTTTTTCTGTTTAGCTGATCATAGATGTAAGTGGTTTGGTTTCCTTTGGCATCTTTTTTATTTATAAGATTGCCTATCTCGTCGTAGCTGTATTCATCGTTTAAAGGCTCTGGTAAGTCAGTAGCGACCCTACTCTCTTTTATCTTGCGACCAACAGCGTCATAGGTGAATTCTTCAACTAAATTATTTGGATAAATTATTTTCAGTAGTCGTCCATCCAAGTCGTACTCAAGTTGAGATATTTGCCCAAGCCTATCTGTTATCTTGGTTTGGTTTCCTAGAGAATCGTACTCATAAATCGTTTTTTGACCTTTAAAGTCTGACTCTTCTAGAACTTCCCCTGAAGGATTGTATGTATAAGTCTTCTGATGTCCAAGTGGATTTATTTCTTTAGTTAATCTATTTAATTTATCGTATATGAAGTTTGCTACCTCACCTCTCTCATCTCTTTTGCTTAATAGATTACCATTTGGAGAATATGTCGAGTACACAAAACTCTCGTCAGGGTGGGTGATTCTAGTTGTTCTATTGAAGTCATCAAAAGTATATGTCGTGGCCTGGCCTTTTGCGTCGATCTTTTTTACGATATTGTTGTTTCCATCGTATTCGTTGCGCTCTGTGGTTGTCGTGTTTACTCCATCGACTATCGAATTTTTATTTGTAGCAATCAGTCTACCAAGGCCGTCGTATTCGAAACTCTGCGTGCGGTTTTCCTCGTCTGTCTGTGTTAAAACATTGCCAGTTAAATCATATGAGTATACTTTTACATGCCCTATTTGATTCACTTCACTCGTGATTTGATCGTATTGGTCGTAGTTGAAGCTAGTTGAGTGGTTTCTGGCGTCAGTTTCTTTTGTTTTTAAGTTATTAAGATTGTATTCAAAAGTACTCTGATTACCTAAATGATCAATTTTACTCAATAAATTACCAACTGAATCATAAGTCATGGTGGTGATCGTACCTCCAAAACTCACATTCTCTATCAAATTACCTACTTTGTCGTATTTATTACTCGAAGTCTGGTTTTGCGAATTTGTGGTACTAAGGAGTCTATTGAAATTGTCATATTCAAGCTTTGTAGTATGTCCCAGAGTATTAGTTAGCTCAACCAGATTTCCGTTCGCGTCATATTTATATTGTTCTCCACTGCCATTACCGAGGTCTTCCAGTACGTTCTTTTTGGTAAGAAGCTGGTTCTGCCCATCGAATGTGTACCTCGTAATATTCCCCTCAAAATCTGATTCTGAAATTATATTCCCCCAGAAATCGTATTCCATTGTTCTTGTTTGTCCCGAACGTGTTACTGAAGTTACTAGATCCATGGAATTGTATTGGTAAGATGTCTCAACACCGTTTGAATCGGTTTCAGTTGCAATCTCTTCACCCGGGTAATACGTCCGGGAATTGTTTGAAAGAAGAACTCCTGACGCATCGAAGTATTCTGAACTCACATTCCTTCCAGTACTGTCATATGCATGCACTACGTAATTACCTTTCGGGTCAGTTTCTTTTGTTTTTAAACCGTTTCCGTTGTATTCAAATAATTGTATTCTATCTCCTGTTTGAATCTTTATAAGGTTGTAGTTGTTGTCATACGTATAGAAAGTTTCGACACCAAGTGCGTTTACTTCTCGTATAAGATTCCCAAGTAGATCATAATAATTTTGAGTTACTCCTCCTCTAGAATCTGTTTGTGATGTTTTTTGGTTTAAAGAATTGTATGTGTGTGAAGTTGTATTTCCAAGAGGATCAGTTTCTTGGAGAATATTTCCAAGAACGTCGTTGACGTAAGTAGTTTTGACAATTGAGGCACCGATAGTGCTATTTGAATTTATATAGCCATTACTATCGTACGTCTGATAGGTTGTCGCGCCATTATTATAATTATTTACATAAACTCCAGTATTCCCAAAGCCAACTACATCATCAATCCCATCGCCGTCTATATCACCTAAAAGCCTTACATCTTTATCGATAGTCCAATTACCAGCTGCTGAAACAAATCTGGTGTCTATAACACTCTTATTGGCAAAACTGTTCCCAGTAGAAAATTCAACCTCTACCGAATTTTCTCCGAAACCTACTATGTCATAAATCCCATTGCCGTCTATATCAGCAACTGTTCTTATATGGTCTGGGTTATTCCAACCAGAATTAGTTGCGAAATTTGATGACCAAAGAGTTTTAGGTAAGAATTGCGAGCCATCAGATAAAGAAACGTAAACTCCATCGGGACCAAATCCCACAATATCTGCCTTTCCGTCTCCATTTACGTCAGCTACATATCTTGGGTGATTGTTTACTTCCCAACCTTGTCCAATTGTAAAATCAGTCAACCAATTCGACATAGATGTGAAATTTGTCCCAGTAGAAAGAGAAACCTTTACTTCATTTTCATGGAATCCAATTAAATCGACTTTACCATCTCCATTTACATCCGCAAGCATTCTTGGGTTTCGGTTAACTCTCCAACCTGTATTTTCAGAATAAGAATTCCAAAGCCATGCAGTAGCATTTAGGAACTTAGTTCCGTTCGAGATACTTACTGCCACATGATTGGTACTTATATTTACAAAATCATCAATACCATTTCCGTCTACATCTCCAATCATTCTTACATGCGTATTTATATTCCATCCATCGTTATATCCATATCTATCGTGCCAACGTTGACTTACTTCGAAATCATCTCCCTCCGAAAGGGAAACATGTGTTCCATTATCTGCAAAACCAATAATATCGTCTTTACCATCGCCATTTACATCTCCAAGAAGTCTCAGATTTCGGTCAACTCGCCAGTTTTCTGTATATGAGAATTGTTCCGTCCATGGTTCAAAAGTGGTTACTTTATCTATTGTGGATATAAGTTGGCCTTCGGCATTATAGTTATAGATGATTGATTTGCCGAGCGGGTCGGTCTCTTTGGTGAGGTTAAAGGTAACTGGGTCATATTGGAAAGTTTTTATCCTGTTATTACCATCTTCTTTTATCTGCAAAGGTTTACCTGCAGAATTGTAAGTAATTGCTGTTGATTTACCATCTGGATTTACTACTAGAGTTCTATTTCCTTTTTCATCGTACTCATAATTATAGACTTTTCCATTTGGCAAAGTTTCTTTAATTCGGTCACCTCTATTATTGTATTCGTATTTTGATGTGTCACCGTTTGGTTTAATTACTTCAAGCAGATAGTTTTTGTTGTTATGTCTGTGCCTAGTAATACCACCCTCTTGATCGGTTAAAGTAGTGATTGTATCTGTTCCGCTGGTAGTATATGCATATGTTCTGGTATTGTTTCTACCATCTTTAATAGACAATACTCTTCCTAAACTATCATACGTGTTGTCCTCAATTTTTATACCGTTTGGATCAGTAATTGTTTTAATACGAAGAGTACTTGGACTGCCTGCCGCTGCTATGTATGTATAGGTCGTCTTGCCATCTAAAGGATTCCAGACATCGCTTATGTGATTGTCAGCCAGATAGCTATATTTAACTTTACGTCCTGATTTATCTGAGATGAAAGATATTCTTCCTGAAGAGTCATTGGACAAATTAAATTCCCTGCCATAGCGAGCGTCATTTACTTTGACTAGATAGCCGTTGCTATCGTATTGTAGATCGACTTCAGCGCCATTTGGGTAAGTAATTTTCTTTACTTTTCCAAATGTTTTAGGGCTTGTACCATTACCAAAAAATACAAAAGTCTGACCAGTTTGCTTATCTTTGTATGTGAAATCCCAGCTTGAATTTGCATTCCTCGTTAGATTTCCTTTACTTTCTGGGCTTATTGCATTCAAAGTGCTACTAAAGAATCTATAGTCATAATCAGGTTCTTCAAAATGCTGTCCATGACCATCTGGGAAAAGTACTGTCCAAAGGGCGTAACCTCCAAAGTTGTTTGCAATAACCCTAATATCATAGGAGGTACGCCATCCAACACCAAGAATACCTACTGTTTTACTATCGGAGTTATATGTCCTTCTAAATTCAAATGGTACGCCCGCAACCTCTGGGTATTTTAAATCGACCACAGTATGATCTAGGAAGCCATTAGCGGTGTTTACTGGGTCAGCTGGAGTTTGATGTGGTATTGCTGAAATACTTTGATTAGCAATATTTATGATGTCTGCACGATATCCTTGAGGTAAATGATAACCATAAGTTTTCAGTTTCCCTGGGTCGAAAGAAACTATTTGATTTGCAGGTGCTTGAAAACCTTTGTAGATTATATTTATAGTTTTCGGAGAGGCCGTAAGCTGCGTTGCGCTGCCATTCGTAGTATCTAGCCCATACATATAGAAAGTATGGTTCCCAGATGTGTATTCGTTTGGTATTTTGAACGTAAACCCATGATTTCCAGAAACACCATAGTACGAATTAACATCTTGCCTTGGTTTGTCTGCTAGCGCGAAAAATTCTTTTGCTGTACCACCTTGAGGAACGACAATTAATCTCACATAAATTGAACTACTCGAATGGTCAGGGTCAAACGCCCAACCACTAATCAAAAGACTTGTTGGATCAACTGCATCAAAGTGTCCGATAGGTGCTCTGTTTACGGTATTTATTGAATCAATTCTAAATGAATACTGCCCTGTATATGTGACATTTAACCTCACCAAGCTTCCTAAAAAGTGTGCGGCGTTGCTTATAATAAAGTTATAAGTCCTGCCCTGAGTTACGATTTTATATTGATACGGACTAGTATTTGTCTGCCAAATCCCCTCAATATGACACTGTGCCCCTGACCACCAACCTTGCGAATACCTTGATACACAGGGAGTTGAATATTGTGGAGTGATAAATTGTTCATTTGGATCATTTACGATATATACAGGATCAACAATGCTATCTCCCCAACCGATAACTTCATCATCTATTAGCTCAAAATTAACGAGTAATTTCTCTCCCGAAGAAGTTAGAAAGCCGCCCTTTGCTTGACTAACATCGATGCCTGCTAGATTCACCAAAAGACCAGAAATATAAGGTGCTGCGAAACTAGTTCCTGAAAAGAATTCTGTAGAATGGTTCAAGCTTAATGAGTTTATTGCCTCACCCGGTGCCCAGAAATCTACCTTCTCACTCCTGCTTGAGAAAGAATTAACAACCAAATTTCTCCCTACTGACCCAACTGAGATAACGTTTTCATATACCGCAGGGTATAGAACTGAATTTGAAGAAGTGTTACCAGCTGCTGCAACGATTACTGAACCTTTAGCTGTTGCGTAGTCAATCGCCCTTTTCAATATTACTGAATCAAAATTGCCACCAACACTAATATTAATAATCTCAGCTTTTTGATTCGCCGCAAAAATTATTGCTGCTGCAAGGTCGCTATAAGTTCCCTTCCCTTCGTTATCTATTACTTTTAAAGGCATAATTTTTGCGTTCGGCGCTATTCCTAGAATTTCTCCCTTCTCAATATCTGCAGCAATAATTCCAGCTACTGCACAGCCGTGGTTAAGTTCGTCTTGCGCTAAAGAATCATTGTCTACAAAGTCCCAGCCATCAACTAATTTACCTTCTAAACTTGGATTATCAAGACATACTCCAGTATCAATAACTGCAACCACTTTTTCTTTTACATCAACTGTACTAACTGGATTTACTCGTGTGTACCCAATTTTTTCAAGTGCCCATTGCGATGGATACTCACTTCTTCCGAAATCAACGTCTGCAGGCGTATCAATATATTTTGTATTCAGCCTATCCTCATCTGAAACAGCTTCCGGGTAATCTGCTTGGATTGTTGCAAAATAGTTTGGCTCGCTATTTACTATCTCACTATTTATAGTTGCAACCACACTTTCGTCACTAACTTTGACTAGCATGCTATTTGTATCTTCAAAGTCGTATACCAACTCTGCGTTGATTGATTCTAAATACGCGAGTTTTTCTTGACTACTAATTCCATCATTAAAATTCAATAAAAGCTCTCCCTTAACTGCTTCTTCACTCAATTCAACACTCACAGGTTTCACATCAGGAAAATCATAGTGACTAACCTGATAGTAATCATTTGGAGTTAGAAGAGTTGAAACTGCTAAAAATAGTACAACAAATAGAACTGAAGCATATGAGTACAGTTTTCTTTTTGAAGCAGGTACCAACCGATTTATTTTTCTGAATGCTTTTGCAATATCTCGCCTCCAATTAATCCTTTTGATCATATAGCCTGCCTCTCTAGGCTACTTACTTCCATAAGTTCGCTATCTAATCTAACTACTACTTTTCCATTTGATTCTATAACTTCGAAGCTACCTCTTCTATCTGTGATTCTTCTAAGTGGATCTACCTTGTTTTCATAATTAAAGCTATATAGTGATTCTCCCACAATTAATCCTAGGTCTCGTGAATTTAGCCAGAAAGCTTCTGAAACTTCGACATCTAGAGAGGTGCTAGTTTTTGTGTTTATATCTCTGATAAAACAATTTCCAACTAAAGTCTGCTCAGTACAAAAAACCACTAGATTACCATCTGGCGAGATTTTACTTGTTGTTTTCATCCATGGACTTCCCAATTCCTCAATAGATTTCTGCTCTATATCTGCGATCACAGCAGAGTTTTTACTAACTAAAAAGTTACTTTCACTAGTCCATACAAATTGATCAACTTTGCCAGCACTTAGCTTACTTGCGAAAATTGGATCTTCAAGAGACCTGACTACTGTCGAGAATACTTTAAGCGAAACTTCTTCTACACCTTCAGTTTCAACTACCTCAGATAGCGCTATCATCGCTCCATTTGGCGAAACAGTCGGATAGTTTAGCGCAGATTGATTTACATTTGCAGTACTAGAGATGCGAAGAGACTTTTGACCTGCTTCTGTTATTTCCCCAGTTGTAAGGTTCCCATAGCCGTAGTTGCCAGTTTTAGGTTCGACATAAAAGTAATTTTCATTATCAAGTAACGTAATATTATTGAAAGATTCAGGATCAGAAGATTTGATTACAAGTTTGCCTGCCTTTGCGGGGATATTGTAAGAATAAATGCCATAATCTTCACCAGTCTTCTGATAGAGTACAAAGTTAGTTCCAGCGAATATGGCAATCGTTACGTCTGCCTCCTCGATAATTGTGACTTCGTTTGACTCACTAACATTATTCCCACTAACTAAAACTAATTTATAGTTTTCGCCAACCGTCTCTAAACTTAGAAAATCAGAACCTGAATCTGAATTTATTAATTGCTGAGTGTTTGATAATGCATTCTCGCCTTCTATATTCACAGATATACTCTCGAGCGTGTAGTCATTTGATACTTGTGCGCTTGGCTCAACAATAGTACGTGTTTGGGGTATTTGCGCAATTAGCGCTATTATCAACAAAATCGAGGATATCAAGACTATAGCTATGACATTTCTATCTTTAATCCGCAGAAACCAAGTAGCTATATTTTTTTTATGCAAAATATGAATTTTTTAACTTATTTTACCGAGACTATAGCATAAAATTTTCTAATCAGAAACATTTTTTTTTGACTAACGCCTGCTAGAATAAAATTAAACATTAACCTAATTAATCAAACATCATGCTGGAAGCAATCATCCTCGGTATTATCCAAGGTATTACAGAATTTTTACCAATATCTAGTAGTGCCCACCTGCTTTTAGTGAGCCAGCTCAACGAAAGTTTAGGCTTGGGCTATGATTTTGCTTTTCAATCAACTGAATTTGATATCTTTCTGCATATTGCAACTTTTATTGCTATTGCTGTTGTTTACCGGAAAGAAATTGGAATTATAATTAACAAAATCTCAGCAAATTTTTCCACTAGTAATACACTCATCCAAAATCTCGTTTTAATGACGATTCCAGCAGGGATTATTGGTCTTTTTTTGTATTTGACGGGCTTTGCTGATTCACAAAACAATTTACTCGTGATCTTTAACCTCGTATTTTTCGGAATTGTTTTAATTGCTGCTGACCAATTTGCGAAAAATAATGATAAAACTCCAGCGAATGCCGGCTTAAGTTCTCAGAGTAGCTCGAAACCAATTTCCCCAAGCGATGCTGTCGAAGCGATCTCACTACTAAGCAGAAAAAATTCGCTATTTCTAGGGTTCGCACAAAGTCTTGCCTTACTCCGAGGTGTTTCTCGGTCCGGCATAACTACTTCAGTTGGAATTTTCCTTGGCCTCAAAAGAGAAACAGCACTAGATATTGCGTTTATAATTAGTTTACCAATATTCCTCGCAGTCACATTTGCTGGAATTCTCAAAATGTTCCTAGATCCCGAGCCACTCAGTTTTGGCTTTCAAGAAGCTGGATTTGGTTTCCTAGCCGCACTAATTTCCTCAATTGCTTTTTTATTATTCTTCAGAAAAATTATTCGCATTCCACGAATTCTCAGTTATTTTGGTATATACAGAATTCTAGTTGGAATAATAATGGCAATTATCTTGCTTTAAAAGGTATTTTTCAGATATAATCATCAAACTATGGGACGCAGATGTGATCTAACAGACAGAAAAACTTTACACGGTGGTGCTAGAAGGCACAGACGTGGTCGTTCTGGAGCTAACGGAGTTTGGAATTTCAAAGCACCTAGAACTACTCGTACATGGAGACCAAACCTAAGACCTGCTAGAGTTATCAACCCAGACGGGAAAATCGAAACTCTAAAAATCTCAATGAAAGCTTACAAAAAACTAAGACAAGGTCTTTCACTAAAGGGTTACCAACTTGCAAACTGGCAGCAAACTTCAGGTGCTGCAGTTGCTGCAAAATAACCTCAATATATCTTTTTAAATTTCACTACTAACCTGTTCTCAGCTGTAAATATTGGTGTGCATGTGTATAAATATATCACTGACCCTTCATCTTCCGCACTATCCCTTATAGAAACATCTGTTGGAACAACTTCTCTTGTGGAGATGTATTCGTAAATACTAACCTGCCCATCCCAATATAATTCCAATCTATCCCCTACTTTCAATTTGTCCAAATGATAAAAAGTTGCTTGATTGGGCGGAAGATACTGGAATCTATGCCCGGCAAGCACTAAATGTGACGTGGAATCTGCCTTTTCTATATAGGTATCAAGCCATACCCCTTCTTGCTCATTCAGGATATCTACGCTATCTGCTCTTAAAATCTCAGCATTTAGATTAATGGCTGGGATAATTATACGTTTGCTATTTTTATCGCTAATTGGATAGCTTTTTGTATCCGAACTTGCAAATACATCTGCTTTATATGCATGGAAAGAAATTTCCGGCAATAAAACAGGTAGGATCATAGACGAAACTGTAATCACAAGAAATACTATAATCAGCTTTGTAAACTTACCTGTCGACATAGCTGATTTTAATTTGTAATTCTTAAGAAATCCTTAAGAACTTCTTTATCTATAATGATTTTGTAAGGATTTCTCTGATTTGCTCTGCATTTAGTGGTA
>JBGSOW010000036.1:0-12829 GCA_041738875.1 Candidatus Dojkabacteria bacterium
AGCACATCCGGATTATAAGATCCACCAACTAGTATTAGACGATACTTTGGCAGGTTTAAATGCGTTGATTACTAGACCTACTTATTCAGGTAGAGGTCAACATCAAAGACCAGGGTATTATCTCTCTCCAATGGCCTTTAACTCGCCCGAGTGCCGCGATAGGAACGACGAATACTGTAAAGTAAAAGATTATTTGGTTAGAGTATTCAACAACGCTTGGATAATCGAAGAAAACGCAGGAATTTATGCCTATTCGAATGTGGTCGGTAGAACCGTTACAAATGAAGCATTCGAAGCAGGGAAAAAGGATCTTGCAGTTGAAATGGTGATTAGCCGTTTTGCCCTAGCAGGCCGTGAAGGTTGGGGGGACGTGCAGATATATGATTTTTCAGATGGGACAAAAACTAGAACTAAAGGAGCTCTTGAAGAAGCTTTCCAAACACAAGTACGAGATGGAAGCGAGGCAGCATTCAACCGTGTCAACAACGAAGACTTTGCAATTATCGTTAAAACGAATTAATTAGACTAAAGCTAATTAGACTGTTTGTTATGCTATTTGAATTCCTGAAGGTACAAATTCAACTCCTCCTCTAGATTATCTTCGTCTAAAATTATGCCCTTGTTATGTTTTAAAAAATATCTTGCATTCAACATTTGCTCGTTACCTGAAGACCATTTGATTGGGATAAGTGCCGCAATCTTTTTCAACGCAACTAATTCTTGCACAGTGTTTGCTCCCGGACGAGCAATGACAAGATCAGCATTTTTGTAGATGTAACCGATTTCATCTTTAAACCATTGCACTGCAAAGACATTCTTTCTTGCTTTTTCATTTAACTTGCTAATTTCCGTCTCTATTTTTGAAAAGTCATCAAATAATTTATTCTCACCTGTTTGAATCAGAATATAATACTTTTCTGCTAACTGATTGAGATTCTGCAAAAACCACATATTAATTTTATGCGATCCCAAGCCACCACCAGTTATAAATATAAACGGTCTATCTTCATTTTTAACTCGCAATAAAAACTCGCGGTAATTTACTTCTAGGTTCTCAGGCAAAACGGAACTAAAACGTGATTTTTGCAGAGGTCCACCTGTTAGCACAACCTTATGTGCAGGGAAATATTTGGCGGAGTCCGGAAAAGTGATCATTATTTTACTAGCAAACCTACTTGCAATTTTATTTGCTAAACCTGCCACAATCGTCTGCTCGTGTATAACAACAGGAACACGGAACAACGCCGCTGCCACAATAAGTGGCACGGTCACATACCCTCCAGTTGAGAAAATAACTGCCGGTTTATGTACGCTTACAATTTTCAATGAATCAAATAAACCAAGTACAACACCAAATAATAGTTTCAATGTCGTGAGGTTAAATTTCCTATGCAGTTTACCTGATCTTATTGCAACAAATTTAATTCCTAATTCAGGTACTTTCCTACTCTCGAGGCTTTTTACTGAATCCCCGATCATACCTCTCTCACTACCGATGTATATCACTTTTTGATACATGTCGGGTCGTTTCTCTTTCCAATAATTCAGTGTCGCAACTGCAGCATTCAAGTGTCCGCCTGAACCGCCTCCAGCTACAAAAATTGGTCCGTCTTTTTGAATTTGTGTAGATACTATTTCAGTAATCTTGCTTTCTGCATTTATTGGCAATGCTTCTACATTTCCTACTATATCTGTTGCTTCTGCAGATTCTCCCACTTTTACTGATCCTACCTTAGCCTCCGTCATTAATACCCTCTCCTTTTCTTTTCCACCCATTCCCATAAACTTGTCAGGTAGTATTTGGCTCCCAAAGGTAAATCCAGTGCATGCATATAATCAATTCGCTCACCACCAAACCCCCTTTTAAATAAATCAATTCCATACCATGGATAATTTGCATTTTCTTGATCCGGGCTTACCCCACCCCAAAAATTATAAGTGGTAAGTCCAAGACTTTTAGCAATTTGGATTGCCTTCCACTGGATTGCGTAAGATGCAGGGATTTTATTAAATTCAGTTAAAGAACCACCGTCTGAATAAAACGCTTTATTGCCATAAAACACAATTATTGCAGAGGCGATAGCTTTGCCGTTGTATTCGGCGGTCAGGATTCTACCACTTAATTTCCCCCCAGTACTTTTGGAATTCACAGCTTTCCAAAACTTTTGATAATAGTTTTGCGAATAACTTTTAAATTTCTGTCTTTCAGTAGTATCACGGTGAATTGCAAAAAACACATCAACTGCTTTGGGGTCTGTATTTTCACTAACGGTAACACCATCTTTTCCTGCTTTTCTGATTAAATATCTAGTTTGTTTGCGCATATTTGTAAGAATTTCCTCTTCACTTTTCTCAAGATTTAAAATCAGAGTCTTTTCTGCATCTATGTTATGGATATTTGCGGATTTAAAATTACTGTTTTTGAATAAATCAGTATCCGCAGAATCTGTTTTAATAAGTGGTTGGAGTCTCAGGAAATCTACTCTGTATTTTACAGCGATATTTTTAATTTCTTTTAGAAATTCATTAAAAATTACTTTTTTTTGTGCAGGCTCTAAATTCTCCTTTTTGTTCCAGAAGAAAAGTGGAGCGTGTCTAAGTTGCATGATCCTTCCCCTTTTCGCAGCAACAATAATCAGTTGCGCAGCAATTCTGAAACCTTCTTTCTCAAAAACAACCCGCAATACCTGATTACCAAGCTCTTTTTGCAACTCTCCGAACCCCCACGACTGCAAAAAACTATATTCATCTGAGCTGGTGACGATTTCGTCCCACTCAACTTGATCTTCCGATAATCTATAATTTGTAGCCATAAGTTGAAAAATATTTATTAAGTTTATGTAGTTCTTTTACATATGCATAAATTAAAAATATTGGAATTATAATTATAATTAAATTTAATTCGAAAGCTAAAATTAAAAATATAAATAAAATACTGATCACTACTAAATAAAATAATCCTACTGCTGATATCACCCTAAAATTAGCTGCTTTACGAGCTCTTCGCAGAAGCAAAAGAAGAATTAAAAATGGACTACCCATAAGTAGACCAGAAAAAAATGCAATAAAAACTATAAATAAATCAGTCCCATATCTCACAGATACAAAAGCCAGCACAGAAACAATTACAAATAAAAATAAATATACAAGTGCGATTTTTATATTGCGAGGAGCGAGATAAAAATGTTTTGAGATTATCTCTTTTAGTTTACTTTCACTAACTTGATGTTTGCTAGATAAATATTTTAGATTCAAATTTGCACCCTCGCTAAGAAGTTCACTTAGTTCAGTATCTAGCAGAGTCAGGTTTGTTTTTGGTCGTCCCATGAATACAGTATATTCTATCTTTACAGTTTAGCTAGCATTTATACTAATAGGCATATTTCTCTTCTGGCGTCTGGCTTGCGTCAGGTCCAGTTGGTTTCTCCGCTTTTTTAACAGTCCTCCCACGTCTTTTCATGATCGAAAGAACGATAAACACAACTATACAAACAAATACCGCAATGATTGAGGCTATAGTCTCAGTACTAAATCCTGCAAAATAGTAGGCAGCCACACAGAAAAGTAGGAATATGCTAAATTCAATCCCTAAAGTCTGCCTAACTGAGAAACCGATATCCATAAGCCTATGGTGAAGATGCGATTTATCGCTAATTTTGAGAATATCCAAGGGATTTCTAATTTCACGTCTATTTTTTACGAATCTAAAGTATAAAACCCAGAGTGCATCCAAAATCGGTAGGGCCAGAAGTATAAATGTCGCAGTTAGTTTGGCGCCAGAGGATATAGCAAGAACGGCTAGTAAAAAGCCCTGCATCATATCCCCAATCGTGCCGTTAAACGTCCTTGCGGGAGGCATGTTATAAGGAAGAAATCCTAGGATACTGCCTGCGAGTGCAGCAGAGATTATCGCGGCGAAAATGACTTCGTATTTCACTCCAATAAACATAAATGTGATTGCCGCTGCAAAACACATTGAGGCAGCTAAACCGTCGATTCCTGAAACCCAATTTATGGCATTTATAACAAATACAATCCAGAGAATTGTAATTATATCGGCAAACGGTTGGATTAAAATAACCGAGTCTCCAGTAAAAAGTGGGAAAGTTAGAAACGTGAAATCAATTACTTGTCCGAGAATCTCAATATTCTCAATTTTCGTGCCGCTTAAAACGACTAGTAGACCTGTAAGAATGTGAACTAAAAATTGTGTCTTTGCTGGTACATCGAAAACCGAATCTACAAACCCCAAAACTGTAATCACAGCGCCACCTAGCACGAGTGAAATTATAAGTGGAGTAACTTCTAGCCTTCCAGTTCCAACCATAACCGCAAGCCCCACCAGTAGTGCAATAACAACCGCAAGTCCACCAAGGCTTGGCATAGCCTCGGTATGCACTCTTCTATTCCTGGTTACATCATCGCTACGCCTCAACCTCGTAGGCAAGTCCAAAGCTCCCAATTTCCTAGCCAAGACACCTGTCCAAGGAGTTAAAACGAATGCAGTAATTGCACAAATGCCAATTAATCCAACTGCAAAGCCGTAATTAGCTACGAAAAATTCCCACTCCTGCGCGATATCAATCATTATATTTTTACAAAGAAACTAAATTAACTATTTCAATTAACGCAATTATAAACAAAATATTAAAAATAAGTTGATTTGCACCCATTACAACGCTTAACCTCCTATCGAAGTCGAATATTATTCTTATCAGCCTAGTAAGAATTAATTGCACGATAATTACAATAATCGGCAGAACAATCAGAAAACTTTTGTCAATTAGCAACCAATTTGCAGCGACCCGAGAAAAAATCAACGGGAATTGATTTGGGATGGTATTGAAATTAATTATTACGATAACTGCAGTTATTAGCGCAGTTAAGATACTCACAGTAATGTTTAGTGGGTTGATCAGTGACCTCCAAAATGGCATTACCTCTACTAGATTTTCCCAAGAACGGATTTCACGTAGTAACCTGTTTATGAATGTAATTTTCGATCTTTCTAATTCAAATCCAATCTGCTCTTTTGGGTCCACAAGTGGGAACTCATTTTCTACTTCGGTTAACGATGTGGTTTCAGCGTCTGTGTGGTAAAATTGTTGCAGATCTGATTCATCATTTGCTTGATCAGAATTCTGATTTTGTCTTGAGCGTCCGAATATACCAACCACGGTCGTTTTTGCTAAAATTAAAAATAATTATAATCGCGAAATTAAGAATAACTAAATTTTAACAGGAAAAGTAAAGATATGGCAGTGCAAACAGATTTTTTAGCAGCAGTTAATCAAATAGCAGCCGAAAGAGGTATCGACGCTGGCGAAGTCGTAGAGGCTATTGGTGAGGCAATCGCCACAGGATTTAGGCAAAATTATCCAGAGGAATCAAATATAAATATAACTGTAAGTATTGACGCTGACCTTGGCTCGATCAAAGTTAACCAGAACAAAGTTGTTGTGAAGAGTGTGATTGACCCTGAATCGGAAGTTACGAAAGCAGAAGCATCTAAATTGGGCTTTGATGCTAATTTGGGTGAAACAGTTGCAATTGATATTACTCCACAAGGTGACTTTGGACGTGTTGCAGCCCAGGCTGCAAAGCAAGTTATTTTGCAAAAGATCAGAGAAGCTGAGCGTGAGACTCAATTGCAAGAGTTCAAAGATAGATTGGGTGAAGTTGAGTTTGCTGTTGTGCAAAGAGTTGATAGAGATACTGTGATTTGGGAAGTTGGTAAGGCAATTGCAATTATGCCTGCTGAAGATCGAATCGTTTCTGAATACTATAGAAGTGGTAGTAGACATAAGGTACTTTTGAAAGATATCGTGGAAACACCTCGTGGAAAAAGTTTACTTGTGTCACGCGCAGATTCGAAGTTCTTACAAGCTCTTTTTGAACTTGAGGTGCCTGAACTTACAACTGGTTCGGTGGAAATTAAAAATATTGCTCGTGAGGCAGGATCTAGAAGTAAAGTTGCTGTGCACTCAAATGTAGACGGAGTTGATCCAATTGGTTCATGCGTAGGTCAGAAAGGTGTCAGGATTAATTCGATTATGAACGAGCTACGAATTGGTGAACGTGAAGAAAAAATCGACATTATTCTTTGGGATGAAAACGATGAAAAGTTCATCGCAAATGCTATAAGCCCTGCAAAAGTTGTTGAAGTGAAGATTTTGGATAGAGAAAAGCGCGAAGTTGTGGTTGTTGTGCCTGACGATCAACTTTCTCTTGCAATTGGAAGAGATGGTCAAAACGTAAGACTAGCTGCAAAATTAACTGGCTGGGGCATCGACATCGAAGGTGAATCTGGAGAAGATACAAGCGCTAAACCAGTTCTGGGTGAAGAAACTGGAGCTATTGCGCCAAAGATGGAAGATACTGAAAAAGAAGATTCCGCTGAAGTTGAATCCGTTGCAGCTGAAGTTGAAGCAGATACCGAGAGTGCTGCGAGTACTGATAATTCAGCTGATTCAGCAGACAGTGGCGGCGGAGACGGCGGTGCGGACTAATCAAATCAATCTAGATAGTCTAGAGAATCAACTTAGCGTAGTAAAAATCGAATATAATCGGCCTCATCGTCTAACGGTTAGGACGACAGATTCTCAATCTGTTAATCGGGGTTCGATTCCCCGTGAGGTCAATTCATAGTAATATAACTCTATGAAGTCACAAAAAGAAATTCAATTATCTATTCGACACTTATTTGATGTATATAATGCAGGAGGACTTCCAAGGCCTGAACAACATGAGGTACATCCAGGATTAGACCTAGGAGCTAGGGAAAACTATCTATACTTTACTTTTCCCTGCGCTATTAACTATCAGAGAAACTCACCTGCGATGTGGGCTAGTGCTTTGGCGACTTACCAGGATGAAGAAACCCGATTTATTTTTGAACCAACTTTAGTTGCGAACGCGAGTTTTGAAGATATTCAAGCAGCGATGGTAAAACATAAGTTAGCACTAAAAACTACTAAAGATCCGGATGCATGGCGCAGGTTGTCTCTAACGTTCGCGGAAAAATACGACGCTGATCCACGAAAACTAGCAGAGGAAGCTGATTTTTCAATAGCTAGAATGATTGAAATTGTTCAAAAAGAAAGAAAAGCGGACTTCCCATATATCGGCGGTCCTAAATTATCAAATTACTGGTTATTTATATTATCGAGGTTTACTGATATAACATTCACTGATCCATATGAATTATCTATTATCCCCGATGTGCACGTGATTAGAGCTTCTAAATTATTAGGGCTAGTTGGGGAAAATGCTAAGCCTAAAGACGTAGATCTAGCTTGGAGACCACTTTTAAAAGCTATGGGGATCAAGCCAGAAGTAATACATTCGGCGCTTTGGCTTTGGTCAAGAAGTGGTTTTGCGGTTGATATCCAGGGCGTTACAATAGAGAAAGTCCCACCGAGTAATTTATTTTAACAGGCCACATATTCTATTACTCAAAGATCTGGCCAAAAACATTGTTAAGTTAGCTAAGCCAGAGGTATAATTGGTTCAACACTTGTCCCAGTAGGATCATTCCAAATAATGAAAAACGATACGAAAAATTTATCAAAAACTAAAAGCAATGATTTCCTACTTTATACAACTCCAAACGGAGAGATAAAGGTAGAAGTGCTATTTAGTGATGAAACTATTTGGGCAACTCAAGATAAAATTGCTCAGCTTTTTGGCGTAGATAGAACAGTTATAACGAAACATCTAAGGCATATTTACAGAAGCGGCGAACTACAAGAGAATTCAACAAGTGCAAAAATTGCACAAGTTCAAATAGAAGGGGGTAGAACGGTTTCAAGAGAAATTACTTACTACAACCTAGATGCAATAATCTCTGTTGGATATAGAGTAAATTCATCAAAGGCTACACAGTTTAGGATTTGGGCAACACAGAGATTAAAAGAATATGTGATCAAAGGGTTTGCCATCGATGATGAAAGACTTAAAAATGGACAATATTTTGGTAAGGACTATTTTAAAGAACTTCTTGAGAGAATACGTTCTATACGAACGAGTGAAAGACGAGTATATCTGCAGATTACAGATATTTTCCAAGAATGTAGCATTGATTATGACCCCAATTCGCAAATTACAAAGGATTTCTTTGCTACAGTTCAAAATAAGTTTCATTATGCTATTACAGGTCAAACAGCGGCAGAAATAATTTTTACAAAGGCTGATAAAACTAAACCGAATATGGGGTTGTCCACTTGGAGGTCATCGCCAAAGGGAAGAATCCTTAGGTCAGATGTAGTTGTTGCAAAGAATTATTTATCTCTAGAGGATATTTCTAAGCTAGAGAGAACAGTTTCTAGCTTTTTTGATTATATTGAAAGAATAATTGAGACCCAAAATACTTTTACCATGGAAGAGTTTGCCAAAAGTGTTGGTGAATTTCTAAATTTCAATAAATATCAAATCCTTCCAGACAAGGGTAAAATCTCTAAAGAGATAGCTGATAAAAAAGCATTAAGTGAATACAAAGAGTTTAATAAATTTCAAAAAATCGAAAATGATTTTGAAAAGCACCTTGTAAAGAAACATAAAACATTCCTCGAACAACTAGATAATAAATGATGGCATGTCATTCTAGACTAGACGATATGTACGCGAAAAGCTTGTCAAACTGTTCATACTGAGGCGTCATTTCGATTTCATCTTTAGTAATTTGTTCCTGCAACTTTTTGTAATTGATATACTTTACATCAATAACTTCGTTAAGGTCGGGTTTGACTTGATCAGGCCTAATATCTGCCTCAACTAGAAAAACGTCATTAAATTGATTTACATTTTTCCCTGGAAATAAATCACCACTTCTGAACTTCGTTGTGAAGAGATACTTGAATTTATTTTTCGGCAAATCCACACCAACCTCCTCTGCTAGCTCTCTTTTTGCACAGTCAAAACTACTTTCTCCTGCCGCCACGTGACCACCCGCAGACATTGTCCAAGCACCCGGAGAGGTATTCGCATTTAAACTTCTTCTTGTAATTAGTAGCTCATTTTTGGAATTAATAATCCACACATGAGCAGCTTTATGCCACTTCCCAGACTGCTGTATATCCTTTCTTGGCATGATTTCACCAGTCAAATCACCACTTTCATCTAGCACATCTAGTATTTCGTCCATAAATAGATTCGTCTAATAGGTAAAATAAGTTTGATAGCTAGAAGAATTATACAATTTAGGTTTGTTAATTGCCTAGATAAATTTTTACAACCAATTTTATATTTTCTGGATAAATTCTTTGGTACGCCGCGCGTTATCACGACTTGCATCTATTTGTGCTTTGTAGTTGTGGCGAAGGTACTGACGTGTTCTGTTTAATTCTGCCTCATCTTGCAATAACTCTTTGAGTCTTTTGTTCAAAGTTGCCTGATCCTCCACTAGTTCAATTACCCCTGCTTCAAGAAAATAGCGTTTGTTGTAGAATTCCTGACCTGGGTTAGTTTTGACCAACAACAAAGGTGCCGCGTTAACCTGCATCAACTCGTACATAGTCGCTGGTGCAATACTGGCTAGCAATACGATATCCGCCAGTTTATAGACAGCAGCCAAGTGATTATGAGCCAATTTTGGCAGTATCAACAGATCCAGCTTAGGATACAACCTTTTCAATTTCTCATATTTACTAACTGCTTCCAAATTTGAACCTGACACTACAATAAACTGCACTTTAGCTATATCGTCATATAAAAGTGATTGAACAAGTTTTTCTACCTTTCTCGAGATTTTACCGGTCCAACTACTACCTCCAGCAATAACTACCCTGCTTTTGCTGCTAGAAATTGATTTTAATTCTGGCAGGCTCGTTAATAGTTCAAATAATTCTGAACTACTCTTCTGATTCACTTCTGAGAACTCCTCAGCACACAAGAAACCTGCTTTTTGGAGACTTTTTTGCGGATAATTATATTTCTGAGCAATTATATTTATAAAGCGATAACTCTGTACAATAAAGCCATCTATCTTCTGTGACCCCTGTATTGGGATGTGAACAGGCGAGCTGTCAAAATCGGGGACATATCCTATTATTTTAATTTTTGAATTATATTTCTTTTTGAGAAATACTAGAGTTTCAGTACAAAAGAGGTGCGTGCTAATTATTTTTTCCACTGAGGGATCATGAAAGAATTTAGATAATTCTTCTTCTAGGTTTTTCACACCATTCGCAATTATAAATTTATGGAAAGGGTTATAGCGTTTATATTCACTGATATTATAGAAAAGCTCATAAATTAGAGGCAATTTTAATGTAAAAAATTCATGCATTGAGTTTATGCTAGTTATATTACTGAGGAATGTTTCTAAGGTAAACCCATCTAGATCCGCCAGACTTCTCTCCAGAGATTTCATTGCTGCAATATGGCCTCCACCCGCTTGCACCCCGACAATAATAATTCTTTTCCTCATTTCATAATCACTCTACTAGATTTGTATAATTATTGCTAACACGAGGTATTTGCCAAGTAATATCAATAGCAATCGTCAAAGTATAATAATCAAATTTTCGTTGTTTTGACAAAGATTTTCTAGTAAAGTAATTGTATTAATTTGGACAGAAAATTTATGTATATAGCTATAGATGTCGGTGCAACAAAGATAAAAATTAATTGTTATAGCGATCTTAATCCTGAAAGTAAAGTTAGTAGCCAAGAATTAAAAACTACTAGATATTTTGTTAAAGATACCGAAAATATATTAAATATCCTCAAAAAAGAAAATAATATTAAAGCAGTAGCAATTGCTTTACCCGGGTTTGTTATTGATAAACGAAAAGGAATTATATCCGCTGCTAATTTGCCAGATTGGGAAAATAAAGACCTAGTGAATCGAATTGGTTCTGAACTTGGTACCACTAACATATTTATTCTACATGATGGAGAAGCACATGCGGTTTCTGAATACGTATGGCAAGAAGTAAATAGAGATTATTTATTTATAGCATGGGGGACTGGGATAGGTGCGACATATGTTCGAAAAAGAGGTGCAGATATTGAGACGCAACAAATTGAATTTGGATTTCAGTATGTAAACGGGGTGACTTTGGAGTCACAAGTAGGAGGTGGGTCATTAGAAAAAAGATTTGGAGTAAAGCCAGATATGCTTACGTCCGAGCACTGGGATATTATTATTAATGACTTTGGAGAAGGTTTAGCTAATATTATTGCCTTAAATTATCCGGGTTTAATTATATGGGGCGGAGGTGTGGTTTTTAAAAATACCGATGTTATTGATAAAATCATGCAAACAGCATTTGCTAAATACACGTATTGGAAGATGCCTGAGTATAGATTTGCTAAATTTAAAGACGAAGGCTGTGTACTTGGTGCGTTAGGTACAATTAAACTTAATATAAAATAAAAGAAAAACTTGGCTAAGATCTTACTGGGCGTACTTCTTATTATGGGACTATCACTATTACTTGCTTTTGGTTTAACAACAATATTTGGGATCACTGATGTGGTGCAAAAAGTGGTACTTATCTCAGCTTTAGCCCCTTCTGGAGCCTTAGCGGTGCCATTTGCAGTGGAGCATGACCTAGATAGTGAATATGCTAGCGCTTTGGTCGCCGCAACGATGTTCTTTGCGATCTTACTCGTCCCTATTTTGATCGCACTCTAGTTAGTAGGAAATTGGTATAATCTAATTAATTTCTATTTTTAACTTGCGCGAATTATGTTAGACACACTGCCAGCTATAATCTTCACTTTATTTACTGCAATCGTCGTTATTTTCCAAGGTGGTTTGGCTTTGGGTATGCCGTGGGGTGCAGCTTCCATGGGTGGGAAATTCCCGGGCAAATACCCGCCCCGAATGAGAGTCGTAGCAGTTATTAATATGCTTGTATTGTCTTTAATTGCAGTAGTTGTATTGACACGCGCAGGCGTCATTTTCCCAGAGCATATGCCATTTGCAACAACCGCAATATGGTTTGTAGTAGCATTCAGCGCTGTGGGAATAGTATTAAACACAATCACCCCAAGCAAAATCGAGAGAATCTGGGCACCAGTCGCAGCAGTGCAGTTTATAATGAGTCTAATCGTCGCGGTTAGTTAATTTGAAGGTTATGTTCAGGCCTAGATGAAAAAATTTGATACAAAATTTGTAAGGTACGTTGTGGTCGGAATTTCGACTATGGTGCTGGATTATCTTGCATTCTCAGCAATTTTTTTTCTATTAGGAAACTATATTCTAGCGGAAAATCTCAAACTACCAATCATACTTGGATTCAACTATATTGCACACAGAGTATTTACTTTTAAATCGGAGAAGAAAATCAAAGTTGAAGTTGCAAAATATATTGCGACAAACATTCTCATTCTTATACTTAGTAACCTTCTACTGATTCTGCTCGTAAGCGTCATAATAGACGTGCAAATTGCAAAACTCGTCCAACTTATCCTAATGCCACTTATCACCTACACACTTTTGAACCGTCTAGTGTATTCAACAAGAATATCCAACTAGAGTCAGCTAGATTTACTAATTTTCTAGGTACGAAAATACTTTAGTTTGAGAACTTATTTCAGTTTGAAATTACCTTTTTCTTTTAACCCTCTATATGAGTAGTCACCAGAGATGAATTTCGTATACTGCTGGAATACCTGCGTATCGGAGAATTTACTATAAGCTAACTCAGACAATTTATTAATTTCCGGGGTGCTTGCTGCAAAGTTCTCAATCAACTGTGAGATCTTTTCTGCTAGAGTTTCAGAATCTGTGCGTTTAAAGACACTCCCAACTTGTTTTAAATGTTTCGCTAATTCAATATTGCTTGGCGCGTCCGAAAGGACTAAATGATTACCTAAAGCT
>JBGSOW010000070.1:0-6027 GCA_041738875.1 Candidatus Dojkabacteria bacterium
ATTGGATTTGGTCTCTTTGATTCTATAGCTTGGACTCCGGCTAGATTTAGGTTTTTGCGTAAATTATCATGCGGGTTAGTTGCGTCTTCTGAATAGGCAAAAGTTCTTGCTCCCATTTGATTTTCTATACTAGGTGAATAGATTCGGTACATTTGAATCTGGAGATTTTTGGTTTCCGGATCAACTGAATAGTGACTTACATAACTGTAACCGCAACCGCGGTCGGGGCTTCTGAGTATTGCGCTTCCTTCTTGGGAATTCACTAGATGTTCTTGGATTTGCTGGAAGGACTCTAATTCGGCTATTGCTAGTCGGGCTTGCTTGTAATTTTTCTGTTCTAAAAAGAATTCGACTGTTTTTTTATATGAGCTTACAAACTCAACTAAACCATTTTGATCCATATATACAGTCCCGGTTTCTGCATCACGCGGCAACTGGTAATTCACCTCTATCGAACCTGTGAGGTATTCATTCAGAAAGGTACGTATATTTGCTCTTACCTCTGCCGCCGCGTTTTCGTAACTTGCCCCACTCTTTTCAAGGCTTGAAAAGTAATTCCTGTATTGTTGTGGATCTAGCACTTCGCCTGCTGGCGTGCGGATAACACCTTCTATGGTTTTTGCTTGATCTGGCAGAACATTATATATCCCCTCAATTAATGGCATTCATTTTCTAAATTCCCGGGGTTCTAGTAGTACTTGGTTTAACCTTTAGACATTAAACTTGTCTCTATTAATTCCTGCTCGGGATAGTAATTAAAATCACTAGCAAAGGGTCGGACTTACCTTGTTTTGGCAAACTTGCCAAACAAGACCGTAGCGGCACTGTGAGGGACTATTTGTATTTGTTTCGGCTTCTAGCTAAATCAACTAGTCTGCGTCAATATCAATATATTGAAATATTGAATCAACGCGCCGGCAAACGCAACTTACCCTACTTCACTTTGATAGTTTTAAAATATAGCAGATTTGGCTGGATCAATTCAACTTACTAACTATGCGGCTCGCAAGCCTGCTAAAAATATTCTTCTTCCTTTTTACTAGATGTGAAGGGAGAAGAATAGTAAGTGTTGAATCACGCTCGGGACCACCTTGACCTGTATCTTCATGATTAAGGGTAGCATATTCTTTTTTTATCAACTTACCTTTCTTGATGCTTTTTTCCAATCTTGCTGTTAACTTTGCCAGAACATTTTCAGAAAAATTGTACGCACTATTTAGATATTGTGCAGAATCATGTTGTGACCAGCCATATGACATAAGAATTCGCATATTTCTCAAATAGAGGACTTTCCTTGCCTCCTGGAGCCCATTTATTTCTGAGTCCAATGTACCGTCAATTACAGGAGTACAGGCTTTATCTAAGCAGCTAAAAAGTTCGGAAGCTGATACTGGTTGATCTGGATTATCTTTTTTTTCAAAATTTATATTTCCATCGGCACGTGATGAAAAATCGAAGTCTGCATGTCTATCTAGTAAATCTCGCTGTGTTTTTAGTATAAGATAGGTTGCATTTATTTCCTCAAGTGTATATCGATTTGCCATGTCCACGTTTATGATTAGTTCATTAATCTGTTCATTTGATCTACCCATAGTTATATCTGTTGGAATCGATTTTAATATATGCCTCATATTTGTTTTACCAGATGCATCATTACCTGAAGTTACTGCTTCTTGAAAGTGAATCTGATTACTCTGGTCAAGAGAAACAAGATCATTTACCCATAAAGCATCAAATATACCTCTCCTTTGGGTGTAAACAATCTCAAGAAGATTTTCTAGCGCCCGATTGTGATCACCAGGCATAGCTAAGAGCATGTAGGCTGAAAGATGCGCTAATTCATGAAGTGTTTGATTATAAAGTCGATCATATCCAAATTGTCTATAAAGCTCATTGAATTCTTCATACGTCTCTTCTATAGACTCAGCAATACTCGGGTTTGGAAAACTGACAATGTGCAAGGGTAGAGGTCGCTGTCTGGCTGAAATAGGCTCTTCTAAATTCTTAATGGTTGTATTGCCCCAGTTTATAGTATTTTCCGCATTCATATATACCAATTATACATCATGGAATACGAAATAAATACCAACATAATCATTTTGAATTCGGCACGATTTCTAAAATTAGCTCTAATTTCTTACAGATCTCTGAAGTGCATTTCCAGACTTATAGTGCTTTGGTGCGAAGTCCTTATTTTTATTAATTAAATCGATAATTTGTTGCTTTTTACTCTTTGGTTTAGGGGCGGATACAACTTTTGCAGAAATATCGATAATTTTCTTGTACTGTTTTCTTTTCTCAATTTGTATTGTTTCACCTCTTTCTAACATGTTTGTGTAGTATCCTACTCTATTTGCTTAAATTTCGACTTAATTTTTTTCAAAGTTTCATCAATCTCTGGGCGGTTTGCGTCGCCCTAGTCATGGGAGGAAAGGTAACCTTCGTAATTATGAAAGTATTTATCTACGGAGCTTGCGTGTTTTTGCCAGCCTTCTTTTGTAGTGTCTGCTGTGCCATGCATTGGGAAGAGTTTGCAATGCAAATGATCCACACCGAATCCTTCGAAGATCATTCCAGTTCTTGCCACATCCGGGAAAACAAGATCAAGCTGTTTAGCAACTTTTGAAGCGAAATTCACTATGCCAGTTCTCACATCATCTTCTAGCTCAGCAAAATAACTATTGTGGTGGTCTTTGGTGATTACAACCGTAAATCCTTCTGTGTTTGGCCTATGAGAAAGAAATGCCATATGCTTCTCATCCTCAGCAATCGTTCGAGTCGGAATTTCACCACTCGCAAATTTACAGAAAATACAGCCTGTTTCCATGCTAAATTATAGCAAATTTCCTAATTTGGCAATTAATGTGATAAGCTCCTCTGGTTGGGGTTTATAACCGTTTGCATTTGCAGCATAATCCCTCAAACCATCATAGATAAAATCTGGCAGTTGGCCTTTGATCGTGGTGTATTGTAAATTTATTTCAGTTTGACCCAGTTCTTTTGGTAAGTTTGGGTCTGTTTTAGCGTTTGTATTATTCATGGCTGATTTTAACAAAGATAAATTGATTGCGCGAACATGAGCACCGAAACTGCACCAGGAATAGAAATTTACACTTCTGTAGTCCGTGAGGTTAGACTACCTATACCTGAAGATAAAGGTAGGGCGACAGATTCAATGCATATATTATATGGGACTGTTAGGGGGCATATAGACGAATTGACTGGTTTACGAGCAAGTCCAGATGATCATGTATTTGTAAATATTTCAGATCTTCAAGGCAATTTTAACTTGCTCACAAGAAGAGTTAATGAAGAAGTTTACGCAAACGCCTCTGCTTCTGGTTGTTTGACGACTCTAATGATGCTTGGGCCTACTCATTCGGCTCTTAGTGATCCAGGCACTCAAGTAAATAGACAACTAAATATACCTGGTGCTCAGGAGAGAATTAATACTTCGCTAGCAGACATCAACTTTCGTATCGAAGAACTAAATAATATGTTTGATATCCCAAATTGGAATGAGGAAACTCAAGTAAAATTTGCAACTAAATTGAACTTTGATAAAGAATTATGTTATTTGCTCAATGAGATTTCTAGCAATCTTGTTGATTTAGCAGCGACATTTGGTTATAAATTACTTAAACCTTAATTTTGGTATAGTTATTTAGTATGGATTTTGCATCGTTTCTAAAACACTTTTTCTACATCGGTTTAGTTTTCAGCTTTGGCGCTTTATTCTCTTACGTTAACAAAGATAAGATCTCACGATTGATAGAGAAAATGCGTATTGTTATTAAAGGATTGGTGTCGTAAATTCCCAAATATATCGAGGGTCAGATATTTTCTAGTTGTCTTCCGTATATTTGTGTGTTTGGTGATGTTTTCTGCAGAGCAAGACTTCTAGTAGTAGCAGTAGATAAAAATTCCTGCATAATTAGGGACATTCTTTGGGCTTGTCCGATTGTTACAATCAGAATTTGAATCTGTTCGTCAGTTAGATTCTTATAGCCTAATAATCCGCTCAAAATATCACTCAGAGTTGATTTCTCTGAGAAAGTAGTAGAATAACTTGGTCCACCGGGATTTGGCGTAATTACTAGTGTGTTCATAATGCATTCAATACTAGAATTTGTGGTATGCATACTGTAGAACGCGGGGGAGGTACTGTTTTGGATATTCTGCAACTCACCTGTTCCATCGGGATGATGTCTATCAAATGGGATATTAGAATAGGATGACTCAATAATTTCGACACTATCTTTTAATCTCTTAAATATAATATTAAAAATATTATTATTGTCATCCGTGACTAACATATTTAGTATGACTTCTACAGGTTTACTTTTGATTGGGTCTATACCTTCGGGGTTAGCGAGTGCAATTTGGATGGGAATGTAGTTATTCAGTATTGTATCAAGCGACATTACCAAATATACTCCATCGGACTCTCTTATGTGCCAAGCTTCGTTGACCAAACTCGCGCGACCAAATCCATTTCCAGGAACTCTCCCATCATAAGGATCATAATCACCAGGTGGCAAACCCCTATGCAATAAAATAAAACTCTCAGTGCTGATTTGAATTTCCATTGTGGCCAGCGCCATGCTTGATGAATTATTAATTTGGTCGAGCTCTTCCATAAAATAGAGAACATCGGCTATGTTCCGACCCAGTTCTTTATAGCAATCATCCTCAAATCGTGATGTATCGAGAATATTTCCATCATTAGTTATTCCTACACCAATACACTGAGGAGACCTTACTACTCCAGATAGAGCTAAAACCGCTAAAGAAGCTGTTGCGAAGTGATATCTGAGATTTCGAGGAATTTCTAGCATTTTTGCTAACTAATAATGGAATTCGAGTTAAGGTAGTTTATGAGATGCACTGAGCTTAAACTTCTTTTGGGTATCTGCCGTTCTCGTCGATGTATTTGTCGAAATCGATTGCTCGCCAAAGGTTCTGCTCAGGATTTCTGACGCGTGAGATAAATAAAACGCCGTTTAAATGATCAATTTCGTGTTGGATTAGGTGACTAAAAAAGCCAGTTGCTTCAAGAGTTTGAGTTTTTCCTTGTCTATCTTGGTATTTCACTTTGACTTTGTCTGGGCGCCAAACAGGACCCCATAATTGGCTTACTTTTACGCCAATACTCAAGCATGCCTCCCAAAGGACGGATTCATGCTCTTTGTCAGCTTCGATTATTTCTGGATTAATAAAAACCTCCCAAAGACCTCTACTCTCTCTCTTTTCCGCTTGATTCTCGACCTTTTCTTCAATATCTACCCTTCTCACAATTGCTAAGTTGAGGTTCTCACCAATCTGAGGTGCGGCCAAACCTGCAGTCGAATCCACATCCTTTTCGCAGGTGTCAATCATGTCCTCAATCAACTTTTGCAGCGTTTTATCCGCAAAATCAATGACTTTCTTTGATTTTTTTAGTAGGCGTTTATCGCCTATTTGCAATATATTTAAAACCATTATACATTTTAACAATTCCGTAAACGCAAGTCAATCAAGTAGATTCGTAGTTTTAATAGGATTTTTTGGCATATAGAATTAGATATAATTTAGCTATACTACGCATTTGCGCTATAGGACTTGACAATCTAGGGTGCAAGTTTCTATAGTGTTGATAGCTAGGTGTATCAGCGAATGGTGTTTAATTACAGGCTGATACGGATGAATTAAATTAATTCATCAAAGCCAGACTCTAGTAGAAAGGAACAAAACAACAATGAATAAATCAGCAATGGTAGACCATGTCGCTGGAAAAACAAAACTAACTAAAAAAGCAGTTAGCGATGTTCTAGAAGCATTCATGGACGGTGTAGTAGCTACAGTTAAGAAAGGTGAGGCTGTCACTTTCACAGGTTTTGGAACTTTCAAACCGATGAAAAGACAAGCACGTACAGGACGTAATCCACAAACTGGTGCAACAATCAAAATTGCAGCAAGGACCGTTCCAGTATTTAGACCTGGAAAAGAATTCAAAGATAGCGTTAAATAGTCAATTTGATTAAATAA
>JBGSOW010000005.1:0-5524 GCA_041738875.1 Candidatus Dojkabacteria bacterium
GTGCTCCCTTTAACGCCAGTCGTACTCCTTACCACAGCAATCCTTGTCCTAAATGGTTTTTATAACCATTACAAAAAAGTGGGATTAGCAACAAGATTTTTAACATGGTTAATCTTTGCCTACATTTTCACTCTAGGACTCGAAATTATCGGAACAAAAACAGGCATCGTCTTTGGAGCTTACGACTACGGCAACGTACTTGGTCCAATGTTATTGGGAGCTCCACTGATAATCGGATTGAATTGGATTGTAGTTGTACTCGGATGCTTTATAATTGCGCAAAAGTTGGTCACAAAATTCACAGATAGTCACGTGCTTACATCCGTAATAACTGCAACATTTACTGTTATTTTTGATTTCATCCTCGAACCAGTAGCAATCCTACTTGGTTATTGGTCCTGGGAAACTATCTATGTCCCACTGCAGAATTATGCTGCTTGGTTTGTAATTAGTTTTATTCTTACAGCTGTATTTGTAAGTGTGTCAAAGCTAATTCCTCAATATACTTTAAGGTCTAGTGAATCAAAACCAACTTCCGAGACCAAATCAGACAATGTGCTTAGAAAACAAGAGAACTTAGTAATCGCAAACCTCCTTGGGCAAACAATCATGCTAGTCATAATCAGCCTTGCGTTAATTTAAAAGCGTATTAGCTCAAAAGCATCCTGAGAAGTGACCTAATTCCAAAAAACATCACGCGTAATTTTGAAGGCTTAACTACGCGTTCGTAAACAATAGTTGGATTTTCTGCGATTTTTTTCGCAGTCCAAGAATATATTGAGTCAATTATCCGGATAGATACAAGAAATCTTTTTGGTAAGTAGTTGTAATATTTTCTCGCCTCATGTAAATATTCTTCAAAAATAGTAATTTGTTTATTTACAAATTTACTAAAATTTTCTTTTCGCACATTTGTGTGCTCGTAGGAAAGGTTTTCTAACTCATTTTTTTTAATATCCTCACTCGGCAGATAAGTTCTACCCATCTTTTGGTCAACACCAATATCCCTAATCATATTGATGTACTGGGCAGCATTGCCGAGTGCAATTGCTCCTGCATGCGATTCATTAGGCAATCTAAGCAATCTCGTAATACACAGCCCCACAATACCTGCAACCCCGTACATATACTTCTCAAGCTCCTTTCTAGTTTGATAAGTTGCACCTTCGATATCCATTTCCATTGATTTGAAAAGTGCTTGTATCCACTCATCTTCAAATGAAAATTCGCTAACTAATTCTTTAAAAGATGAAATTATCGCAATTTCATCTTGGCTTAAAATTGAGCTTTGTCTAACAATATTACTATTATAGTAATACTTAATTTCTGTAAACTTCTCCGTAGTTTCAGAATCATCTACCGCATCATCCACAATTCTGAAAAACGCGTAAACCAATAGAACTTTATCTCTTATTTCTTTGGGAAAGAAAATAATACTATAGTAATGAGTCACGCTCGCAGCTTTAGCTAACTCCCTAAGTTTTTCAACATTTACGACATTATTACTATCTCGATTATCTACTTTTGTTGTTTCCAAATCTGCAAGCATATTACTAATTCTTACCTTTTATTTGAGATTGAGCCGCTACCTGATCCTGCAGTATTACCTTTGCAGTGGTCTCAGCTGTTAAAAGTACACCTGGGACTCCGCCTCCAGGGTGGGTACTGACTCCTGTAAGGTATAGATTTCTAATATCCTCGCTTCTGTTATGCGGTCTAAAGTTCGCAATCTGAAACAAAGAAGGCTCCAAAGACCAACATGCTCCAAGATAGTTATTTCTTTCCCTCTCAAAATCAGCCGGTGTATACATTTCACATACTTCAATATTCTCCCTGAAGTCTTCCAAACCAAATTCCTCCTCCATAAATTCTAGTATTTTATCCCTGAATCTAGGCGCAACTACAGACCAATCCACATCAGCGTCAAGGTTTGGTACAGGTATCAACAAATACATGCTCTCAGAATTCGCAGGCGCCATATCAGAATCTGTCCTAGTAGGCACATGCAAATACATAGAAAAATCATCCGGCAATATCTTACGGTCGAAAAGGTCATAAATTAATTCCTTGTATCTTTCAGACAAAATCAAAGTGTGGTGCAGAAGCGTAGGGTATTTCTTTTTAACACCGATATATAAAAGAAAACTACTCATAGAGTATTTACTATTTTTAATCTTTTTATCGGTATTTTTTCTCCTATATTTAGGATCAATTAACCTTCCGTATGTATGAGCTGAATGTGCGTTTGAAACAACTATGTCCGCTTCAACAACTTCACCATTTTTTTCATCTTTTGCTTTTGCTTCTACTTTTACTTTTGGATTTTCTTTCGAATTTAACCTAATTCCTTTTGCAGTTCCGTCCTCAACCAAAATCTCCTGAACCTCTGAATTCTGCTCAATTTTACCTCCCAGTTCTTTAAACACCTTAACCAATGCCTCAACAACACTAAACATTCCACCTTTAGTAAACCAAACACCGTCATGCCTCTCCAGATAAGGAATCATTAGAAATAGGGCAGGAGTGCGAAAAGGATTGCCGCCTATAAATAGCGGATGGAAAGAAAAGGTGAACCTGATTTTTGCATCCCGGAAAAACCTAGAAACCTGACCATAGGTCGAGAAAATCGCAAATAAACTTGCAGCGCGGGGAACGAATTTCAGAAAATCGATCCATTTCATAAATGGTTTCGCGCCCAATCCATCAGTGATGACAACTTTATACATTTTCGCCGCATAATTCATAAATGAATCATAATTCCCCGCATCTTTTTTATTAAATTTCGCAATTTGCTCTTTCATCCGTTCTGCATCACCCGTGTAATCGATAAAAGTCTTGTCGTGAAAATATATCCTGTAGAAAGGGTCAAGCGGAATTAATTCCAAATAATCTTTCATCTCTTTGCCGGCAGTTTTAAAAACGTCTTCAATAATCTGAGGTGCGGTTATCAGAGATGGACCAAGATCGAAAGTATAGCCATTCTTTTTCAGTTGCACGGCTTGGCCTCCCGGCATTTCCTGTTTGTCATAGATAGTCACATCATAACCGTTAGCTTGCAGCCTTATTGCGGTTGCGAGTCCTCCAAAACCTGCGCCAATTATTACCACTTTCTTTCGTTTTGTATTTTTTTCCATTGAAGCGTAATAGTTTTAATTAATATCAGTCACTTAATAATTGTGATCATTCTAACAGATTGCTAAACTGGATAATATATGAAATCAAAATTGCATAACGCTATATCAAAATTAAATAACATATCTGGTTTTGCAATAATTTCAGCAATTACGCTTGTACTAATTAGTTTTATAATTATTGCTGAGCAGAGGCTGGACGCAGAGGAAATTCTAATTACAAACACAACTTCAAATTCTGTTTCACTAGTGTGGAAATCCACACAGCCATATGCGCCTGAAGTTGCGATCCAAAAGAGTGGAAGCACGTGGACAATTTTCCCAAGCCTCGCACATGAAACAAAAATAGACGACCGTGAGTATTATTTAAGCAGAAGCACAAGTTTCTTAAATAAAAACCTTGCAGATTTAATAACCCCTTCATACCGAGGTGAAGCGCGCTACACTCATCACGTCACTTTCAATAATTTAGAACCTGAAACAGAGTACCAATTTGCGCTTGCAGGATTCATAACTGCCAGGATGTTACCCGTGGTGGGCAAAACTTCACTAGCTACCATCTCACCACCAGAACCAGATCCAGCCTACGGTATTGTAGAACGGCACATTCCAGGTGACAGTGTCGTGGTTACTCAACTAACAGACAGAATTATTAGTACACCAGTAAGCTCAAACGGCAGCTACTCATTCAATTTTGCTGAAAAATCCACAAACGAAATTACGCTTTCAGTTTTGTCAGGGAATTCGCCGCGGTTCAGAACTCAAATCTCAGGAGACAGTTACAAACCACTAGCCACAATAAACCTCTACGGTCAAAGTTCTCTAATTTCCTCAAAGCCGTTTCTGGAGAAACTTGTAAAAGAGGCAGCGGCGGTGCAATTAACCCAGATAACTTTCGACCCCGAAAATGTAGCTCGACCGTTAGATGAGACGAATACATATGATGTTGCAGAACAGTATGCGCTTGAGGCCAATTTCGAGATTGGACCGCCAGATCTTTCTGACAGCAATCTAGACGTTGCAATATCCCCTGATTTCAGAGCTATTTTAGGTGATAGCGCGTCTGCAGATCCAAATGATCCCTTGGCAGAAGAAGTAACTATTTTTTCAGCAGGCCAAATTGCGAGGCCAGACGCATTTATCCCAATTGAAGAAGACGGGCGTTACGCATTTTTCACCCAAAGCAGGAGAATTGCACGTTACGATGTCGCAGTTAATAAAGCAGGCGAGACAATCGAACTGAGAATGTTTTTCGACGACAATGCCAATGGAATTAAAGATATTGGTGAGGAGTATGTAGAAAATTATACTTCGATAAGGTTTGAAAAAGAGGCAAGTGTTGAGGTGTATGACCTATCCCCAGGTTGGAATGCAATTAATCTGCCTATGTTTGACACAAGAGAAGTTGACGCAATTGACACTGCTGGAAAATTGCTCGAATATTGGAATAACCAGGGCGCCAAAATCAAACACATCGCGCCATTCATAAATAACGATTTCAAGTTTATCACCAAGCGCGAGTCAGGAATAATCTACCAAGGTGACGAACCACTAATTCCTGGAACGGGAATGTTTGTATTTAACGCTGGTGCTGCAGAAAGGGTCACATTTTCTGGTAATCGCTATGCAGAGTCAAAAATTATACCTCTAGTACAAGGCTGGAATTTGGTAGGAGTGATTTCACCCGACCGCGAATACAGCGCAATTAGTTTTCTAGACGCCCTCGGAGAAGAAAGAATACTTGCAAATATAGTTTCAAACTTCACAAGTGGAAGTTACACATCAGTTATCCGCGAGGATGGAACTATTTTTGGGAATGACTACACTTTAAACGATAAAACTGCGTACTTCATCAATGTAAGTAGCGGCGGCCAGAATTTCTTGCCTTATCAAGCGCCACAACCTGAGCCAGAGCCTCAGCCAACTAATCCAATTCCCGCGCCAAATCCAGTTGTACCGCCAGTTAACCCACCAGTAGCGGTGCCAAGTCCTAATCCACAAAATCCAGGTACAGGAACGGTTATGCCGGTTGAACCACTACCGACATCCTGCAACCAGGTAGCTAACCTGCAATGCAAAAAGGTTGGAATTAATTATGCAGTTGTTCCGGGTGTAAGTGCAAATTTCTACGACCGAGCACGTAATTTAAATATGGGCTACGCTTTGTTTCTAGTAGATAACTTTGCCCAACAAGGCGCGGTTGTTACAGCGTTCAATGAACTTCTAAATCGAGGCATTACACCAATACTTAGAATATGTGTAAACCGCGCCAACTGTCCATTTACAGACCCAAACCAATATGCCGATTTTCTTAAACAGATAAGTGCGCAATTGGGAGGACGTGAATTCTATGCAATCGCAGGACCAAATGAACCGATCACTGAAGTATGGCT
>JBGSOW010000006.1:0-5327 GCA_041738875.1 Candidatus Dojkabacteria bacterium
GGCATAAGTACAATAACTTTCAAAGTTTCAGGGCTTTTCGCATATGGGTATTTAAAAGTCGAGCACGGCACACATAGATTAGTTAGGATTTCGCCCTTTAATGCACAAAGTTTGAGGCAAACTTCGTTTGCCGGCGTCGAGGTAAGTCCAGTTGTAGAAACAACAGACGTAATAATCAAACCAGAGGACATAGAATTCAGTGCCGTCAGATCAGGAGGCGCAGGCGGGCAAAACGTGAACAAAGTCGCAACATCAGTAAGAATTCGTCACATCCCTACAGATATACAAGTAAGTTCGTCCTCAGCAAGATCGCAGTTACAAAACCGTGAACTTGCAATGGATCTATTGCGAAGTAAATTAGTCCTTATGGAAGACGAGAAGACGAATGCAGAGATTAATTCAGAGAAAGGTGAAGGCTTCAATGCCTCATGGGGAAACCAGATTAGGAATTATGTTCTACATCCATATAAACTGGTCAAAGACACTCGCACAAAATATGAAACTACTGATGTTGATGCTGTACTAGATGGTAATCTAAGCGAGTTTATAAATGCTGGGATTGTATATCTAGCATCAAAGAATTCCTAATCAAACGAAATTTTTCCAGTCCTTGTGATTTTTTGCTAACATAACTTACTGCCATGATTCAATTCTTGAATGTAAGCAAAGTCTATAAAACTAATTCCGAGTCAATTGTGGCACTCGAGGATGTTTCTTTTGAGATTAGCGAAGGCGAATTCGTATTTCTGGTTGGACCATCTGGCTCTGGAAAAACATCAATTCTGCGTCAAATTATCAGAGAAGAAATGCCTTCTGCAGGTAAAATTTATTTCAAAGACAGCGACGTTACATCATTAAATAGACGCGGCATTTATATGCTGAGGCGCCAAATCGGCATAATTTTCCAAGATTACAAACTTATAGAAAATAAAAATGCATACGAGAACGTAGCGTTTGCGATGGAGGCAGCTGGTCAATCCAAAAAGGAAATTACTGAAACCGTCCCATATGTTCTAGATATCGTAAACCTTGCTGACAGAAAAAACGCGTTCCCTCGCGAATTGTCTGGTGGGGAAAAACAACGTGTGGCAATCGCACGAGCGATTGCCAACAATCCAGCGCTACTAATCGCAGACGAACCAACAGGAAACCTTGATCCTGAGAGTGCTTGGGATATCGTGCAAATTCTAAGCAAAGTAAATGGCTGGGGAACCACAGTGATAATGTCAACTCACGGTACCGAAATCGTAAATTCATTGCAAAAAAGAGTACTTCGCCTTGAAAACGGCAAACTTGTCCGAGATGACAAAAAAGGCAGTTACGAAGAACTAGACGAGTATTCACTTAAAGTAATTGCGCAAATGGAAGGTGAAGACGATTCAACCCCTGAAAATCTTTTAACAGAGAAAAAGAAGCCAAAACTTACGAAATTAAAGAAAAAAGAAGCTAAAAAAGATCAGGAAAACACGGATAGTTTGGAAAGCGAAGATGAAGAAAACGTAGAAATTGACGATTTAGAAAATGTAAAAGACGACAATACAGAGGATGTTGAAGATGGTGTTGACGCTATAGATAATGACAAGGTTACAGATACTGAGGTTAGTAAAAAAGGTGAAAATAAGAAACTAAAAAAGCTAAAGTCAAAAATAATTGAAGCAGATAATAGCAGCCTAACGACATTAAAATTATCAGACAAACTTATAAAAAAGCTTGAAGAATCAGGTTACAATGATATAGAAGATATCTTAACAGCAGGTGTTGCAAAAGTCACAGAGAAACTGACAAAAATGGAAACTAAACAGCTTGCAAGAGCGATTAAAAAGTTTTTAACTTCAGAATAAATTAGACTATGGGAACAGCAATATCTACAACCCTAAAACAAATTAAGCGCAGTGGATGGCTTGGTTGGGCATCTGTAGCAATTATGACACTGGCGTTTTTGGTAACTACAATCTTTGGTGGGATTTTCTACGTTTCGAGTCTATTTCTCCAGAGTTTGGAGCAAAAGCCTCAAATTTACGCATTTTTTGAGGTAGGAACTCCAGAGGATGATATCAAAAGATTTAGTAAAGCCTGGGAAGAAATACCAGGAGTCGCATTTATAGAATACACTAGCGAAGAGGAAGCGAAAGCAGAATTCTATGACGCGCAAAAAGACGTTAATGAGTTAGCAGCACAGGCAGTTGCGGGCAGGAGCCTGCCCGCAAGTCTAGAAGTGCGCTTGCAAAGCTTGGATTTCGCTAACTCTGTCGGGGAAAGGTTGATAAATATAAAAAATGAAAACCCTGAAATTAAAACAGTTATTTTCAGCCGCGAAATTATCGACAATATTAGACAAGTATTTTCGATACTTAGAATCGGTGGTGGTGCAATTATGGCGCTTTTATTAATTGTAATTATTCTTTTTACTCTTCTAACTGTTGAATTCCGCATGCACAGTAGAGCAGAAGAGATTGAGATTATGCAACTTGTTGGTGGAAGTCTCGCTCATATCAGGCTTCCGTTCATACTCGAAGGTGCATTCTATGGACTCCTGGGTTCAACTATTTCTAATGTGATCTTGGGAGCGATCGGATTTTTCGTATATACACAATTGCAATCCAATCAGCTCGATTACATAAAAGGTCTACTCGGTGGTCTTACTTGGCCACAAATTGGACCAATTGAGCTTATTGTCTTGTTTGTAGCAATTATAATTATTGGTGGGATTTTAGGAGGATTAAACAGCTTTATCGCAATTCGCAGGTATATCAAATAGCGTATTTATTATGCTAGGATATATTCAGAGTAACATTTATTAGTTATAAACTGCCATTTTGAAGATAGATAAAGAATAGGTAAAGTATGAAAAACTCTAATGAAATCAATTACATATTAAGAGGCAGTATCCTAAGTTTAACTTTCCTTTTAATTTCAACCTCAATCTTTGGCTCCGCAAGTCAGATCATTGCGGTTGAAAATAACTTTGAATCCGTCTCAAACACAAGTAACGCAAGCTCACTAGAAAGTGGCCCAATAAAAGACTTCAGAGGAGCTACAATTTCAGATCTTGACGCATTGCAAAAAGAAATTGCACAGGTAAAAAAACAACAACAAGACATCCAGCAGACCATCGACTCAGCAAAACAGCAACAAAATGAATACTCAGGGCAAATCGCTTTGGTTGCAGCTGAACGAAACCTTATTCAGAAACAAATTGAGGAAAAAGAATTAGTTATCAGAGAATTGAATTTGCAGATAGAAATTTTAAATAACACAATCAATGATACCGAAAAAGTAATTGCAAAAACTGAAACTGAATTAATAGACCTCGACGTGAAAGCAACTGCACAACTTTCTGAAATGTATTTGGATCAAAAAACTTTCAATAGCAATTTAAACCTTATTTTCGCGAGTGGGGACGTAGATTTCGTCAAAAAAGGTCTTTACCAGCAAACAATCCAGGAAGATACGAATAATTCATTGAGGTTGCTGCGAGATAAAGAAATACGCTTAAATTCAGATAAAGAAAAACTACTTACAGACCGTGTAAGTGTAGATCAGGATAGATTGAAACTTGAGGAAGAAAGAAGTGGTTTAGATGGCAAAAGAGCAGAGCTTCAAAGGAAAATTGGGCAAATTAATTCTCTACTTGCTGAAACCCAAAAATCTATCTCCGCAAACGAATCTGTTTATCAGAGCTTAGATCAAAAAGAAAAAGACCTACAAACCAAATTAGAAGCAATTCAAAGAAGTATTTCAGATTCTGCAGGTGGTATCGCTACTGGTGAATATGTGATTGCAGGTCAGATTGTCGGCTATGAAGGAAATACTGGAGTCTCAACTGGACCGCATTTGCATTTTGTCGTACGTGTAAATGGTGGATATGTGAATCCGTGCAACCACCTGCCTGCTAAAACACTTATGGGCGGAACCTATTGTGGTACGTCGCAACCTACTCTCACAAACTGGCCAATGTCTCAAAACGCTTGGTTCACTAGTGGGTTCCGCCCACCATCCAGACCATCTCACAACGCAATCGATCTTTCTAGAGGTGGAGGAACTGCAATTCTTGCAACCCATAACGGCTGGATACGTAGAGGACTAAATGATAATGCTTGCTCATGGTATGTTGGTGCTTTCCCTTGTAACGGGCAGGGCGCAAATGGTGTGATTATCTGCGAAGAAAAAGACTGCAAAACCGGCATTCAAACTGAATACTGGCATCTACAATAACCACTAAGTTCAAAAACTCCGTTTGTGAAAATTTTCTAGAGTCGATTTAATATTTTCTTAAGAAATAGTGAGTATATTTCTTTTAGAATTACATTACTTATTTAGAATCAATGTCTAGTTACTCTTTATTAAGCATATTCTTCGTGTTCATAGCACTAGCAACTTTTTGCGTTATAGATTCTGCTAGGGCGGAAACCATTCCTGCTCAACAAGACCTAACTACCCTTAAAATAACAGCTATTTTACCTAACCCAGCAGGAGTAGACACTGAATTCGAGTGGATTGAAATCTACAACAACGCGAATCAAGAAATCAATACAAATAACTATACAATTCAATTAGAAGGTAATAAAAAACAGCTCGAGGAATACATCATGCAGCCCAAATCATACTTGTATCTATCAAGAAACTTGACGGCTTTCGAAAGCAGGTGGGGCGCAGATAATACAAAAATAAAACTAGATATTAATTTGCCAAATAGGGCAGCAGCAGTTGAACTTTTAGACCATGAAAGCAATATAGTTCACGCGCTTTTATACAACAACTTCAAAGACGATGAGATTACAGTTGCTTGCAGCAACCCAATTGTAGTACTGATGAAAAATTTTGATTTTAACCAAAGTGTAGGTGACTGCCAAAGTGGAGTTTATACTAGTGACACTGATGATAATCAAGACGCAGAAAGCAATCCTAAACCTTCAGTAGAGAACAGTGAGAATGCAGGTAACACAAATCCACCAATCACAAATGCGAATGCGTCTGATGATCCTGCAAAAACCCAGTTGCAAAAATATACTCTAGCTGCCTCACGCACAAGTACTGAGCTAAATAAATGGTTTAATACATATAAAGATAGTCCCTACCAACTGACAAATGCAATCAACAAAAAGGAAAGCATAAACACAATAGTATTACCAGAAATTGCATATGACCCGGTATCCGCTTTCGAAAAACTTGGAGAAAGTCCAAAGATAATTCTAAAACCAGTTTCGACCCTGCTTTATACGCTAGCTATTTCAATTTGTATTATTGGGATTCTGCAACAGGCGCAACTAATTCTGCCAGCTCATCTAAAGAAATGGCTTGTGAAAGTGAGAAATTACCTATACTCA
>JBGSOW010000015.1:0-18375 GCA_041738875.1 Candidatus Dojkabacteria bacterium
TTCTTCGATTATCCATGCGTTATTAAAGACTCTAACCAAGTAATCTTTTACTTTACAGTATTCGTCGTTCCTATCTCGGCATTCAGGCGAATTAAAGGCCATTGGAGAGAGATAATACCCTGGTCTTTGATGTTGACCTCTGCCAGAATAACTTGGTCTAGTAATAAGCGCATTTAAACCCGCCAAAGTATCGTCTAATACTAGTTGGTGGATCTTATAATCCGGATGTGCTGCATAAAAACCTAGAGCAGCAGTGATTTCTTCTATACCCACAGGGGTAAATAGGGCGTTAGTTTGGAAAGATTCGTACAAACCCAACAAACTAGTTGGATTAGCCAACGTATCTGCGGAAGTGACTTTTGCCTGCAACGCATCTAAAACTTGCTGTTGCCTTCTTGCACGGTCAAAGTCGCTTGTTGCTTGCCTGGATCTTGCATACTTTAATAGTCTATCTGTGTCGATAAATTGGTATCCTTTACGGAAAAATACTGATTCGTAACCTCCTCCTACTTCTCTCGGATAATACTCTTGTATATTTCTAGGTACATCTATAAATAGGCCCTTTTTGCCATCTTGGTCGTCGCCTACTGCGTTAATTATGTCTTTGAAAGCGTTATATGATATTAGAGAAAAGTAATGATTGGTAAACCCTGTAATATAGGTTACGTATTTTTTCATAAGTTCCACACCTCCACCTGGACATTTACCGTCTTCGCCTAGTTTATAAGCATGGTTGATGGATCTAAAGTATTGTCTACTCTGCCCAGCACAAGTTTCTGAAATAGTTACTCCGGTATCTCTTGGAATACTAAGCATAAATACATCTCCCGTATCGTGATTGAGAACGATTTGAATAATTGAATCAATATCACGGTCTCTGCCTCTAAACCTTTCTCCATCGAATGTGTTTTCTCTGTCGTCGATTCCCATGATTAAGATACCAGTATAGTTATCTGTTTTAGCAAGTTCTGGCTGCAAAACGCCGTCTAATATTTGCAAACTAGTATTTGTAATGCCACTTAGTGCACTTCCGGAGATAGTGCCTGACGGCGATTTTGCTAAAACAAAATACATATTGGCAAAAACGATTGCAATGATATAAACTACGAAGAATATTTTTAGTGCAGAAATCTTTTTCAAATTAGTATTTAATCAAACTAACTAATGTATAATTTAACATGAGTTTCAAAATCAATAAACTATCAGCAAAAATTAATGCCACCCATCAAGAGATACTAAATGATATTAGTCTAACTGTAAAGCCTGGGGAAGTTCACGTACTTATGGGGCCAAATGGCTCGGGTAAATCTTCTCTTGCCAAGATTCTTATGGGGCATCCGGATTATGAGATTACATCAAAACATGAAAATGTTGTCACTTTGAATAACGTTGACATCACTTCGCTTGAAGTTGATCAGCGCGCGCTAAAGGGGCTATTTCTTGCAAACCAGTATCCAATGGAAATTCCTGGGGTTAATCTTGCAAATTTCATGCGCGTTTCTTACAATACAATTCACAGTGAGAATCCTTTGTCTGTCAGGAATTTCCGCAAGATCCTAAGAGAAAAGCTAGATATACTGGGTCTGCCAGAATCGTTTTTAGAGCGCAATCTAAACGAAGGATTTTCAGGTGGCGAGAAAAAAAAGTGCGAGATACTGCAATTACTTATTCTCGAACCAAAGTACGCGATTTTGGATGAAACAGATTCAGGGCTTGATGTCGATGCGATTCGAATTGTATTTACTGCATTAGCTGAAATTATTAAACAAAAAAAGCAGGGGTTTTTATTAATTACTCATTATCATAGACTATTTGATTATATAACTCCTGATTATGTTCATATTTTGAAGAATGGAAAGATTTCTGAAAGTGGAGGTATGGAAATTGCTGAAAGAATTCTAAAGTCTGGATATGAAAGTAAGGAGTAGATGAAAACAAACACGGAAGAATATTCGCATAGTTCTAGAATCAAATGGGGTTTCACTTTCAGTGGCAAATATTGTAGAGAATTGGGTTTGGAAGAGGAGGAAGTGTTCGTGGACGCAATTAATTCGGGCCAGTTTGAGGTTGTTAGGTTGTGTGCTTATTGGGATGAGCCGGTTTCGAGGCTTAAATGGCAGGTAGATAATTCACTTAAAGCAGGACTTGAGGTCGTAATCGCAGGTGGACAGAAAGTGCCAAGATGGCCCGAATATCATATTCCGCAGGGCGTAACAGATTTGCCGGCAAATGAATTCAATAAAAAATTATATGATTATTGGCGGGAATTAATTGAAGAATTCTCAGGTCAAGTAAGCAGATGGCAGGTGGAAAACGAACCATTTGACGAGTTTGGTATATATGAGAAAAGGATTACGCTTGATGGTTACAAATCTGAAGTTAGAAATGTAAAAAATTTGCTGGGTAAAAAAGGGAAGAACCATCAAATCATAGGTACTGCAAGCAGCGAAAATTTGGTCTCGCAAAAGTTTTTGCAAGAGATGGGTGGAGACGTGATTGATATGATTGGTTTAAACCTATACACACACGTTCCACGTGCGGTTAAAAAGTTGGAGCAAAGGGTTTTAAACAGATTTATCGGAGATTATAGAAAAATAAATCACGATGTTATTAGATTAAAAGAGAAATTTAATCGCGCTAGTAACAATTACTTACTCGCAGAACTGCAGGCAGAGCCATGGGGCATAAATGAAAGCGATAAATTAAATTCAAATGCACGAAAATCGATGAATTCTGAAATTTTATTGGGAAATCTCAAACTTGCACAAAGCCTAGGCGCGGAAGAAATTTGGATCTGGGGTGTAGAATGGTGGCACGCATGGCAAAAGTTATATGGCGAGGATTATACTGAAATCTTTAATAAATTTAGACTTGGGCTTACAGACTAATGCAGAACTTACAGCAAAGAAAAACAAATGCAGGGGACATAGTTTCTGAGGAGGCAGATCTTGCAAGAAATATAAACTCGGATTACAAAGAGAGGTATGGGTTTAGTGATAGCGTTATAAATTCAATCGATTTTGGACCAGGTTTAGATGAAGATAAAATCCGTAGATTATCTACTGCCAAAAATGAACCAGAGTGGATGTTACAGCGGAGGTTACAAGCATATAAGCATTTTCTTTCAAGGGAAATGCCAACATGGGGAGCTGACTTATCTGGAATTGATTTCGATAAAATCCATTATTTTGTGAGAGCGAGTGATAAACAGGGTAGGGATTGGGATGATGTCCCTGAGAAAATTAAAGATACTTTTACAAAACTTGGAATACCACAGGCTGAAAGGAAGTTTTTGGCAGGCGTTGCATCGCAATACGAATCAGAAGTTATCTATCATAAATTAAAAGAGAAGTGGGAGAAACTGGGTGTCATTTTTGCAGACACAGATACAGCATTGCAGCAGTATCCAGAAATATTTAAAGAGCATTTCGGAAAAATTATCCCATTTTCAGACAATAAATTCGCAGCCCTTAATACAGCAGTTTGGTCGGGAGGTTCATTTATCTATGTGCCAAAAGGGGTTAAAGTTACTGTGCCATTGCAAGCGTATTTCCGTATAAATACACAAAATATGGGACAATTCGAAAGAACTTTGATCGTGGTCGATGAAGGTGCAGACGTGCACTATGTCGAGGGCTGTAGCGCTCCGATGTATAGCGAGTCATCACTTCATAGTGCGGTTGTCGAAATCGTTGTGAAAAAGGGCGCGAGATGCAGATATACAACTATCCAAAACTGGTCAGACAATGTCTACAATCTTGTCACAAAAAGAGCCTTGGCTTATGGGGATTCGGTGATGGAGTGGATTGACTGCAACCTTGGCTCAAAAGTGACGATGAAATATCCTGCTGTTTATTTGATGGAGCCAGGTGCTCATGGTGAAGTATTGTCGATTGCATTTGCAGGCGCAAACCAAAATCAAGATGCGGGAGCAAAAATGTTGCACCTGGCTCCACGTACCTCGAGTCTGATTATGTCAAAATCTATTTGTTTAAACGGCGGTAGATCAACCTATAGAGGTATGGTGAAAATTCCAAAGGGATCGAAATATTCGAAGTCAAATGTAATCTGCGATGCTTTAATTCTAGATTCGCTTTCTAGAACTGATACATACCCAACTAACGACATCTCAGAACAACAGGTCAAGCTAGGCCATGAAGCAAGTGTATCGCGCGTAAATGAAGAGCAACTTTTTTACCTGATGTCGCGTGGGTTAAGTGAGGAGCAAGCTTCAGCGATGCTAGTTTCAGGCTTTATCGAACCAGTACTAAAAGAGTTACCTCTAGAATATGCAGTGGAAATGAACGCACTTATCCAAATGAGTATGGCTGGAAGTGTAGGCTAGATCTTTCTCTAACTAGATAATCAATTAACTCTGTATTCTCTAGGAATAAAAAATCGTTCGCAAAAAATCAATCACAACGAACGAATACACAACAATCGAAACAGCAATTAGTATTCTAAGTGTATCTAGTAAATCAATCCAAGCATCTTTTGGCATAATTCTGCTAAACGGTTTTCCTGCGAATAATGTCTTAAGAAAATCCCCAGCTGCGTTTACCTTCTTATCATTTTTGTCAGCCAATTTAGCTGTACTGAAAATAAGTAAAAATATACCGAATATAACTACAGGGATATTCACAGAGAAAAAGAAAAGGCTTACGATATATAGAATTACAAGGAAAAATAAAGATTGTAACTGACTTTTATGAGCTGCTTCGGCCATTCTTTTGAGTATAATTACTAGCCAAAGAACAGTGAAGATTAATGTCGCGATAACTCCCAATAAACCAAAACGATTAAAAAGTTGAAGCGCTGTAACGGTAGAGCCTGTAATCCCTCTTCCAAAGAAGATTTGTTGCAAGTCGGTAGGTACAACGAAGTTACCTGTGGTTGTGGAAGCTGCTACGAGACCGGTATTTATTGCAACTGTTGCAAAAATTATCAAACCCAACATTACGGCAAGGGTAATAATTTTATTTCTGCGGCTAATATTGGATAAAAATAGAACTTTCACCACTTCTATTCTTTGTGCCAAAACAAATAAGAGAATTACTGCGCTTGCAAAGATAACAACAAAATTAATACTAAATGGAATTAATGTAGCTAGAACTAACCCTGGAAGAGCGAATAACAACATCACTCTAGCAAATCCACTGCTTTTCCTGAATAAAATAATCGCCCAAATAGTTGTGAAAAAGTAGATTAGGTTACTTCCTGGGAGGTTGATTTTATTTATTGTGAGAAGCGAATCCAAAATATATACATAGCTAGACAAAGAAATTAAAGCGAAAAATAATCTATACACAGTTTTAAAGATACCTAGACTTTTGATTTTGACAGCCACTGCGTAGCTTGTGATTAGACTAAGTAGTAACGTACCAATATCCCATATCTGCCTTGTTTCCAGGGCAAGTGCACCATTAATCTGGCCTTGGACGATGTTCGCAACAAGAAAAGTTGTAACTAAACTTAGAAACATAAGATCAAAACTCACCTGCGGCAACGCTCTAAAACCTTCGAAAAGTATGCGCACCAATCTAAACGATACAAGGAACACAACTGCGCTAATCCAATTAGCAGAAGATGCATTTGTATAGAAAACAAGATTCAGAAATATTGAAATTATTGCAAACCATTCTAATAGACTAATGATTGCAATTGCAGGGTTTGTGGTGAAATTAGTTTTGTATTTGGAGATACTTTCTTGGATGCTTCTTGCTGGTATAGATAATTTTACGGTCGTTTTTGTCATAAGTGTTAATTTAGAGATAATTCAACTATAATCTAGCATATGAGTAGCGCACAATCCAAGACAATTAACATTATTCCTGGGAAAGCTTTCTCTGTTCAAAAACTGAAAGCACTTAGTGAGAGAATAAAAAAAGCAAATAAGCACCCTAGACTCTGCATAATTCAAATTGGTGGTGACCCATCAAGTACGCTTTATGTTAACAATAAAGTCTTGGCAGCAAAGGAGATTGGGATTAATGCGGAGGCATACAGATTTGCCGAATTTGACAGTGAAGCGTCACAACAAGAAGTTTTGGATCTGATAAATAAATTAAATGAGGATAATTCAGTTCACGGAATTATGGTGCAAGCTCCAATTCCAGGTTTGACAACTTCTCAGGCGCAAGTGATTTTTAATACTATTAATGTAAACAAAGATGTAGACGGACTTTCTGCAAGTGGTTTGGGTAGATTATGGCAATTAAAGAGTGCTCTTGATCTGAATAGCTTACCAACCGATGAAAAGTTACTAGTTGCTGCAACCCCAAAAGCAGTTTTAGATTGCCTCGCAATGCTTGAGGCGCAGTTTTTTGGTAGTTCTGAAGACGTTGCAGTAGAAGTTCTTGGCAATACAAATAACCAACAAAGTAGCGGAATACAGATCAATACAAACTTATCATTATTAAATGGTAAAAGAGTTTTGATTATCAATAGGTCAAATATTGTGGGAAAACCTCTGGCTGCTCTAGCACTTATGCATAACGCAACAGTGACTATCGCTCATTCCAGAACCGATGATTTGAAAACCCTGATAGCAGAGCACGATATAATTTTCACTGGTACCGGAGTTGATGGAATGTGGAAGCTAAGTGATTTTAAACAAGGGCAAATTGTTATAGATATTGGGATTAATAGTACTCCAGGTGAAAAGGTTAGAGGGGATATAGATCTGGGTGAGATAGATGAGTATGAGAAATATAGTCTAGGTTCAACTGGTAACTTTGATATAAGTGACGCACTTCACATAGCTGCAGTTCCAGGTGGAGTAGGGCCTTTGACGATTGCAAATTTGCTAGAAAATACAGTTCTTGCTGCAGGAATTATCTAAAGAAACAGTCTAAAGCAAGCGGATTTGAGGTGTCGTTTGCTGAAAGTGTAGTTGGACAAACCCCATTTTCTCTCCTCGTAAGCGAACCTTCCAAATAATCCATTTCAAATCTATGTCCCGAATCCAGGAAGTCAGTTGGCCGGTAGTCAGTTGCAGTTGCTCCCCAGACAAATATTATTGCAATATGCACAAGCATGTAGAGAACTACGCTTATGAAAAAAACTTTAGCATTGGAAAGAGATTTTTTTATTTGCGGTTTAATCTTGTTTCCGATGTCATCTACTGTGATTTCCATATTCACCAGTTGTGGCATTAGGAATAATCCCAATCCCGCACCAAAAATTGACCCAGTTAGTGCGCGCATAAAGTTCGTAGATACGTACAAGAAGTTATTGCTTGCTCCTAGTACACTCGCTATTCCCTGAATCCCACCATCCAAAAGTATAGGCACAACAAAAGGAATAACTTGATACCATTTCAATCCTTTCACGCGATAAATTTTAACCAATATCGCCACAAAAAGAACTGCACCCCATATAGCCATATCGCGCGCGCACCAAGCGCACTGATGTTCACCAATATGTAGAGATCGCCAATGGATCTGGTGACAACTAAAGGAATAAATGAAGTAAATAATTTTTGCAGGAACTATAAGACCCATATTCATAAGAATAGGAGCAAGGATAGGCAGTAAATTTAAACTAACCAAAAAGATCAGAAAAATATTACTCGGCTTCAGGATTTTTTGCAGCATTTTTCAGTTTAATTATAAATCTAGATATCACAAAGTTAATTCGCTAGCGGAGAAATTCCTTCCCTGTATGATCTTAGCCTTAATTGCAGCGATTTACTGCCTTTCCACTCATTATATCCAATATTTACAAGAATGTCGTGGAGATCTGTGTTTCTTAGGCTGTCTAATTTGGCCTTTTGCTCGTAGTTAAACCAGATCATTTCGCTTTGACTACCTTCGATACTTACTTTTAGATGCTTGCCAATAGAATTTAGTGTGTTGAATTTAACTGATTCAAGAAAAAAGATTGGCTCTTCATGTGAGTTGCCGAAAGGGGCAAGCATCTCTAGTTGATCTGCTAGATGTGGTTGGATTTTTTCGATCTCTGTTTTGACATCATAAAAGTATATTTTTTCAACTTTTTTGTCTTTAAGGAAATTTTCAGCAAAAAGCTTTATATTTTTAATAAACAATTCAATATTTTCATCCGCCACACTTAACCCAGCTGCGTTTTCATGCCCTCCGAAACGGAGAAGTAAATTTTCCTGAGACGCAATAAGTTCAGTAACATTAATTCCCGCTTGGGACCTTGCTGATCCTACCCAATTGCCGTCTTCTTTCTTAGTCATCACAATTGCAGGTTTACCAGTATTTTCAGATAACTTTCCTGCTAGTAGACCAATTATGCCTTCGTTGATATTTTCTTCTCTGTAAACAATTATTTTGTCTTTTGTTGCTGAAAGTGTACTTGTATCCTGCATTAAATTAACTGTCAATTCTTGCCTATTTGAATTTAGCTTAGAAAGTTGATCTGCGTAATTTTTCGCGCTCACAAGTGAAGTTGTACATAAAAGCCTCAAAGCAATCGTAGGGTCTGAAATTCTGCCAGCGGCATTGATTCTGGGGCCGATTAGAAAACCTAGTGTGTAGGTGTCAATTTTTTGCACTTGTTTTTCTGATGCGCTTGCTACTAGCTCCCGTAGCCCTACAACTTCGCTAGCTAGAAATCTCTTCATGCCGGCTTTTACAATTTTATGGTTAATTCCAGTAATTGGCATCTGGTCACAAACGGTCGCAAGAGCAACTAGTTCAAGATATTTTTGTTGTGCTTGAGCGAATCTTTCTGGGATAAATCTTTCTCGTAAGGCAAGAGCAAAAAGCCATGCAACAGTTGCACCGCAGATTTTTTCTTGACTGGAAATCGGACTACTTTTTGAAAACAAATCCGGATGCAAAACCGCAAGTGCAACAGTTCGCAATTTCTCTAGTTCACTCTGAGAAGGTATTTCATGATGGTCAGTTACAATAATATCAAGTTTAGCAATTTTTGCTTTTAATTTACTGAAAGTCTCATAATCCTTTATACCGCAGTCGACTGTAATTAAAACCACGTCATCTAGATCTTTTTCAACAATTTCTTTATAAATTTTGTCGTAGTTCACCCCATAGCCATCGACATGTCTAATAGGAAGCATAGGTGTAATTGGGGTATGTTTTAACTCGTAGTAGAAAAATCTCCAAAGAATTGCAGTAGCGGTAATTCCATCAACATCATAGTCTCCGTAGATAATGATGTGCTTTTTATCTTTCAGTGCACTTTTTATTACCTCCATGGCCGCACCAACTTGTGCAAAAACTTTTGTTAGATTTTGAATATTGAATTTACTTCCGAACAAGGACTCAAGATCTTTTGTTTCTGTAAAGCCACGCCTCGCAAGAAGCTTGCTAATTATAGGGTCTAAATCTATCTGCATCGACTTGAGTGCGAGTGCTGTTTTATCTACTTGACTGCTTGTGATTTCATCACCAGCTTGTTTCCATATCATTGCTGAATCTAGTTATAAAATTTAATTGGATATACTAATCCTGCAGTTCTTGCAATCTCTTTTCAATCAATTCTTGCAGAACCTTTGCGTCTCCTTTTCCTCTTAACTCTTTCATAGCTTGGCCAACGAAATACATGGTTACTTTTGGATTTTTTTTGAATCTTTCTTTTGCATCAGGTTCAGCTGCGATTACTTTTTCTACCACTACATTAACTTGGCTTTCGTCAGTGTTCGTTTTGAGGCCTTCTTGGTTGATGTAGTCATTTAGGCTTTTTAGGTCGCTGAATTTACCAGTGGCGGCTGAGGCTTCAAGTATTTGGTTAATTGTATTTGAGTTTATTTCACCCGCATCCCTCAACTCTGCTATTCTTATAATTACTGCTGCAGGCAGCGTACTTATTTGATAATCAAACTTGTCCTCTTCAGATAGTCCGGAAAGTTTACTAATTATGAATTTGGCAACTGTGGGCAGTCTTTCTAGGAGACTTTTGTCGTTTTTTGTAAATTCGATTACTTGTTCCAAATAATTTAGCTTTATCTCGTCGTTGATGATGGTTTCTGCTATATCTTCTGCGATACCAAGCCCCATATATCTCTTTTGCCTTTGCATTGGTAGTTCTGGGATCTCATTTTTCAGCCCTTCTAGATATTCATCTGTAAAATGAAATGGTGGAATGTCGGGTTCTGGGAAATATCTGTAGTCATTTGCCTCTTCTTTCAGCCTCTGTGAGTAAGTTTGTCCTGTCATGTCTCTAACTCCACGTGTTTCTTGCACTGGTGCTTTGCCCGTTACAAGAATTTCTTTCTGACGGTTTACCTCAAAATCTAAAACTTTCTGCAAGACAGAAATTGAGCCAATATTTTTTATTTCGACTTTATAATTTGGCAATTCCTTTTCGCCAATTTTGCGTAGACTAATGTTTAATTCATAGCGCATTTGCCCTTTTTCCATGTCGGCGTCGCTTACGCCAAGTGTTCTAACTATTTGCCTAAGTTGTTTTGCAAATATATCGATTTCAATACCATTTCTAAAATCCGGTTCAGTCACAACCTCGATCAAAGGCACTCCAGCTTTATTGAAATCAAGAAGTGTTTCATTCTCCATATGAATTGATTTTCCAGTGTCTTCTTCCATGTGAACTCGGGTTATTTTGATAACTTTGGCGTCACTTTCAAGACCCAATTTAAGTTCACCCTCAAAGCCAATTGGCTGGTCGTATTGCGAAATCTGATAACCTTTTGGTAAATCCGGGTAAAAATAGTTTTTACGATCGAATTTGGTTTCCTGATTGATTTCGCAACCAAGCGCAAGCGACAATTTTATGCAATGCTCAATTGCTTTTTTATTTGGCACTGGTAACGCCCCAGGTAATCCTAAACTCACAGGATCAACACATGAATTTGGCGGTTTACCCCAGTACTCTGCACTAACGCGCGAAAACATCTTCGACTTTGTCTTTGCCTGGATATGAATTTCAAGTCCGATAATCGGTTCGTACTGCATGTTATCTATTTAATTAATATTATTTTAATTTTTGCTCATAAACATAGGCTAGGTCTAGTACTTCTTGTTCAGCAAATTGCGGGCCAAAAATCTGGAAACCAATCGGCATTTCCTCGCTATTCACACCAACAGGAACTGTAATACACGGTAGGCCCGCAAGTGCACTTGGTTCAGTTAAAACATCTGCAAGTTCACCAAAGAGAGGGTTATTTTTTGTAACTCCCACCTTTGGCGCTACAGTTGGCATGGTAGGTCCAACGATAAGGTCAACTTCTGTAAATGCACGTTTAAAATCCTCGATAATTAAAGTTCGCACTCGTTGCGCGCGTTTATAATAAGCATCATAATATCCAGCAGATAAAGCGTAGGCTCCAGTCATACTTCTTTGTTTTGCTTCGTTACCAAAACCTTCGCCTCTGTTTAGTGCAATTTGATCAAGGATGTTTTCGCTTGCTTCTTCTGCGAAATGCCCATACCTGATGCCGTCAATTCTGGCAAGGTTAGAAGAAACTTCACTTCTACAAATGATTGTATAAACTGCAATTGAAAATTTTGGATCTAGTAAATCAATCTCTTTTATTTTATAGCCAAGTTTCTCATAACTTTTTACAACCTCCAGTATTCTAGAGCTAACCTCACTATCGATTCTTTCGTCTAAAAATTGTTTTGGAATACCGAGTGTCTGTTTTTTGATTTCTGAATTTAGATTGCTTGCGTACTTTGTTTTGACTTCTGGAATAGTTGTTGCGTCGTTTGCATCTTGTCCCGCAATAACATCTGTAACTAGCGCGCAATCCATAACTGAATTTGCTAACACACCTGGTCTGTCTAGAGATGAACCCATCGCAACAACACCATATCTACTGATACGGCCGTAGGTCGGGGCAAATCCATATAATCCACACCAGCTTGCTGGTCCTCTAACTGAACCTGCTGTTTCACTTCCTATTGCATAAACAGCAGCACCTGCAGCTACAATAGCAGCACTACCTCCTGAAGAGCCACCCGAAACACGATTTTCTCCATAAGGGTTGTAGGTAACCCCATAGTCAGAAGTTTCAGTGGATGAACCATGTGCAAAAGCATCCATATTTGTTTTACCCAGGATAACTGCGCTGTCTTGCAACATTCTTTCAGTCACAGTTGCATTGTACGGTGAGATATAGTCGTCCAGAATTTTCGAACTGGCAGTAGTTTTTGTATCAGTCCAATTAAAGTTATCTTTAAGTGCTGTAGGAATTCCTTGAATACTTGAATTTTCCAAACTATTTTCACTTTTTTCTACAAGCACGTCCACCCTTTTGGCAGCGGTCAAAGCCTCATCATAAGTAGAATTAACAAATAGGTTTAGCTTCGTATCAGCCTTTTTGGCAAGCTCTATATACTCAGTAGCAAGTTCAGAGTAACTAATTTTTGCGCTTTTTACTTTATCTCTAATGCTTGCAATTGTATTTATATCCCCATTTGCCATAAATAGTATGTATTAGAAGTGAATTTTTTAATTTTAGATTATTTTTTAAAGACTTTTTTGACCACAAAGTAGCCGTTTTTAAAGTTTCTTGTATTTTTATATTTACTCATATCTAGCCCAGGAGTAGCAGTATCTTCTTGCCATACATTTTTCAGTCCATGAGTTTGAGAAGACGGCAATACATTCTCAGTATCTAATTCGTTTAAAACGCTCACACTTTCTAGTACCGTATTGAGTTGGTCGCTGTAAGATTTAAGTTTATCTTTTGGAATATTAATCTTGATAAGATCTGCCACCTTTGCGGTTGTATTATCCTCTATGATTGCTGAATCCATCTAAAAATTGTAACATATCTTTACGTGTTAAAATGATTTGTTTAATATTTTCCGTACATAAATTTAAAACTATAGAATCACATGGCTTTCACAAAATTCATCCAATCTTTAAGTGCTATTTTTTTCAATAACTTTAGGCTTAGCATTATGATAATTGCAAGTCTTAGTTTATTTGGTGTTTTAAGCTATACCCAGTGGCTTACGAGAGAAGGTTTTCCGCCGATCGCGTTTCCAATTGCGGTAGTTAATGTTTCGTATCAGGCTGACAGTGAAGCACTTGACAGCGAGATTGTAGAACCAATTGTGAAGGCTTTAGGTGAAGAAGAAAACGTCATTGCTGTGAATAGTAGAGCAAATGATAATTTTGCAGTGCTTTCTGTACAATTTAGTGAGGCAACTAATTCAACTGATGCAGCAGCAGAGGTTAAAGAAAAAATTCAAAGTCTCGGACTAAATGAAAATGCTGTCATCGAGGTAAATGAGATTAATCCATCTTCTGTCGATGGTCAGAACGATTTTGTTTTTAGTGTAGGTCGAGAAGGGTATTCTTCTGCGGAATTAACTGAGGTTGCAAGAAATGTGGCTGCAGTAGTTACAAATTTAGCCAGTGTTAATTCCGCAGAGGCGCAGGAACTATCCAGAGAATTGGTTAATCCAATCACAGGTGAAACTCAGGAGTTTCAGGTCTCATTTAATAGAATCGGTTACAGTGAGAACGGCGAAATTAATTTTATTCCAGCAGTTGATATTGGTATAAAAAAGAAATCTGGAGTTAGCGCAATAGAATTGTCAGAAGCGGTGAGAAATAGTGTAGCGGATTTACAAGAGGCGGGAGGTATATTAGAAGGCTTTGAAGTTTCGTATAAAGCAGACATCGCAACGACTTTGGACCAGCAAACATCATCTCTGGAAAGTAATGCTTTCACTGCAATTTTGACTATATTTATTGTTCTAGTGCTTTTTATTAATTGGAGATCTGCGTTAATTAGTGCAATTTCTATTCCTTTGGTTATGTTGACTGTGTTTTTGGTGTTTTTGATCGGAGGGATTACTTTGAATGTTATTTCGTTATTTGCATTAATTCTAGTTTTGGGTTTAATTGTTGATGACTCAATCGTTGTTGTTGAAGCGATCGACGCTGCTCGCAAAGAGGGTAAATATGGATTATCAGGTGTTAAACACGCGCTTGATAAAGTTGCGATTGCTGATGTTTCAGGTACACTTACAACGCTACTGGTATTTGTACCTATGCTTGCCATCAGTGGGATTTTGGGCGAATTTATTGTGCAAATACCAATTACTGTGATTATTGCACTAGTAGTTTCGCTACTAATTTCCCTTACAATACTGCCTTTCTTAACAAGAATGCTACTCCCAGGCAAAGGTAATAAAAAAGAATTCATCTTGACTAGAATATCTGATTTTGTAAATGACAAGCTAAGTGGTTTCTTTGCTGGTTTTATCAGATTGTATCTAAACAAATGGTATTTTACTTTAGTTGCGATTATTCTGAGTGGAATAGTAATTATTACTGGATTTGGAAGCGCTGCAAATCTTGCATTTAATATTTTCCCGGCGCCAAAAGACGTAAATGAATTAAACATAAGTGTACTTTCACCGGAAGGTGCGTCAGTTAGCGACGTTGAGGAGTATATAGCTGAAATTGAGACTGGGTTGTCCAATTCGGAATATCGCAGCGAGATCAAAGCAATTGATCTTTTCTCAGGAAACTCTAGAGGTGCAACAATTATGATAAATCTAACTAATTTGAATGAACGTGAGGCAAAAGCAAGTGAAATAGTTAGCTCTATTGAGCAGAATTTGCCAGAAAAAGAGGGATATACAACTAAAGTATCTTTTGTCAGCACCGGTCCGCCAGTAGGTGATTTCCCTTTCCAGATGCAGGTTTATTTGGACGACCAAACTGAGCTTGAGAGAGTCACGGAGGTAGTAGCAGGTTTCTTGCGTAATAGAAGTATCGATGTTTCGACGGCTGAGGCTTCGAACTTTATCAAAGTTAATGAAATTAAAATTGAGAATTTAGAGACAATTGCTAGAAGAGATGGGGAGCGTTATGCGGTTGTGTCTGTTTCCTTCGATAGAGAAGTAACTTCAGGCGAGATTCTAGCTGTGCAACAAAATATCGAGAATGAGTTTAATCAGACCAGGAGAACAGAGCTAGGAATTGCAGATAATACGATAAGATTTGACCAAGGGATAGAATCTGACAACCTAGAGTCATTTAATTCGGCAATTATTGCATTTATGTTTGCACTTGTTGCTATGTATGTTCTTTTGGTTATTCAGTTTAATTCGTTTACACAACCATTGCTTGTGTTTTTGGCGCTTCCATTTAGTGCTTGGGGTGTTTTCCCTGGACTATCTTTAACTGAAAACTCACTAAGCTTCTTTGTTATGATTGGGGCAATCGCACTTTCGGGTGTCGCTGTGAATAACACGATTATGCTTCTAGATTATGCAAATCAAGAGAGGGTAGCAGGAAAAAGCCTAAAAGAAGCAATCGTTATCGCAATTAGTAGAAGATTTAGACCTATTGTTACAACTACTGTAACAACCGTTGCAGGACTGCTACCACTGGCATTATTTGAGCCTTTCTGGGAAAGTTTATCAGTAACTATAATTAGTGGGTTGGTCGCCTCAACTATTATGGTGATACTATTCTTCCCTGCATATTACGTTCTAATTGAGAATATTAGATACGTGGTCAAATGGCCAGTTAAAAAGCTTTTTGGTATTTCGTAACCAGGGGAATGGCGTATTAGACAATTGAACTACGCAAAATAAAGTAGTGGTTGCTTAGGTTACTGTCTTCGTGGAATTCGCTTGTCAGCTCAAGCTTTGTGGCAGTTAGGCTACTTGGATCAAGTTTCGTTAAATAAGAAATTAATTCTTGCTTTTCTTTTTCTGTGTAATTGCGAGCAAATCTTTTTACCTCTTGTTCTGTGGTTGATTCATGCTTTTCTTTTACGCCTGACGCCTGCCAATCTAAAAGGAAAGAATTGGGGGTTAACTCAAGTGAGCGTTTCATCAAACGGTCAATCTTTTGAAAATCCCAAAATGTGAAAATTAGATATCCATTTGGTTTCAATACGCATGCATATTTTTCTAGAACTGACTTTACTTCTTCGAGGTTCTCTAAATGGTGAAGAACTGCGATGCACCAGATCTGGTCATATTTGTTGTTTAATTTGCTCGTAGCTGATTTAGTGCCTTGATTTTCAGTGAATTCTACATCCTCTATATTAGAATTAATAAGTTTATAGTTTAGTTTATTATTCTTTTTAAGGCGGTTTTCTGCTTGCAGTAGTAGTTTCTCACTGTAGTCGATACCGGTGTATGTGAAAGATTCTATTTTCGTTGCTAAAAAATCGGCTAAGCGAGCGTTTCCACAGCCAACGTCCAAAATCTCTAAGGATTCTGTGTTACCCCTGGTGGTATAATTGGGTGATATCGTGTCCCAGACCTTAAACCAACCCTTCCAAGGACTGGTTCTGGTGGCATCCCAAGATTTTGCGACTTCGTTGTAAAAGTCTTGAGTTAATTTTTGATAATTCACAAGCTATTCTACTTAAATGAGCTACAATTTTCAACCTGAAGAATACGTGCCTATTCTTAAAAGTATATTCCATGACGCCTATCTTTTGAAAGAAGATAAAAAGTTGGATATTAAATCTATGCAAAAGGTCATCCGTAGATTTCCAAAGTCGCACGGAAAACTGTTTGCAAAGTACGAGCTACTCAAAGGTTATAACTATCTGATTGAAAAAGGGGAATTAGTTAAAAACGCTGAGATTGAATTCCAACTACGCATGAAACCGACTAGATCAATCTCTGGTGTATTGCCACTAACTGTTCTGACCAAGCCGTATCCGTGTCCTGGTAAATGTATTTTCTGTCCAAATGACGTGCGTATGCCAAAAAGTTACTTGAGTGACGAGCCAGGAGCGCAAAGGGCTGAGCGAAACAATTTCGATCCATACTTGCAAACATTTAACCGTTTGAAAGCTTTCGCAAGTACTGGGCATACTGTATCTAAGGTTGAACTGATTATTCTGGGAGGGACTTGGTCTTACTACCCTGAGGCATATCAGATCTGGTTTATCAAAAGATGTTTCGAAGCTTTAAATGATTTTGGTAACAAAGACCAGCGCAGCGAAGTGGAACTGACTTCAGTAAATGCATTTAATACCAAAGTTGTACCTAGTGAAGCAAAGCTCGCTGCGCAAGAAATAAACTATAACCAAGCAGTTGCAAAGGTAGATAGAGATCAGCTTCTCAAAGAAAAGGCCAGTTGGGACGAATTAGAAAAGTTGCATATAGTGAATTCTACTAGCAATGTAAAGTGCGTTGGGCTAGTCATTGAGACAAGGCCTGATCATATTTCAGAGAAAGAGGTCCTAAGGGTAAGGCGTTTGGGTGCGACAAAAACGCAAATTGGTTTCCAATCATTGTCTGATAAGGTTTTGGAGCTAAACAAACGAGGTCATTTGACCGCAGCAACGAGAAGAGCCGTTTCCCTAGTGAGATCAGCAGGGTTTAAAATACATGCTCACTGGATGCCAAATTTATATGGCTCTGATCCAACTGCGGACAAGCTAGATTTTGCAAAGTTATGGACACCGGACTATCAGCCAGATGAGCTTAAAATCTATCCGTGCTCTTTGATTGCTTCTGCAGAATTGATGCAGTACTTCGAAAAAGGGCTTTGGAAACCTTATACAAGAGAAGAGCTACTTGACGTTCTCACCTACGCACTTAGCAACACCCCTCGCTACGTAAGACTAACAAGAGTCATAAGAGACATACCTTCTACTGATATCGTCGTTGGCAACAAACTAACAAATTTCCGTGAACTTGTGGAGCAAGAGTTAAAGGTGCGCAAAATAGTACTGCAAGATATCAGATCACGTGAGATAAAAGGTGAGCTGCCTAGTGAAGTAGATATTTCCTTGAAAATAACTTCGTATGACGCAAAAAATAGCTATGGAGAAACGCGCGAGCATTTTATAGAATTCATAACTACAAACGATAAAATATGTGGGTTTTTAAGACTTTCTCTACCAAAGAGTAATCTCGAAGAACATTTTGTGAGTGAACTAAAAAATACTGGAATCATAAGAGAAGTGCACGTCTACGGGACTTCAATTGCTGTAGGTGAGAAGTCTGGTGAAGGTGTGCAGCATTTAGGTTTAGGTAAAAAACTAATCGCAAAGGCAGAAGAAATGTCTCGAGAAGCTGGATTTACTAAACTAGCAGTAATTTCTGCGATTGGAACCAGGGGATACTATGACAAGCTTGGCTACAACCTTATAGACCTTTATCAGGTAAAAGATTTGTAAAGATATATTTTTTTAGAGTTTTTACACTGTATAAAAGCCAAAGCATAACGATTGCAATTGAGACGAACGTCATAAAGCTTGCAATCATTTCTCTGCTTGCGAAAAGTAAACCAGTCCTACTTAGAAGTATTCCTACGGCAATTGAACCGAAAATTAGGGCAAATAAAGTTGCGATGAAATTGGTCCACAACTTCAGATTTGATCTATAGACTATAAAAAAGTAAAGGAATGTTGCTATGGTGATAAGTATAAGAGCTGTTATTGCTCCCGCTAGATAACTCTCAGTATAGTTGTGCTGAATCCCT
>JBGSOW010000043.1:0-9823 GCA_041738875.1 Candidatus Dojkabacteria bacterium
TGTATGGGACAGAAGGATGAAGTTTTTCCAGAAATTTAATGTACAAGTAGAATCTCAGCATAGCGATCTTTTAAAACTTTTACTTGAAGGAGACGTGGAAAGGCAAAAAGAGATTACAGCAGGTGTCCTGAACTGGGAATATAACCTTGTGTCACCAGACATTGCTATCCACTTTGCAGAACCCGAAGATGTTTCTGAAAGTGATATAAACTACGCGAGAATTTTCCTACATTATGAATCCAATAATGCATTTACTCCTGACAACTACATTCTGAATAACGCTGAGAAAATCTCGCATTTACCTGCTGTTATTGTCCATGGACGATACGATATCCTCTGCCCGCTTGCCAAAACCTATGAACTAAGCACGAAACTTCCAAAATCAGAACTTATCATCGCACAATCAAGCGGGCATAAACTTTCGCCTGAAGGAGAAACAATCAAACGCATAGCATTTGAAAGATTTCTAGATCGCCACGCTAATTAAACTGGTTAAATAAGTAGTCAAACTCATGATCACTTTCTGTTATACTTTTTTTAATGAAAAAGTTATTGCTACCGCTAATTTTTGGGTTTATATTCTTTGCTGGAATTCTATTCATCGGCAACGAAATTACAACTAATTTTCTAGCACCAGAAGATAGTTCCGCTCTATTTGGTGGAAAATTGGAATCTGGATATCCAAGTGCGGGTTATTTAATTGGCTACCGGAATGGTTCGCCTGAAGAACTGTGTGGACTAGTATATATATCTCCTACACAGGCGCTTTCAGCTGCGCATTGTTTCGATAAATCTGAAGACTTTTATAATGGCGAAGGACAATTTGTTGCAAATTCCGCTCAACTCGCAAAAGTAAACGCATTCTTCCAAAGTCCTGGCTGGGATAAACGAACAAGTTACAACGATATGGCAATTATCAATTTAAATGAGATAGTTAGCCTCAATCCAGATGAATACGGACAGATTGTTAGTCCTGAAGCTGGTTGTAATTATGAGGTGGTGGCCTATGGTAGAACGGAAAATGATGGTGTCAGTCTAGGTATGGACCGCCCGCGCAAAAGTGCGACTATCTGTATAACTACAATAGAAGACAGAATTTTATATGCTACAAGTAGTGACGGAGGAATTTGCCTTGGAGACAGTGGAAGTCCTGTTTATGAGAAAGGTACAAACCGTATTGTTGGAATTATATCTGCGATTCTTCGCCCTAGGGACAATTCTGAAGCCTGTTTTATTGCAAACACTGCGATAATCAACCGCGCCGATCGTAATTCCGACTTTCTCAGCCGCTATACCAATACTGCAGTGCTCTTTGCATCAGGTGAGCCTACTCCGGCTGGCCCAAGTTTCTCTTTGAGTGAACTGCCTGTAACTGCCGCAAACGCAGTTGAAGATCTAAAAAGACAAAACCTTTATCTGCCGGCGTTAGTAGTACTTTTCGTAGTTGTATTTATGATGTTTATTTTTGCAGTGAGTAAACTACTGCGGGAATAACAGCCATACACTCGTAAATAATACCTGGATATTTCAGCTTTCTTGATTCTGATTAATATTCCTAAATCATTTATTTGGAGTGCATCTTGAGAACTCGATCAACTAAATACAACAACCAAGTTTCTGTATCATGATCTTCACCCTTCCCTTTGTTCGTACTTACATGCTGATAGTCTTTTGCCCATTTTGGTGGTTTGTAGCCAAAAAGTTCCGGCCCTTTGGAGACTTTGCTAATATCAACTGGTAAAACAACTGGTTCTGAACCATCATTTTGTAGTGCTTGCGTTGTTCCTCTAGATTGATTAACCTGTGGCGCAAGCGTATTTTGAGGTTGGTTTTGATTTTGTTGATTTTGAACTTGTGGTGGTTGCGGCTGCCCTTGTTGATAATGATTCTGAGGCTGTTGTGTCTGACCTTGCTGATTCTGGTTTTGTGGTTGTGCTGATTGCAGACCCTGTGTTTGCGACTGTGGTTGTCTTTGTGGCTGAACTGGTTGCAAGACTGCGTGTTGATTTTGTGTTTGTTGAACATTCTGCTGGTTACTATAACCTTGCTGAGCCTGCGCGTTTTGCGCACTTTGTTGATTTTGCTGGTTCTGTTGGTTTTGTTGGTTTTGCTGTCCCTCTAAGCTCTGAATATTCTGTTGAGCTTGACCAGTCTGTCCGTTTACTTGCCCCTGTGGATTCTGAAAATTATGTCCGTTTTGCGTGTTTTGTTGATTCATTGGGGCTTGCATGAGTCTTTGTTCTATTTAACTACAGTAGATTAAAAATATTTACTATTTTTGAGATCACGATTGATTTCTCGAATCTGATCTCTTTCTTTTATTCTAGCTCTTTTGTCATGCTTTTTTAAGCCTCGCGCCAAAGCAATTTCCAATTTTATATTTCCCCTCGTGCTGTATAAACGCATCGGGAGAAGAGACAATCCTTTTTGCTCTAATTTCCCAATTATCCTGGATATTTCGGCTTTATTTAGTAATAATTTAATTTGTTCATTGCGAATTTTAGCTTCACCCTCGTCGATTCCCTTCCAAGGCTTAATATATACTTTGGTCAAAAATATTTCACCACGCATAAATTTACAATACGCTTCATTTATACTCGAATTCCCTTCTTTGATTGATTTCACTTGCCATCCGCGCAATACAAGACCCGCCTCATATTTATCGAGGATTTCGTAGTTAAAACCAGCTTTTTTGTTGCGAGAGTATACAGGCATGCCGCAATTTTAACACCATTGCACTAATTTAGCATTGCGGAACGAGAAACACTGTAAACACGGTTCTGCGTTCCGAGTAGAATTCGGTTTTGTGCTTCTGCGATAGCGACAGTTGTTACATTCTCGGGGATTGAACTAATATCCATTTGTGACGTAAACACAGATACAGCTTGCCCATCTCGATATTTTGTAAATGTGTATAATTTCTTTGCAACGTTATCTACGATGTAAATGTGAGTTGAGTCGATCGCGAGTGCACTGGCTTGCCGAACGCCCGCGGTAATCTCAGGAAAAGCCTCAATACTAGCGTTCGGCAAGCCTACACGGATCAAACCCGCACCCGTTGCTAAAATAAATATGCGCCCGTCATTTACTTCTATATCTTCTGCACCTATAACTGAGGCATCGCGGAATCGAATTGTTGGCACAGCAAATGAATTGCTCACTTTCGTGTACTGTAGCAAACGGTCGTCGCCTGCAGCAACACTATAGAGATTGTTATTCAATTCATAGATCGCAAGATCTTTGATAGCACCTGTCTGCTCTGCAGTTAGGGAATTATTGAAAACCTCACCTGCTTGGTTAACTAGTTTAATGGGGTTCGTCATAGTTGTTGCAACGACAATCTCGTCTCTACTAGTTTTTGAGATTGCACTTGCACCTTCGAGGTTAGACGCGAAGTCCTCTATTGCCCCTCCAGTTAGAGGTTGGCGGAATATTCTGCCTTGATCGGGACTACTTACAAAAAGGTTATCACCCATAACGACAATGCCACCGACCTGCGCTTGTTTGACGTTAGCGACATCACTAAATACGTCAATTACTGGATTCCTAAGTTTCACAACGCTATTATATAGCTCCTGATAACTAGCTTTCACCCCCGCAACTCTCTCAGTATCCAACACATCTAGCGAACTATTGAATCTGCTCTCTAATTGCCTTACATCCACTAGTAAAGCTTGTCTTTGCGAGATATCGTTCTGTGAGTTGCGGTTTAGTACAGGACTAAGCCTGAACTCCGCAATTCTGGCTTCGATACTTTCTAGTTCGGTTGCAGCGATCTGTAGTGTCGCTGCCCTTTGCTGGTTTTCTCCAATATTTGAAATCACTCCTAAAACTGCGACCACTACAAGCAGAATCCCCACAAAAACCATTACTCTAAAAGCTGGTTTGTCAGGTGAGAAAACGTTTCCATGGTTAACTTTTAGAAGGTCATAAAGCAAATAGTCTTTAATTCCCATCAAACGCATCCTTATTAATTTGAGAAACCCAGTTACTGTCGAATCATTTTCATTAATTTGCTCAGAGTTTTGAGATTCCATACCGAAATTTCCAGTCCTACCTGGATTTTCGGCTGCCCTACTCCTTTGCATCTGTAATTTAGAAAGTTTCCTTCTTTCTTTGATATTGCTGATCATACTTTTCGCACCAGCAATTAAATTCTGAACTCTCAACTTTGCTTTTTCACTAAAACTTGCTTCAGGACTTGTTTCATTTTCACGGTTATCTGTTAATTCATTCTCAAGATTACTTTGTAGCACATTTTCTCCAAACATGTCGGTATTGTATTCCTCCATCAAACCATCTTCTATTCCAGTACCCGAGGTATCTTGAGTAAATTCCTCTGCTCCATCCGAAAATTGCAAATTTGTCTCTAATGTTTGACTATCTTGCTGCGTTTGAATATTCTCCTGAGTTTGAATAATTTGCTCTGTCAGATTACTCTCCTCAATTTCAGCTAAAGGATCTATCGCAATCAAAAATGCGGAAGCAGTTTCAGGTTTTAAAAAGTCATAATCATGGAAAATCCTTTCGTCAATATTTTTCAAACTATCTTTCACTGCTTCCGCTCCTATCTCCTTACTCGCGCTTGCACTTATGAGTGCGTATCTTTGGTCTGCCGAACTAAAACTTGAACCAACACGAATTAATTCCTGCCCGTATGGATCACGCAGGGCTTTAGTTATATCGATGACCTCATCAAGATTTTTCCCTGGGAGTAAATAGATTTTTGCGTCACCTAAAACTGCAAAATATACTTCATTGCCCCGCAAAACCATTGCCGAAATATCCAAATCAACCCCTTCGCTTGCGACTTCTTCTTCGTTATTCAAAAGTTCTCTAAGCCTATCCTGAGTTGCCGTGAAAGCAACTCTCAAAGCCGCAATCACAGAATCTTTTTTGCTCTCAAAATATGCCTCGTGAAAATTATCCAATAAAAGGCTACCAGCAGTAATTGAATTAAATTTCTTTGGTGCAATCAGACTGACAACGGCAAATATTTCCCCTTTTTTCTCCAATATCTCCTGTGACTGAGGGCGGTAATCGTAAACGCTAGCCCACTTATGCGGCAAGCTAGTTCCAATAAAGTACTTTTTAACGATTTTTTTATAAAACTTATTCGAGATTAAGGCAGTATCCATAATTTATTATACAGAGAAAAAGTCTATCCGTGCTAAATATTAATGATCTTAGGACATTAATTTGTATTTTGCGGCAGTGGGGTCATTTGCTTAGTTATGCTATAAGTCTGACATCTAAATTAACTGCTTAATATATGGCAACCTTGGCATTAACCTTGATGGCCGCTGAATAGCTTAGTCCAGTAGATCGTATAATATATTTATTCATAACATTAGATCAATGAGTTTTGAATGTCTGACATTTAAAACTCAAGCAACTCTATAGTATTGGTAGTTAGCTGTATTCAAGGTGACTCAAAAATGAACGTCTGACTTTACCACTGACTATGTACGAGGCCTTATTTTTCTGCTTTTTCCTGCTTTTCCTGCTTTTCCTGTCTTTCTGCTTTTTTTTGCATTTCGTAAACTAAATTTTTCCTGGCTGACAATAAATTTATTGTATTAATAGAACTTGATAGATCTTGGTAAATGTGGATAATCATAAATCTAATGACTAGCCAGCAATGGCTGATGAACTGAGACTATTAGCCCACAGTCACTGACCTGCCCAATAGTTCAACATGATCTAACGCTTTGCCAAGACCACGGATCACTGCATACAAAGGATCATCAACGACGTGGGCTGGTACGCCAGTTTCGATTGTAAAAAGCTCGTCCATGTTTTCCAAAGATGCGGTACCGCCGCTCAATACCATTCCCCTATCTATAATGTCAGAAGCGAGTTCGGGCGGCGTTGATTCTAATACAGTTTTGACACTCGCCACGATTTGCAGGCCAACAGTGCGTATCGGCGGCACTATGTCATTTGAATTAATTGTAAGCGCAATCGGAAGAGAGCTGTTGGCGTCGCGCCCGCGGATTTCCATTTCTTTCGGGGAATCCGTAATTATTGCAGAACCAATAGTCATTTTTATGCGCTCCGCCATCTGTTCACCCACCAGAACGCCAAATTTCCGTCTTATATAACTTATCAAAGCGTCATTAATCGCGTCCCCCGCAACCCGCAAAGACTGAAAAGTCACGATCCCATTCAACGAGATTACTGCAATTTCAGATGTACCACCACCCATATTCACAATCATATTGCCTGCTGAGGTACTGATCGGTAGTTCAGCGCCGATTGCAGCTGCAATCGGCTCAGGAATCAAAAGCACTTTCGCAGCTCCAGCAGAAATCGCAGCTTCCATCACCGCTCTCTGCTCAACAGAAGTAAGCCCAGCAGGCACGGAAATCATAACTTCAGGTTTAAAAAAACGAGTTCCTCCGATTGCTTTATACAACAGAGCCTTTAACAACGCCTCAGTTAATTTATAGCTCGCAATCACGCCTTGTTTCAAAGGACGTTTCGCCACAATATTACCAGGTACTTTACCCAGCATATCTTTTGCTTCCTGCCCGATTGCGAGAACCTTACGGTCATCGACCGAGACAGCAACCACTGTCGGTTCTTCCAGCACAATCCCCTTACCTTTGATTAAAACAAAAGTGTTTGCAGTACCTAGATCGATTGCAATTTTCTTAGCCATGAGTTAAGGTAAAATACTTATTATAAAGTAATAACAAATTGTATCCCATTATGCCTAAACATAGCGAATTTCAAGTAAAAAAGAAGAAAAAACTTAAAAAGCTATTCGATAACCTCATTATCGCAGTATTCATAATCACGATAACACTGGTAATTGGTGCAGTAAGCAGCGTAATAATTCTCTATGCCAACGGGCAAATCCCATCTACTCAGGGTTTTGTACAGACCGGGAATATAAGAATTCTAAGTAATGTTAATTTAAACTCTGTCGAAGTTAATGGAGTTTCAACAGGACTGACAAACAGGTTAGTTACCTCTCTCGAACCAGACAGCTATAAAATAACAGTAAAACAAAGCGGGTTTTTGGAATGGCAAAAACAAGTCACAGTGAGACCAGGGTTGGTAAGTGACGTTTTAGTCAAATTAATTCCTGAAACGCTCGCATATAACCAATTAATCGAAGAAGATATCGTTTCCTATACTTACTCAGAGAACGCCGAATATCTCTTTTACGCAGTCGAAAATCAGACGCGTGCAAACGAATTTAATTTATTCCGACTCAGGTTAACTGACTCTACCCCGCTCAATTTTTTCAGCGAAGCAAATATTAATTTAGGAAGTTTCAATTTAAACCAATTTGGGATTTCAAGCTACAAAGAACTATATTTGTCTCCAAGCGTAGATAACCGACAACTTGTGATAGCAACTAGGGAGGTTGCGGCTGATTCATCTGCCGCAGTTCCGGGTCTTACTGAAGTTAAGGCAGACAATGATAATATGGCTAACTTTAGAATTGATTACACAAGAGCGGTTCTTGTCTCGGGGGACACACTAAACTCTAGGTCGAATCAGGTTTTACTTAGTACATATGTGAATTTCCCTTTTCAAGAGCTACGTTGGTTAGGTAATTCAAGGGACATACTTTTGACCTCTCAAGACATAACAGTACAATTCAATATCGACTCCAGAAGCTCACAACTAGTGACCTACAATAATCCAAACGAAAAAGTTTTTGCAACCGGCGAAGAACTTTATATCTATAAACTTGAAAGTGATACCCCGGTTATTAGTAGATTTGTAAATGGTAGGCGTGAAAATGTAACGACAACTGCGAAACTGCCGGTTGCTAAAGAAATCTACTCAACCAAAACGAATGGTACATTTTTACTATTAGACAACAAAAACAGCGTGCACTACTTCAACCTGCGTAATAATCTTTCTGCGTCACTTGCAAACGTCACAAAAGTTTCGGAAGTTGCACTAGATGGTAGAAGTGTAATTCTAGAAGATTTAACTGGTCTTAAAATAGTTAATTTCTCTGACCTGATTGCAATTTCAAAAGTTGGTATTGAATCGCGCGATCTTGATGCAACTAGCAGTCACAGGTATACAAAATCCGGACGTAATACTATCATTGTGAGACAAGATGGAATTAGTAGCATCTGCGATCGCGAGGCAGGAAACTGTTTCCCTGTGGGAAACAATCAACTTCAGCCTGAAAAAAATACGATCGAAATAAATAGCAACGAAAGCCGAGTGATCCTTGCGGTTAAATTGAAACCCGAAGATTTACGAACTGGGCTTGCTACTTCCGGAGAAATTTCTGAAGCACAATCAGAACCAGTTGATGATCTAGACATGACCCCAATTGAGCAAAACAATTACAGATTCTACTTCATAAGTCTAACCTAGTTAGCTGGAAATGCTTTGTTGAAGAGTCTGCGTAGTTTCGAGCTTTTCGTAGTTATCGATAGTGAGAAGCTGAAGACCAATGCGAATAGAATTGAGCAGCCAATTATTATAAGTAGGTATTGTTTAGGAAAGACTTCCAACTCAAAGAATCCTCGGAATGGCGGGATTAGTAGCACTATCGAATAGAAAATTAACATGCAGATTGGCACAATTGCCTTTTTTATGCCCCGGACAACGCCAGATAGTTTGTATGTTTTGTTCGACACAAACATATAAGTCACAACACCCGTAAGGATTAAGAAAGACAAGATAAACGCCTCAATCTGCCCTCTTGTCATGTCTACCGTGTTCGCCCACATTGTTAAACCAAGTGACATAATTCCTAGGATAATTCCTCCAGTTAACACGAAATTTAAAAGATCCGGCATAAATTGCACGTTTCTTTTGATTGTTTGTTTTTCTATTAGTAAGGCTAGAACTGGAATACTTGTATTCGTAAATGCCAGTAGGAATAGACCGCGCGGCCCGAAAGGAAAATTAACTGCAAGTACTAGTGTGCCAATAATGAGAATCAAAGCGTAAACGTTTTTGATAAGTAGTAACTGCGCGCTTCTAAGCGTATTAAAAAGTATCTCTCTACCCTGCTGCACAACATCTGCAAGAGCACTAAGGTTGTCATTGAGGAGTACCACGTCTGCGACATTCTGGGTAACATTTGCCCCGCTCTTTAGAGATATCCCTAAATTTGCCTGCTTGATTGCGAGAGCGTCATTCACGCCGTCGCCAACCATCGCCACGCGACCATAATACTTCTGGTAAACTTTGATAATTTCCAACTTCTGCTCTGGAGTAACTCTAGCAAAAACATCGTGACCAAGGATCGCCTCTGTTTGATTTGTTTCGTTCATTGCAGCAAGTTCGCCACCTGTAATTGGCTTATCCAAAGCGTCGATATTTAGCTGTTTCAGTAGCGCAACCAAAGTGCTTGGATTGTCTCCAGAGATGATAACTGGCTTGACGTTTTGATCAATAAAACTAATCATTATCTCCCTAGCACCTTCCCTCAGGGTATCTTTCAGCATAAAACTTTGTAGAGGAAGGTAATCCCCTGATTTTAGCCAAGTGTCTACTTGGCGATCACTAACCATATTTCTCTGTTCCGAAGTGGAGATTGCACTAGCACCTGCTTTATTTTCAAGTCCCTTCTCAACTTCCATCTCTTTGACTATGAATAGTAGATTGCGGTTTCCTTTGGCGGATTCGCTTTCGTCTAGTTTGACTAGGTCTTTGTGGAATTCGGTTTTTACAGCCTGCGTTAGGATATCGAATCCGCCCAACACAACCCGATACACCTTGCCCATATATAAAATCTCCAATCCACTAAACTTCGATCTCGACGTAAACGGGAATTCTTTCAATATTTGATATGAGTTATTTAATTTGTCATCATTTTCTGATTTACCCTGTT
>JBGSOW010000009.1:0-26678 GCA_041738875.1 Candidatus Dojkabacteria bacterium
CACCACAGCTAAGCTCATTCCTACTAGACGCTAAAAATTTAGATAGACCAATAATAGATTTTTGTGTAACAAAAGCTTTTAAAATTCCAGAGAGTAAGATCTTGGATGATCTATTTTTTGAATTCCAGGAAAAAAGAATTCATATGGCTATAGTTTTGGACGAGTTTGGCGACACAAGTGGTTTGATTACATTGGAAGACATAGTAGAACAAATCTTCGGTGACATTGCAGATGAAACTGACGCGATCGAAATAAATGTCGAAGAGATTGACGAAGGTAAGTTTAGAGCAGAAGGTGATTCAACAATTGATGAAGTAGAAACTGTTTCAGGCATTGAGTTTCCAACAGAATTCCCAAAACATAAAAGCATAGCTTGGCTGGTTTTGCACATACTACATAGATTCCCAGACGAAGGCGAAATAATTGAAGTGCCAGAGAGCAACATAAGACTAGAAGTAATAGATAAGGACGACGAATATATCGACCAGGTGCATATTTCTATCGTTTAGAATATTAGTTACCGATTTTTCTGAGTACTTTATTCAAATCTTTTCTAAGAATTTTTGGATTATTTTCCTCTGAATAATATGCCCCGTTAATTGGTATTACATATACTGCGTCTGTTGCCGCTTCCTGTATAAAACAATCATTCCATAATTTTAATTCACTGTCATAATACTGCCATCTTCCTAGCAAAATTGAGAGCCCAGTTGAAATGACGTGAGATTTGGCTTTTTTGAAAGTATCGAATTCATTATATTTATAGCCGAAGATTGTGAGACAACTCCAAATTTGCCCTTTTCCTTCTACAAATCCAATAAATTCATCATCTTCTTCCCTATATATTTTTTCCTGCATATTTTGTTATCTTTATATAACTGATACTATTTATTATAGTTGCGATTGAGTGTTAATCTTGAGCAAAGATTTCTAGTAGGTCATTCAAATTTTTGATCTTGATCTGCACAGTTTCGTGTAATTCCTGCGGTGTCGTGTTGTTTGGAAAGAGAATAGGCAGACCTAGATTTTTTAAGAGCACCTCATCGCTATCACCATCGCCTACGATTGCGTAATTTTCTAGCTCTTCGTCATGCTTTTTTGCGTATTCGTTTACTTGGTTCAATTTATGTTGGGCTTGGTCAGGGATATAATCAATTGCTTGCAGGTTGTCATTTTCATCCCAATTAAGTTGACTATTATAGAAGTACTCAGTTAAATTTAGTCTGTCTGCGATTGATTTAACGTACAGATCCATCGAACCTGAAATCACAATCACCTTATATTTCTTACCTAGTGCATGAATCACCTTTCGTGCTTCAGGTCTGATATTAATTTCTGTAAAAATACGCTCAAATATCTCTTTTTTTGCATTACCTGTCTCCACCCAATGCTCCGTAACAAGCCTGTTCGCAGTTGGCAGATCAATTTCACCTTTCTTTAACTGGGATAAATATTTAATAATAACAGCATTATCCGCGCCCAGTTTACTCGTAAGCACAAGCCATGAAGTCTCCTCAGCTAACGTACCGTCAATATCGAAAAATATTGTGCTAATTTTATTAGTTATAGCTTTCATATACTTACCTTATTATAATGTTAGTAATATCACACTTTTATATTAATATTCTCTAAGCAAAATACTGTTCCAGTCTCTTTAGTAAGATCTCATAGAAATTTGCAAGGAAAGGGTCCCAGAGCATATATTTTAGTTTTTTATCGCGCTTCTCTGTGACAATTTTTTCTCTAACAATCCCCATTGATGCGTATCTTTCTATACTTATTTCAGTAGGAACTAGTAGGTCTAGTACGTCACCAACGATCTTATCAACACTTTTCGCAAATTTACCTGTGCTTGTTCTTTGCTCATCAATATCCATATAGTATTCATGAAGCGATTCATCCAACATCGCTAGGGCAACAGGCACTTCTGCATTATGGTCTTGCTCGGATTTAATAAAGATTGCTTTGTCGCCGACTTTTAATTCTCCAATATCATGAATACCAAGCATAATTAAAGCTTTACCCAAATCTACATCTTCAGATTGAATGTATTTATGCAGAATAATTGCAGTAATCGGAAGGTGACCAACGTGCTCCAAAAGACTTTCCCTTATCATAATATCCCCGAAATCAGTATCTAGCTTCTTCTGCTCCGCAAGCTTCAATTTATAAGGTTGAATAGACGATCTGTAACAACTTGCGTACGAACTATAAATTTCCAAAAGTTTATCAATTACCGAATCTTCCATACCTATTACAATAATATTATTGATCTTGAAATCTGAAAAAATAAAATTCTGCCTCAGTATCTGAACTATTCTCTATTTCATGCTGTGTATTGGAGGGAAATATGAATCTATCACCTACAGTAAATACTTCCTCGTTTCCTGATTCGTCCCTGATTATGCCTTTGCCTTTCAATACAACACAAATCTCGATGAGGTTATCATGTTCATGCATTTCCCATTTAACCCCAACTGGTAAATAACCATAGGTATGTGCATCGAAGTATTTAGAGCTAGTCTCATCTTTTGCAACAATCATCTTGCGCGAACCACTAGCATGAGAAGTTCCTTCTACAGGTATATCTTTTAAATTTTTCTTAGAAAACATTTCCTTAATTATACAAGATTTACGCTAGAACTATATTATTAGAATCAAAGTTGATAATTTCTAAATAACCCAATTCCACGCATAGTAGATTGCCAAAACATTGAATATCATGCTAATTAATAGTAAAAATCGGTCGTACATCGATGGGTAACTTGGCAAGCCAAGTAGATTGAATAATAGCCAAAATCCAGACATTATTAAATTTGCCCAGCGGTTTACTTCGTATGGCAAAACTAAAGTTAGAAAGATCATTATGATTGGAGTGAGCATCAACATAGCAATACCTACCCATACACCTTGACCCATTTTGCGCATTTCCAGGAGCATTTTACCTTTCTCCGCGTCTCCACTAAAAATGCGCAAAACGTCACCCAACAGATATATCAACATCACACACACCCAAATAAAGGCAAGGATTATCTGTGTATTTATCTCTAACATAACTAACTATACTAAATCTTTAGCGACTGAACTAGAAAATCAGGCTAATAACTAACTATTGTATTTAGTATCATCCAAATGTGCCAACATCAAACTTGTGTAACCTTTCATAATGATCTGTTCCTCCAAAATGCCTAAGCTTTCAAACACTTTTTTCAGCTCTGATTGTACGTCTGAGGTATCATCGTCTGCAACCATTGCTTCAATCTCAATAAATTCACCTAATCCTTCAACTTGATCAAGGCATACTGTATATGTTTTATATTTATAAAACTTCCTAGTTTTGGTTATCTCAACTATCTGCTCAAAGTCAATGATACCCAGTAAATCGGCTAGTTCACTAGGATTATCAATAGTAACCTCCTTCTCAATATTATCTAGTGAGTTATTAAGCTTGGATTTTAATGTGAAGTAGTATTTATCTTCCTGCTCTCTAATCCGCAGTATATTAGAACTATTCTCTGGCCTTGGATATTTATGAGTAAATATACGGTCTTTCTGAACTAATTCCTTTTCAAACGTAGCACCCAGTGCAAGAAGTGTATGCTCTAGGGAAATAAGATCAGCAACTTTAGCTTTTAGCTCAACTTCTCGCATAATTAAATTAATCAGATACAGTATAGATTATATGATACTCCTGACTATCTAATCCTAGCATCTGAAGAACTTTGCATTCATAGGATTTTTTAATTGGCATTTTTTTGTGCAGTTTTGGAGCGGGGTACTCGACGTTGCTCGAACTGTGGTACTTACTACCAATCTGTGACCGTGTATAAATTACTTGACCATTTGTAAATATATACCAATCAGTTTTGCTTAATTATATAATAATTTATGGCAACTACTAATACAAGTGATGAATATTACGACGTACTAGACGAAAGTGGCAACGAACTTGGCCTCAGCAAACCAAGAAAAGAGCTTCATCAAACAGGGGAGTGGCATGCAGCTTCACATGTTTGGATTATTAACCCAGCTCGCGAGCTATTAATCACAAGGCGAAGTCTAATAAATGCAGGAACTTCACCCGGTGCGTGGACTATGAGTGTAGGCGGTCATGTAGATACTGGCGAAACTCCTTTAGTTGCTGCAAAGAGGGAAGTAAAAGAGGAAATTGGAGTGAACTTTCTAGAGTCTAGATTCAAGGAAATATTCGTTACGAAATTTATGAGCGGCAACCATTTCCCAGGAAAAAAGGTTAATCAATTTCATCATGTTTTTCTGGTTGAGTCAGGCCTACCTCTAAAAGAATATGAGATCGATGGCAACGAAGTAATAGATATAAAATTGATTCATCACGAACACCTGAAGAGCCAGATAGCTAATGGTGAAATCGAGATGTCTCCACAATACGAACAGTTTGACAAGCTTTTTGAGTATTTACAAGACTATACTATTGAGCCTGGTTTGCACAAAATTGGACTACCTGAAAGGCCATTTAGAGCTATTCAGAACGGCACCAAAATAGGTGAGATTCGTGCCAACGTACCACAATCCCAGTTTGATTATTTCAGTATTAAAGCTGGGGATAAAATCAAATTTTTCCATGAGGAAACTGGAGAAGATTTTATAATCAAAGTAAAAGAAACTATAAAAGCAAAATCTGTCCGAGAACTCCTAGAAAAAACCGGTTTAGAAATTATGTCCTCCAGTCCAACATCAATCCAGGAAGGAGTTGAAGGAATTCATACACTTACAGGTTTTGAAAAGGCAATTAAAAAGCATGGGCTTATCGCTTACATGTTTTAGTAGTCCAGCCAAGCTTGTATAAAGACGAATTACCTTTGATCTTTCGAACCATCATTGTGTTCATATTAACAGTGAGTTTTTTCTGAGCTATCCAATAGCTGGTAGGTATCACTAGCTCACTCCAAATCGATTGTATTCTCGGCTAGCTCTGCCACAATGTCATTATTTATACTAACTAATTCAGCTTCTGCTACTACATTTTTCACAGATGCGCATTTGCTATATTTGCTTAATTGATACTTCAGAATACAGATCTTCAAGATCAGTTATCATTTCAGAAATATTTTTATTTAATGCTGTTATTCTTACAAGCTCTCCATCATTTTTAACCAACGGATCAATATATCTAACTTTATTCTTGGTAGAATATTCTGCATTTTCTTTGTCTGTCCTTACAAAGTTTGTCGATGGGTTTAGTCGATCAAGAAAATTATTCACTTGTTGATTCTTGGCTTTTCTCATTTTTTCTAGTAATTCTGCGTCTGTCGTGAAGAAGTCCCCCTCGTTAATAATTCGCTCATCTTGAGCTGTTCTAATTGCCTTTGATAGAAGGTAATAACTACCAACTGAGTTTGCAGACAAGTAATTTAACCTACTAATATTCAGAGCAACTAAAAACATATTCGTAGCTATTTCTTGATTCTTAAAGTAAAGGTGCATTCCGTCAAACTCAATGTCTGACAAAATTGCCTCAATTAATTCACTTGCGATTGTCTTAGAGCCAGTAGAATCTCTCAGGAAGTAATCTAGTCTATCTACGTTCAAATCTGGTGAGCTTGCTCCCACAACTGGGTAATCTTTCTTTTCCAGAAAATCATTGGGATCAAAGTCATGTTTTCTTAATATTTCAGCAATTTCTGAATCAATCAAGAATTTACCGATTGCTTTATCATGGTAATCCTGACTAACTCCATCTCCAACAACAAAATCAATTACATGTGAGAATGCAGTATGAGCGATATCGTGGAGTAGTGCCATCACATGATCTTCTCTTTTATCGCTATATCGTTGAGCCAAATAGAAAACTCCCATGCTATGTTTATATCTAGTCGGGTCGCCAACTTCAAAAACATAGCGGTTAGCACCATCATTAGAGATCTCCTTTAGCCTTTGAAATGGTTTTGAGTTGATCAGTTCGATAATTAATTCATCTGTAATTACATATTCTCCATAGATCTCATCTTTATAGTTCATTAGGCTTCCTCCGCTTTTATAAAATTCTCAGTAAATACTTTCGATTCCTTTTTAGAGAACAACTTTATAACCTTAAAAGTCACAAATGATCTACCTGGCACCGACCTAACTTCTTCCACAACAACCTTGGCTAGATAATTATGTTCATGATCAGACAATTCCATAGGAATTCCAAGTGGCATGATTCTGTAGCCATCTTTTTCAATTGTGTATACCTGACCTTCGACTAGTTCACTATCAAAATTTCCTGGAAGAGAGAGTAAGGCGTTTAATTTTAAGCTAGTAGACATTTTCTTTTTATACTTAGATTAAATTAATAACTCCATTAGGATAAAGATTTGAGAGTCTCTTAGCTTCAGTGATCTTCACCCACTCAAATTTAGTAGTCTCATCATCAGGATCTTCTGGGGTTATCTTTGGTTTAGTATTAAATTTAACACTATAGAATCTTTCTGGGCCAAATCCTTCCTCTTGTTTAGAGGCAATAAAGTAGAATTTTTCAGTACTCACACCAACCCCGAGTTCCTCTTGAGCTTCTCTGATAAAAGCAGCTTCATTAGTTTCTCCTTCACGCACATGGCCTCCCGGGTAAGCATAGAATTCTCGTTTTGGAGTAGTTCTCTTCATAAGTAAAACCTCTTCACCAGAAATCACAATAATACCTATGCGAGTAGTTGTATCTAATTTTACTTGGCTATTGGTAATCTCTTTACCACTCTGATTGTAAAATTTAATTTTAGTGACTTTATTTAGGCTCCCGTTCAGGTTGAGTCTGATTTCACCGTCCATCCTGAATGGTTTACCAACTCGCATACCTCTCAACTCATCTCCAATTAGTTCCAGAGAGTGTATCCTAGAGGTAACACCAAATTCAGTATATTCATGGATCATGATTAATTTTAACAGTAATCTTTCAAATAATAGAATTCTAGAAGGTCTTTTACAAATAACTTAATATCATCAAATTGAATCAAATCGTTTGCTTTATTTGTAGAGCTAGTAATCTTCTAAAATGATATGGTAATGATCCTAAAAGCAGAGAAATTATACTAGATCTTGTTAGAGAATATAAACTTTTAGATCACTTACTTAACCGATAGAAGTTGCCCAAAAAATAATAGATCTACTTGAGAGTTACAATTCCCATCTAGAACAAAGATAATGTGACGGTGCCCGGTGCCCGGTGCTCAACTATTTGAGGAAATTCGTTCGGTTTGGAGCGACGGACCGGGTTCGAACCGGCGACCTTCTCGTTGGCAACGAGACGTTCTACCAACTGAACTACCGTCGCAACCTTCGCTCACATAAACATAAAATTGGCTTATTTAGTGCTCACTTGGTATGATTTTACTATAAATTGATTAACATACAAATAGATGAAAACAATAATCCCCAAAATCCGCAGATATTACCTAATTCCAATCGTGTTTATTTCACTCTCAGCAACACTAGGAAGTCTCTTTTTCAGCGAGCTTGAAGGTTTAGCACCGTGTCTTTTGTGTTGGTACCAGAGGATACTGATGTATCCGATTGTAATAATTGCAATAATTGCGCAATTCACAAAAGACTATGCGGCGTCAAAATACATATTAGCGTTATCCATCCCCGGATTTTTCCTAGCAATGTATCACTACATAATCCAAAAAAGTAACGTTTTGCAGGATTCAGGTTTCTGTTCACCAGATAATCCTTGTAGTGTAGTCGATTTCGAAGTACTTGGCTTTATAACAATTCCACTTTTATCGGCGCTCGCTTTCCTAGCAATTGCAATTTTCGCAGGTATAGCGCAATTCAAAACTAAGAAATAGCTTAATTGCGACGTCTAAGTAGGCTATAAACAAAAACTAAACCTGTCAACGAGGTCGATACCACTACAATAGCAGGGCCCGTGGGGAAATTAATTCCGAACATCAATCCAATTAAAATGCTCACAATATTGTGTGCGACAGAAATAGGAATAAGGAGGCGGAAATTCGGCGAAAGAAGTCTTGCAGATACAGCAGGGCTTATCAGAAGGGAAGTAACGAGGATCACTCCAGCAAGTTTAACAGCTACAATTACAGTTAAAGCAACTATGACCGCAAAAATATAGTCGTAAACAGCAGTTCTAACGCCACGCGTATAAGCCATCTCTTCACTAATAGCAAGTAAACTCAATTGTTTAAATTTAAAAATCACAAACCCCAAAATAAGGACTAGGATAATTACTGTAATATAGATATCGTTAGAATTAATTGCTAAAAGATTGCCAAACAAATACGACGTAAGTTCTGGTCTGTAGCCAGTATCGAAGGAAATTATAATAACTGCAAGAGCAAACAAAAAAGGGAAGAGCAGGCCAATCACAGAATCAGAGTCTATTTTACTCCGCCTTTTAAAGAAAGTAACTAAAACACTAAAACAAACACCAACTATTATGGCAGGTAAAAGTGCCTGAGTTGAAAGAAGTGTAGCTATTGCCACTCCAAGTAGTGAAGCATGTGCTGTTGAATCAGCAATAAAACTCTCTTTTCTGAGTGAAACAAAAACTCCCACCACGCCAGTTAAAACGGCAACCAAAAGTCCAGCCAGAATAGCCCTTTGCATGAAACTCTGCTGCAATATAAGCCCAATATCGCTAAATAAACCACTAGTAAAAATCAAATTCGTATCAATCATGTTTGTGCAGTTCACTAATGTCAGACATTTCCACAATTCTACCCACCTTAAAATCAAAAATCCGACCACTATAGCTAGAAATAATATTATGATCATGGATAACCACAATAACTGTATGGCCTTTGAGCATAAGCTTTTCTAGCTCTAGAAAAAGCATAGTAACAGCGTCCATATCCAAATTATTCAATGGCTCATCAAGTATAACTACACTTTTGGGAGCACTAAGAAGTGAAACAATTAACAACTTCTGCAGTTCACCTCCTGAGAGTTCACTTACCTTATTGTCTAATTTGTTTTGGAGCCTAAATTTAGTTAATAAATCAAAAGTGTATTCTCCACTTGCATCAGAATTTTTAAATAAATCTAAAATCTCACCCGCAGTAATAGGGAATTCTCTCGAGAATTGGACGTATTGACTTAAATAACTAACTTCACTAGCTACAACCTCTTGGGAATTAATCTTCCCATTGATCTCTATACTTCCAGTGAATTTGCTAAATCCAACTAGTGCTTTGATTATCGTAGTTTTACCGCTGCCGTTTGGGCCGATAAAATAGTTTAAACTACCTTTTCTCAAAGCAATAGAACAATCGTTCAGTATAGGTTCAGACTGTCCAAACGATACACTTACATGGTTAAAAACAACACTAACAGCTTTTAAATTATTTTTCAATTTATCCCTATTCTAATGCACTAATTATTGTCTCAACATTATAGCGAATAATCTCTTGGTAAGTTACGCGCCCTGCTGTGCCCCCGATAGGATCGAGTGTATATACTTGCGCGTTGTAATCGCTCGCCAAAACATTTACGATTTCATCTGAGAGCTGAGGCTCTTTAAATAAAACCCTTACGTTTTCATCTTCAATAATTCTACCAACCTCTGCAATATAAGAAGCACTCGGCGTTCTGCCTGGGAATTCTTCAATTGAAGCAACAACATCAAACCCATAATCCCTTGTAAGATATGAAAAAGCATCATGAAAAGTGATTATTTTATTTGCTGGTAGATTTGAAATTCTTGCTGAATAAACACTGATCAATTCGTCCATTTCTATGGCAAATTTGTTTGCGTTATCAATATAACTCATTTGTTTAGTTTCATTAAGAAAGCCCAAGTTTGCAGCAATCAAATTTGCCATTCTTGCAGCACTTTTTGGAGAAAGCCAGTAGTGTGGATCATGATTTTCATCGTCTTGGTCGTCTTCATCTTCGTCATCATGTTCATCTCCGTCGTCCTGAGACTCATCCTCATCATTAGCGTGGTCTCCATTATCATCATCGTAATCTTCCTCGTTTTCATTGTGCTCATCTTCATCATCATGCCCATGGCCCTCATCAAGCAGATCAATCCCATCACTCAAAACCACAACATTAACTTCAGAATTTGCAGCTTGCGCTGCAGCTATTGCCCAATCATCCAACCCTTCACCAATTACAAACACATGTGTAATACCATCAAGCTGCAGCTGGTCAGATGCACTTGGCTGATAATCATGAGGACTTGTGCCTACAGGCAAAATAGTCACAATTTCGAACTCACCACCACCTATTTGATCTACTATACTTGCAACTGGGTAAATACTTACTGCAACTTTACCGACCCTTTCAGGACTAATATTTCTGGAGATAGAATTAATAACCACGCCTGCAAAAACTAGCACTAAAACAGCTACAAATATACCTAAAGACATTTTAATTAAAGGATTCTTTGAATCTACCTCTGTGTTTTCCATATTTGCGCTTCTTAAAATTAAAATATTTAGATTATTCTTTAGTTAGAATAATTAATTTTACATCAAAACCATCCTTAATGCAATCTTGTCGCATTAGATAAGAGCAAAATATCTCTTTTTGCAGTGAATTTAAAGGCGTAGTTATTTGGATTATTCATCAATGCATTATGAATAGCATTAGCTGCTTGGTCTTTTGCAACCCAAATACATTCAGTTTGATTATTTAGTTCGTTTGTAGTGTAATTAACATCCTTCTTACTACCAACCGTTTTAAGGAGATAGTTAAATGATATATTTATAATAGCTTCATTGAAATTAGGATCATGTGCGATCAATGCAACGATTCCAATTTCGCCAACTATAGTCGCATCGAACCCTGTTTCTTCTAATACTTCCCGTAATACTGCCATTCTCGTCGTTTCTCCTGCTTCCAACTGCCCGCCTGGAGTTTCTAGAATGCCTTCTTTCTTAATATTTATCAACGCAACCTCATCTTTTTCATTCATTAGTACGGCTCTTGCGGCCTGTCTTGTGAAAAAAGGCATTTCAGGGTATTCGTAAGGTAGGTGCTGTGAGCTACTTTGGCTAGTATGTTCTTCAGCTAGGATTTCGTCGTGGGTGAATATTCTTATTAATTTCATTATATTAATGTCAATTACTCAATCCCAAATTTTATCTGCTTTGCGGAGCTTTAAATAATAGAGACACCCATACAGACCAGCGTCAGCTCCGTGTTTGGCAATAGAAAGTTTTATTTTACCCGTAAATGAATCAATAACCTTTTCATTAACTTTTTGTTCTAGAATTGGTAGTTTATCCAACTGATTCAAAATAACTCCACCGCCAAAGACTAATTTTTCAGAAAAATGCATTGCAACAAGGTTACTCAATCCGTCAGACAATTTATCTAAAACATCAGCCCATTCGCTTTCATTTAAATCTTTTGCACTTTTTGAAAATCTTTTTTCAATTGCTCCTCCACCTGTGAAATATTCCAAGTAGCCGGGTTCAATTTTCTCACCATGCAAAACTTCTTTCCTGATCTTATGGAAACCGAGTTCACTTCGAAAAATTTTATACTTACCACCTACCACTTTAACTATCGATGCACCCACACCAGTGCCCCAGATCACAAAAGCAAATTCACGTAAATTCACTAAATCCAAATCAGACAAAGCCGCTGCCTCAACGTCATGGATTAGGTGGAAAGAGCTCTTTGCAAAAGATTTCGAAAACTGAGACTTTAGATTTCTCCCATTCCAACCTTTGATATTGGAAACAAATATTACGTTATATGCACTATCAACTACACCTGGGAAAGCTATTATTGTTTCCGTAATTTTATCCACGCTCCCGGCATGCTTTGTGCAAAAGCTTGCAATTACCTCAAGATCGGATTCAAAACCTCCACTGACCGGGAAACTCTCTTTTGCAATTAAAGATTCCGTCTCAAAATCCGCAAACAATCCCAATTTAATAGATGTTCCGCCTATGTCAATTGCTAGTATCATTGTGAATTATGTAAAAAATGATTTAGTTAATATTATATCTGCTTAAACACTCTAAACAAACTTAGATCAAACTTTTTCACAAGCAGCGTTTGAATTTAGTTTTATTGAATTAGAACTATCTAGAAGCGCGCTTATTTCGCAAGAAGCAGAGTTACTCAAATCGTTGTAAGAAATAGTGTTGTTTAAAATAGGGTAGATTGAACTATTAATTTTTACTGCAATAGGTGCACTAATTAGGTTGCCAACCCTCCGAAAAGTTGCAGGAGTAGCAGAAACAGGTTGTGAATCAAGAACTCCAATCACATTGGACTGAGTTCCTAGTGGAGAATTTGCAATCGTGGAGAGTGTGATCCCAGTTGAACTCGCATCAATTGTATTTGCATAAATTTCATTTTCCAAAGAATCCGCAAGAACTATGCCTTCCACACTTGAAATTTTATTGTTAAAGGTTAGGAAATCACGCGCTTTGAAAAGGTAAATACCCAGATCCGCCTCACTAATTGTATTACCTTGAATTTCACCTGCGAAAACAAAATCAGTGATGGAATTTCGCGTTTCCAATTCATCACCTTTGATTAGAATCCCTCGCTCATTTTCCGAGAGAATATTATTATTGATACTAATTTTATTTGCAGGGTTATTTATAGCAACTGCGTATTTGTTTGCACTGTTTCTGTCCCTTGCCTCTGAAGCAACAGACTGATATTGCAAACCGGAAATTTGATTGTCTGACACTTCGATATTATTCCCACTTAAGCTAAGTGCAAAATCATAGAAATTTCCGGTGTTACCGTTAAATATAATTTTATTGCCCGAGATAATTATATCCTGCCCCAAACTAATCTTTAGAAATGCTGGAGTAGTGGTTTGATAAGTAAAATCTGCTGCTACAATTTGTGAGGAAGCAATATTGAAAGCAAGGTTTTTAATTTGTATATTTTTAATCTCGTTTCTTTCTTGTGTGAAAAAAGTAGCATTTGAATTGTAATTAATTTCTGTTGTATCCATTCCACTACCAATAATCCAAGTATTATCTTGCAACTTTAATTGTGTTTGAGAAGCTCCACTCGCATATAGACCACTCCCAATGGAAAAAATCACTAGCTGGTCCTTCGATTCCCTTACTGAATAAGCGGATTCCAAAGCCTGAGAGAGTATTTGGGTTGTTGTACCGCAGAATTCTGAATTCTGCGCGCGGCTTGGTGAATTCCCTACGTAAACCAGAACGCAGCCATCTTTATACTCCAAGTTACTAGTAATATCTGTCGTGTCAGAAAAGCTAGCGGCTGTGAATTCAGCCTCACTGGAAACAAAAAGAATCTGAAATATAACTACACCTAAAAAAAGCAGCACCGCAAAAACTAGAGAGATCATAAGGTTAACTGCAAATCTTTGCAATATATAATCATTTTTTTCAGCTTCTTTCATACCCACACTTTATTATAAACAGAATAGAAAATATTTGTGTTTTAATCCAATTTAATTACTAACCAACAAATCACCCTCATCACCTAAAGACCAATAGTACATGCCTTTTATCCCATAGCTTGCTGCTAACTCACACCTTTTTCGCACACCTTCAGGGCTTATATAAACTAGAGTTCTTTCTTCATTTTCGTTTGTATTTCTGTTGAACCAAGTGTATTCGTAGATTTGTTCGTATTGGTGTTCGTAGGAACTTGAATCCGGTCTTGATTTAGTCTGGTCGAGAATAGAGAGAACTGTATTGTAGCCGTATGAGCGTGCTTTCTGCGTGGGTGAGGGGTCAGCTCCAGATAAAAAAGATTCTTGCTCGAGATATCCTTTGAAAATAAGCGACCTTTGCCTCTCACCAGTTTGGTTTGCAGTACTAGACGCATTTGGGATATTACTCCACCATTCGTAAGAATATGTATGTTGTCCAAGTACTATTTTTTCACGTGGGACTAATTGAATTGCATACTCCAAAACTTGTCTTTGCCAATCATACGGGGCAATCGGCCCAGGTCTTTGTGAATTAGAAAAAGTATAGTCATAAGCCATAATTCTCACCTCATCTGCGTAGAATGAGATCCTGGTCCAATCTTGCACTTTGCGTGTCTGGGGTAGTGTTGCGTATTCTCTTTCCCCCCATTGTGCAAGCACTGTAACTGAAAGTTTTTTATTATTCCTCGCTGTTATTTCTCGTACTTTCTTTAGTAGATCAAAAAACATTTCTCTATCGTCAAAGTATGTCGACTCATAATCCAAGTCTATGCCTGCAAAATCAGGATTAACTGCAAGTTTTTCAATTTCTTGAATGTGTCTTTCGTATTTTGTTTCGTCATTTAATATGCCACTTAGTACTACATGGTCGAAAAGCGCAATTGTCGCGTACAATTCAACCTGTGCTGATTTTGCAGCGCTCTTTGTCATCTGCAAATTGGCGAAATTATTTGTTTTTAAACTCCCATCTTCATTTACGTAGTAAAGGAAAAGCGAGGCTGACTTTAATTGCTGTGAGTTTTTTTTAATTGAATCTACTGATTTATTCCCAGCCCAATACGGTACCCAGCCGCCTGAATCAAGTTCACTTACTTCCTTTGTAAAACTAATTTCACCTAGTCTTTCTTTTTCGTTTAATTCATATAGTTCTTGGCGCGTGGCATTAATGCGCTCTGATTCTGGATCGTCAGTTGAAAGTGGATAAGGTGAATGTAATCTATCGGTTATTTCTGTACGAAATTCATCTGAATTTACTGCGTCTCTGACTGTTTGTCCAAAATTATTAATTCCGCCTCCTGAGCTTAGAAGTAAAATTAGTGTCACAAAAAACACTAAAACTGCAAGAATTATTGTGATAACTATAATCTTTCTCATATTTTATTGTACTATTGATTATGTAATTAAATAATTTAATTTTTTCTGCAGAATGTCTGAAGTAAAGAAAATTTCATTTGTTATTCCTGTATACAACGAGGAGAGAACCCTGGAACAGCTTGTGACAAAGCTCGAACAACTAAATATCGAAATAGAGAAAGAGATTGTTTTAGTAGATGATGGTTCGACAGACACAACTCCGCAGATCCTTGCTAATTATAAAAAGAGAGCTGGTTTTGTTGTGCTGAAAAATCCCAAAAACATGGGTAAAAGCCAAACTGTTAGGAATGGTATTTTGGCGACTACTGGAGATATCGTTGTGATTCAAGATGCGGATTTGGAGTATAATCCGGAGAATTTGGTTAGTTTTGTTAATCTATTCCTTCAGGATAAAGTTGATCTGGTTTATGGTAACCGTTTTGGTAAATCGAATAAGGTTATTTATTGGCAAAACTGGATTGGTAATCGTTTTTTGAGTTTGCTTTCTTCTGTATTCACTGGCCTACGAAGCGGAATGTGGACAAAGGATATGGAGGTTTGCTACAAAATGGCGAGAGGCGATATATTTCGTGAGATAGGGGAGACTGTTGTGTCAAAATCGACTTTTGGGCTGGAACCCGAGCTAACTGCCAAATTCAGCAAATATAGATTGAACGGCAAACCCCTGCGCTTCGAACAAATCTCAATCGATTACTACCCCAGAACTTTAGCAGAAGGAAAGAAAATGCACGCAGTAAAAGACGGACTTAAAGCTATTGTTGAAATTTTCAAGTTTAATTTGCAGTAATTTCTGTGAAATCAAAGTCAGCTAAATACTCGACAGTCTACAACCATCTTTTTCAAACTTACGGCAGGGATGGCTATGTGCGATTATCTTTCTTTGTGCAATTTATAAACAGGCTCGCCAAATTTTTTGTTTTGCCGGTTGCAGTGAGTTTGATAATTACAAATCTCTCAGATGGAAATTACGACGGTGCATTTACATCAGTTGGGCTGTTTATATTCGGCTCTCTGGCGATTGGGATACTTGCGCCAGCAGTTAAATACATCTCTCTTTTAGGGGAAAATATCTTAATACCTTCTTAAGTATATTGATTCCTTTAGTTGTAATTGCGTGGTTAGACCATTTACTTGGGTTAATTACTTTATTTCTTTGTCTTATTCAGGGAATCTATATTGTAATGGCATCTAAAATCATCGATCCATTTAGAAGCAAATCTAGAGAAATATATAAAAGGAATTCGGGTAAGATTTCAGACATCATATCAAACATACTTGCTGTACGATCCTCAGCGACGGAAGACTATTATGTTGAACTGGTTGGGAAAGGAGCAAAAATCGAATCTCAGGCTTTTATAAACAGATACATTGTCCAAGCAAAACTTATTGGATTGAGAGAAGCGCTCACAGTTATTTTCAATATCATAATCCTTCTTTTGGCAGTCGAGCGAATGCGCACTGGCGTTATTGATATTACGACTGCCATACTTGTGATAACATACGCGACAACTATTTTAAATGGGGTTTATTCTCTCTCGGACAATATAGATGAGCATGATGATTTGATTGACAGGATAATCCCAGCTTTTGATATTTTGAATAGGAAAAACAGAATAGTAGAAACAGAAAGACCTGTTAGTCTGGGGCAAACTAAAGGTAAGATTGAATTCGTAAATGTTAATTTTAAGTATGATAATAACAAAGAACACGCCGTTTTAAATGGTTTTAATTTAGAAATACCTAGTGGCCAGAAAATTGGAGTTGTGGGTTTAAGTGGGGCAGGCAAGAGTACAATCACAAAGTTGCTTTTGAGATTTAACGACGTAGATGAGGGAGCTGTATTGATAGATGATATTGATATTAAGCAAATTACACAAAATGAACTCAGGCGAAATATTTCTTACGTGCCGCAAGAGCCACTTCTTTTCCACACGACAATTAAAGAAAATGTGCGAGTAGGGAAACACAACGCAACCGATAGTGAAGTAATCGAAGCTTTGAATGCGGCTCACGCTTATGAATTTGTTGGGGTTCTGCCTGAAAAGATCGATAGCATAGTTGGGGAGCGCGGCGTGAAATTAAGCGGAGGTCAGAAACAAAGAATCGCAATAGCAAGAGCAGTTCTGCAGAATGCGCCGATTATTGTCCTTGACGAAGCAACTAGCGCGTTAGATAGCGAAAGTGAGCAGATTATCAAAAGCTCATTTAGAGAAATACTAAAAGGCAGAACAGCAATTGTAATTGCGCATAGACTCAGCACGCTTTCAGAGATGGACCGCATCATCTACATAGACAATGGAAAAATCATAGAAGATGGAAGTCACGATGAATTATTGAAACTAAACGGTTTTTATGCAAAACTCTGGCGCAAACAACAAAATATTTTCAGTGAATAACACAAACCCCAATTTTGCAGTTGCTTAGGCTATTGGTTATCCAATTAAATTTGTTATAAAACTTCGTACATTTTTACCTGTAATTTGTACGATAACGTTGTACACTTTAGTATTAAATTGCGCGATATAAAATTATAATAAACCTATTCTTCTATTGAGAGTATGTAGGCAAAGAGATTGACCTTGTAATTGAAGATTACAGATTATTTTGAGAGAGTTCGGGACATTGGTAAATAATTCAAAGTCATTTAAAGAGAGTGTTTGTCTCTTGGTATTAATATGATTGGTGGGCAAGCCAGGACGATACTCGAACTTTTGACCCTTTGTACATTATAGATCAAATACTGAGAATATTTAAGGAAATTGGTTATAAACCTTCCTACCTATAGTATCAGAAAATTGGGGTAAGGTGGATTACCTACAAATTCAGAATGGGGGGATGCAAAAAAATCAAAGGTTCTTGATTTCATCTAATTCTAGCAATACCCCTAAATCTTTTCCAATTTCATGCCCCTCTGGTATATGAACGCCTGGAAGATTTGCTAAAATATGACTTCTAACTTTTTGATTATATACGGAAGGATCTGCATAGTGGTATTGTAACAAGGGGTCAAGTGCTATCTCTGTAACTGAATTTCTATTGATCATTGCCATACTCATTTCAGCATGAATAATCCCCCCCCTTAATGTGCTTGGTTCATATGCCCCTGCTATTCCCTTATAATCTCTTTTAATCCCATCAGCTAATCGCATCGCATCACTACCGTATCGATTTTTAGGGTCAGTAAATAATACTAGCTCTGTTGGCCGATCAATATATCCAAAGGCACGTCGCCTGACATGGCTCTCCTTAACTGGATCACTGAATGCGTGTTTATATAAAGCCCAATAGTGTGTAAAATCTATAGATTTTTCTGACCTATGAATTACATCAAAGCCATTTTCAATCAGGAAGGTGGAAACTAAATCGCGTAAATGGAAGATTTCTGGACGTACTAGTAGTGCTGCTATGCCCCATTGTAAAAGTCTATCAACATACCGCCTTTTTGAAGATACAATTCTTTCCAAGTTGATATGATTCAGGTGTTCAACTTCAGAAAGCCTCCTATTTTGGAGAAGACTCCCTATGTTAGGGAAGTCGTCATAAGTTGTATGAAAAGTGGCATATTCAATGTAACTTGCCGCTGTAAAGGATTCTGATGATGTTAAACTTCTATTTAATACTTTACCAAACAATACTTCAGGCAAATATTCCTGGATTTGTCGTAAATTTTGTTTCGCTAGATATAAGTATAGTTCTTCTCTTGTTTGATGATGAGGTATTCTATTTGGATCTGGAAATATCCAATAGTATTTGAAATCTTCAAGAAATCCTTGGGTTGTTCTAGTAACAGTTAGTGGGGCAGCTTTCTCTAGTACAAAGCTAATCGACATCTTTTTTATTATTTCCAAAAGTTAGGTGCGAATAAAATGCAACATCATACCTCTGAAATAATTCCTCCCCTGAGGCGGTTGTCTTCTCTTTCTTTTGTAAACCCAGAATTTCAATATACTTTTTGATACTATCTTCTTCTGCTCCTTCAATTTCCAAATAAGTTGGGATACCCGGCCAAGTATCAATGTCAAATTGCATACTCTCCTCTTTCATTTTATACGACAACCGTTTCTTTTCCTGAACAGCGACAAGATCAATCCTTGCGAGGTATAGGTCATTTTTTATTGAATTCCATTCGGATTCCGTAAGCTCAACACTTAATTCAGTTTCTCGTTTTATTTTTGAATCTTTATCTATACTATCTCTGTACTTCATTGTAAATTCATGGTGATGCCCCTGCTTCCTTGCCCTCAAATGGAAGTTCTGTTCTCTTAGATTTTTTCCATTTCGAGTTAGTTTCTCAGCCTCTTTAATCACTTTGTTTAGTTTTATTGGGACGGACGCATAATTTATATCTTGATTAATGTCAAAGCAATAAATATACGTTATTGAGTCGAATATTTTTACAGCACCAATTTTCTTTAATCTAGAGGTTAGATCTTTTACATTTATATCAAGAATTTTGATTTCTAATTCCTCAACTTTCTGAGTTGCCATGATGTTATAAAGATAAGATTAAATCATCAAGACTATCTCCCCAATTACTCAAAAAACTTATGGCAGAAGAAGAGATTTTACGTTTAGTGCCTTCAGGTAATACCAGTTTATACGGAACTAGTTTATTATCTACTCTGTACAGTACAGTAGCTGCAACTAGGCGTGCTATAGATCCTTTGTTGACAGATTCAGTCTCTTTGCCCATGTATGCATTAAAAAAAGACTTGTATATTGACAGTGCTTTTTCGCGGTATGGGAGAGCGTGTAAAATCAGATGTCCGAGACAATACCCCACATCAAATAATCTATTGCCCTGACATACAGTTTCCAAATCACAAAATTTAATTGAATCATCACTCCCTACTAAAATGTTTTTTGGTGAAAGTCCACCTATAATAATTCCTCTTGGTTCATCCAATAATTCTGAGATGAAGTGTCTTAGTCTCGGTGAGGGGATTGATCCAAATCGGAATTCCAGTAGATTTCTAAAAAAACTTTCGTCATTGCCATCTCTTATAGTTGTTGAAATTTCTTTAGTTGTTCGGTGAGCGTATCCCACAGTTTGCCCTATATTACTTGCTAATTCAGTTGTTATACCTTCACGTAGAATTCTCTGATGCAATGTCTCACCTCCATTAGGAAGTATGTCCGTCATTACAAGTATTCCTTGAGATTCATTGTGGTCAATTACACATGGAAATAAATCAGGCATCATACCACCAAAAATTTCCAATCCTCGTCTTTCAAATTCTATTTCATGCGGAATACTTGATAGTTCAGGGATACCTGAAAATGAGGCACCCCTAACTTTGATATAATAACTACTTTCATTTTCACTAACCCTGTAAACTTTATGCACTAATCCTCCAGACACCTCAGTCACCTGAATATCGGGTGTATTTTGAATATAACTTTTAACTACAGCATTAACTTCCATTATGATCGTTCAAACCTCCAATCCAATTTATATTCAAACGGTTCTTGTAATAGACTATATTTACCATCTTCACGCATTAGACTTGCTACCCACATATCTAATGTCCAGTCAGGGCAAATATCTTGGGGTATAGATATTGTTTCTTGGCCCAAATGCTCTAACTGTTTTATTCCAACAATGTAGAACGGGGGTCTATAAGTTGCTTCACTTAGTCCACCATCTATTCCCAGATTTATAGTTAACTCTTTAGGGTTTAGTCCCACGGTCTGCCACGTATCAGTAACCTCTTCAAGTAATATAGTTCGTGTAGCTTGATCTGCCAGTTTATCTGCAATAAATACCAAATGTTTTATTTTCGCAACTAGCACCCTTTTATAATCATTATTGATGGTTTCCCAGGCGTTAAGCTTAATGTTTAGACTATTTGTAATATCAGAACGGGTTACATTTCCTCTTTCTATCTTGTCTCTAAGGACACTCACTGCACTTTCACTTTCCTGGTAACGTGGTCTTATTATTCCAATAACGCTTCTTAATCCATTGATAGTTTCAAGATCAGCTTGTAAGGATAAAATTTCTGCTGTTTCAGGATAGACATAACTAAAACCTTCCGATAATGCTTGTCTATCCCAGTATGGAATACTCTCTGTCGTGGATCCCCCCCACTCAACGAGTCCTGTAACAACATGCACTTTTGTATGAGAGTCCATACGCTTCAGATGTTTAGGATTAGCTAAGTCCATACTTGCCGGAAGTGGTTGTCCGGCTAATGCACGTCTCTTTTCGCGTGCGTACATTTGTTGTACTTGCTCAAAAAAGAGAAGTGGGTTTGAGGCAACATTGTGCAAGGGATAATTTAGGATAATTTCTCTAGGATTGTATCCTAATTCAGTTATATGACTATTACTGAAAATTTCGTTTTCTACAGGTGTAGTAAATTCGATTCTCATATACTCTAGCTCTTAATAAATTATCTTTTGAGTAGAAAACTACTTAAACAGTCGGGCAATTCCCGGTTACTATTTTATCAATCCAATTAAATTATCTAGTCGTTCTACCTCAGATTGCAAAACCTGCGACCCGTTAACTACTACTATTACAAATGTTTTTGGAATCCCCTCCGTCTCAACTTGTTGTGGAATTAGTGCAAATCCCTTATATCTAGCTTCTTTCTTTAATTTCTCGGATGATAATTGGCTTACGATACTTGCCCATAATGTCTCGATCTTATTATTAGGCTTATTCTCGATGTATTTTTTGTAATCTGCAACAGCTATTATTCTCAACGTGCCTTAATCTCAAATTAAATAACATATCAAGTAGAATTTTGTTTCTTGTTATTGCATTGATGATACATAATGGCATCTGTGTCAGGCTAGTCGTGACAAGTATATATATGTACAATATTGATCAAAGTTTATATATCGAAGTATATAGATTTTTTGTAACATATAGTATAATGTCGTCATATCCGGACATTATCTAACTAATTATAAAAATGCAGTACACAATTGCAGAATTAATGGAAGAAATCGGCATTTCAGAAACGGAAGTGGGAATCTACACAACCCTATTAAAAGATGGTCCGCTGACCATGGCGGAAATTGCTAGTGGAGCAAGTGTACCACGTACGACATGCATAGAGAATATTAAGCGCCTAATAAAAAAGGGATTAGTATCTCAAACAGTAATGAGATCTCGTAAGCAGTATATTGCAGAAGAGCCGGAGAAGATCAGGACTATCATGTATCATAAACAGGTAGAAGCAGAAAGTAGAGTAAAAAAGCTGAATGAATTGCGCAACGACTTACCAAACTTTTTGTCCTTATTGTCAGACAAAAGCAAAGAAGGTCGAAAGAAAAGTAAATTCCCAATTAAATACTATGAAGATAGTAACGGGTTTCTTGACGTATGCGAACGTTCTCTAACGAATTCAACTCAAGAGATTTTATTTATATCAAATATGGATGAATGGAAAAAGGTTTTTACCGATGAATATGCTTATCAATATTATGTACCTAAAAGGCTACAGAAAAAGTTGTTTGCTAAGACTTTAGCAATAAAAAGTCCATTGGCTGCAAATATTCGTAGTAGCGATAGTGAACTGATGCGAGAAATGCGGTTTTTACCTGAAGGATACGATTTTAAGCCAACAATTATTATCAACGATAATGAAGTATCCATCATGACATCGAGTGACCCATATAATGCCATTCTGATTGAGGATTCAGACATCACAAAACTATTTCGGGATGTTTTCAATAATCTTTGGACTAGTGCCAACTAATTATTGTCGCTTGATCGCTTCTATAACTATGTAATCAAAATACCATTGCTCTCCTGGCGTATATTTGTCGCTGGTATATCGGTTTCCTTTTATATCTTTTTGAAATACTCTCAAGTCTCTATCCCTCAATTGTTGGTCTATCCAATATTGCATATAAGGGCCATGATAATCTGGGGTTATAGGATACTCAACCTTTAAAATCTCCTGCCAGTTTCCCATTCCCCAGTAAAGATCTAAATTCATTTGTGTTTGGATATGTCCATGCCTACTTGAACACGATGTGATTAATCTACCGCCGTCATTTAAGTAGGCCTTCCCGTATTCAATCATACTATCTAATACAACCCTACCATTACCATTTTCATTGTATTTTGCAGCTTTATCAAACTCATGAACCCCTATAATACTTGGCTGCACAGGGGGATTACTGATAATTGTGTCGAATCGCTCTTGAATCCCCATAAATCTATCTACTTCTGCTATTGCAAATTGATAATCTCCATTAGTAAATCCATTCTTATGAATATTTCTATATGTGGTCGCAAGTGCAGCAGGATTAATATCAGTCATTGCTACGTAGTCAGCGCCTTTGCGAAGTAAATACATTGAAATAATTCCTGTGCCAACACCAATCTCCAAAACTCTCATGTCTCGTAAAGCGTTATTTATTCTATCTGGTGAATTTAAAGCGTCAATAAGTGCGAATGTTGGCTGATGTGGCATCCACACATCAGGTGAACTCTCTAGAATAAATTCTTCACCTCCAATATGTATATGTTCTGTTTTCAAATCCTCAATTGTAATGTAGTCTTCCCAATATTTCACAAAGATAATTGTATCACAATTATATAGAAACAATTATCGTATCATTTAGTTGTAGATCCGAATAGAGTATCACCTCACAAAGTTACACATACCATAAATACTTACTTCTTCGGCAACCAAAGTGTGAATTTACTACCATTACCAACCTCAGATTCGACCTGAATACTCCCACCCATACGTTTAGCAAGTCCAAAAGAAACGTAGAGCCCAAGACCAGTGCCACCAGGACGGGTGAATTGCTGCAACGTATCTTCCTTATCCTGTATGTGTTGATTTACGCGGTAGTATTTTTTACCTAAATTGGGAATATCCTCAGCAGGAATTCCTTCACCCGTATCTTCAACAGAAATACCATTGAATCCATCCTCTCCTACAATAGTTTTGATTGTCACTTGGCCGCCTGTGGCCGTGTACTTAATCGCGTTACTCAGCAGATTATCAACTATTTCCAGCAACCTGTTTTTATCCGCTTTCACAGCTAATGTATTTGGTGAAGTTTCTTTATTAAGAGTTAAACCTTTCTTACCAGCCTCGGTAGCAAAATTACTATGCGCAGTTTCACATGTTTCGTTCAAATTAACATCTTCGATATTTAGTTGAATTTTGGCATTATCTGTCTCACTTCCAGACATGAAAGTTTTAACTATTTCTGCTAAACGTTTGAGTTGGGTGCTTACAATAGTTGCGTATTGGTTGAATTTAGCCTCATCCATTTTCTCAGGAATAGGTTGGATAGCTGTGGAAAGAACCTGGAATGCGTTGCTTGCTGTACTAATCGGTGTCCTCAGCTCATGAGCTAGTATAGTTATCATGTCTTTTTCAGTACGGTAGGCTTCTTCCAGTTCTATAATCTTTTGCTGTAGATCACCTAATAGACGTTCTTTTTCTGCAAAAGACTGCGAGTTATCCAATGCTATCCCTACTATATGCGTGTATGACTGCATAAATCTTTGTATCTCGCTATTAATTTCACTGGCAACCTTATCTTGAAAAATAAATCCAATAACTCCTAATATTTCTCCCTTGCTTTTTAGAGGCACATTAACAAATGCCTTAGGCTTTAATATATTACGAACCCTTTTAACTACTATTTCAGGTATTGGAGGAGAAAAAGAGCTTATGAAATCATCGGTAACAATTATCTTATCATCTTTGATTGATTTCACACCTGAAGTATTTTGGAATCTCGGATCGTCCATATAAACTATAAACTCTCTTGGATCTTTGCCCAGTATTGGTAATACAGTTGCAACTATACGGTTATTAGTTATCGCCTCAACCCGCAGTTCCGTTTTATCTTTGTTTAATAAAGCAACTATAACTCCGATGTAGCCGAGGTCCTGTGGGATCAGATCGACAGTTTGCTGTAAGATCTTGTCTGTCTCCAGAGTAGAAATTATTGATTTATTAAGTTCACTCAAGGCATTTAACTCTCGATTCTGTACACCTAATTGTTGGATCTGTGTCTTATTGTCATTAAATAAATTTGCGTTAATTATTGAAATCCCAATAGTCTTTGTAAGCAGCTGCAAAGCTGAAATAGTGGAATCAAAATTTTCATCTGCGGTAGCAAATACTACAGCCCCGATAACCTCATCGTTATAAATTATAGGAATACTGACGTTCATTTTGATACCAATCAATTTACTTGCTTGCGATATTATAAAATCAGGTAAAACTTCAGTTGTAAATGAACTCAAATTAGTATCATATATTAAGTCCTTCTTTAATAATGACTGAACAACCAAGTTCTTACTCTCAGCTGTAATTTGTATCTTTAGAGACGAAATAGGAGTACCGATTGCCTCTACAAATAATTCAGCACGTTTACCACCGGCTATCGTCTTAGCAAATAAATGTTGCTCTTCCTTCAACAAAAGAACAGCGCCAAGTAGATTTAATTTGTCAACAATTGCATCAATAGAATACTGCAATACCTCATCTAGAGACAATGTCGCTAAAATACTATTACTGACTTTAGAAATAATCTCGATTTGATCATTCAGCTGTAGGATCTGCGCTTCCAAGCGCTTGTTTTCTGTAGCGACGTCGACTGCAGGATCTTCCCCTCGCTTTTTACCAAATAAAAACATATTTAGCAGTTATTAAAATATACATTTTATCTATGTTTGGCCACCTAGGCTTTGCCCAAAACTTTCGCAAACCTCTTCATAACACGTCCTAAATTATTACTTTTTCCACGAAATCTAGCAAGCTGAATCTGATGGAACTTTACTAAGTCGCGAACCACTTGCCTGTGCAATTGTCTATCTAACGTTCCACTGTCAAGAAGGAAATGTTTTTCAGCTTGTCTATAAAACCCAGATAGTAGCTCGGCAAATAAGATGAGCTTCTCCTCACCAGAATCAACTTCCTTTATTACCCCAGTCAATTCCATTTGCATGATTTTTAGCTCCTGATCTAATTTCCCAGAGATAAGGAGTTCTACTAAGTTAGGAGCCTGACTCTTTTTCTCAATATCCCTTTCATAGTCGGCTAAGCCGTCCAGGAAAGTGTGGATAAGAGGAACTGTAGCGTATAAATTTCCAAGCCTATTTACGTCAGTAGCCCCAAAGTCTCTATTAAACTCTGATTCATATAATAGGGCATAGACTTCTAGAGGGCTCCCCCAACTTAAATAACCATATGCGCTTTCGGCAAACCAGAGGGGCATGTCTAATTCATCTTTCAGGTGAGCGAATTCTGCTTCTCTCTCCACGTTTTCAGGCATATGCATTAATTCTACACAATTTCCATATTTCCAAACTACTCCACTAATAGCTCGCTTTACAGCTACTTGAGTATATTTATCTCCAATCTTATCTAGTACACTCTTCACACCTTCTCTTGCTTTTTCCCCGATCCCAAACATCAAATCGGCATAAGGTTGAGGAATCCCGGTCATCGCGACTTCTGTACTATCACCAGTAATTCTAAGAGCATTCTGATATAGCTGTGTACCATTTTCAAAACTATGAGTTACACCTTCAGAAATGTCGTCTGGCAAATCTACAATAGTTAATTCTGAACCTACCAAAGCTGATACATAGTCTTCATTAACGAATTCCTTGCCTTGTGTGTAAGCGCCAACAACTCCAAGTGCATTGCTCCTTTTATCTGTTAAGGTCTTACTTACTAAAGCCTGATCTGGCGAAACCGGTGTCTCGGTATAAAGATCCATTTCTCTAGCAATTTCCACATAATTATTGTACACCGCTCTCCCAACACGTAAATGCGAAAGTCTCCATTCAGGAAAATTTATTTTTAGGGTTATGGCATCTGCTATTTTGCCGGCGAATTTAATTAGGGATTCTCTAGTAGACGTGTTTGATTCAGGCCTTATATGCTTTTCGCTTAAAGACAAATTTGTCATTTATTAATTAGTTAGTTGATTTACAGAC
>JBGSOW010000077.1:0-17165 GCA_041738875.1 Candidatus Dojkabacteria bacterium
TCTCTCCTTCACCTATCTCCTTATCGTGTTCATCCACAATCATTATCATACCCATGAGAATATTATACGCGAGAGTTTGGAGATTGGAAGGTTGGGGCGGTGGGACAGTTGATTGACTCGGTATAGAGAATTGTAAGAAATTAATTAATCATCACCTTTTCTAATGGAAATATGCCCATCTTGTATTTATCATGAATATTTAGTATATATTAACGAGTATAAGTATATGCCCTTAAATCTAACTTTTAGTATTGTAAGAATTATTAATTTGCAAATGATATGGTTGAAATAATAGATGGAAAAAATACACTTGATTTAATTGAACCAAGTATTATTGGGAATTTGGTAAATAGTGTGAAGAGTGCAGACCCATTAGGTGCGGATATGTTAATGAACACACTAGGTAATCTTAATGCAGCAGGTAGAGTAGATGAGATTATTGCTCAGGCTATTTGCCTTGTTCCAAATTCGGAGGGCATACATGTAATGAGCCCATCTGAGGCGCATGCAGCATTGAGGGATTTAGGGATGATATCAGCTTCAGTAGCGTATCATGGTAGAAAACCCTTTGAAGAGATACCAGGAATTGAGGAGGCTTTGATACATATAAGTGAAATAGCAGAGATGGTTCCAAGAGATAGTCTTTTCTCATATTGTTTTGGTAACCCAGATGAAGAAGATAGGAGACGTACGTATTCTGGAACACAAGCAGAATTATTTTTGATCGAAGCAGTTAATATATTAGGTGAAAACATGACCCATATTGTATATGGGTTGGAGACAATATATCATGACATTGAGGGCGATCATAGTGATTTGTTAGTTGAAATAGAAGATAGGTTTACTACGGTTTTAAATGATATTGTACAAGCAAAGCAAAATATACCTACTCACGTATTTCGACATGATATTGGTGATTATTTTTTACCACTGTCAATTGCTGGTAAAGATTATGAACCACCAAGTGCGGCTCATACAAATCTATTGGTAATGGATTATCTAGTTTGGGGTAGTGATTGCGTTGACAAAAATTACAAAGATTATATTGCTGAATATTCAAAATATTTGCCTAAGCCATATAGAGATTATATTGCACTGGTTAATTCGCGTGAGTCATTGGTTAGTCGATTGGAAAGTGGGATTGAGTCGGGAAAAAATTTAGGAAAATTGACTTCAAGTCTATCTAGTATGTTGAACCGCATCTATTCATTCCGTAGTGTTCATTTCACCATGGCTACTGAGAGAACTGTTGCTAGACCTGGTAGAGATGCCACAGTAAGTTCAAAGCATTTAAATCCAAATGATAGTCTACACAATGTGATGATACAAACTATAGCTGCAAGGGAGAGAATTTCAAATTTGGTCTCAAAATAATGGGATTTGAGAAAATAACAGCAGCAGGCTTTAATGATTTTTTACCTAGTTTACTAGATCAATTTGGTATTAATGATTTTGAACCGGAGATATCAATAGGCGAAACTGACCAAGATATTCCTACCGATATTATTTCAGTAGTAAATCAATTTATAGAGGATTTCCCAGATAGAATATTGGATGATAGTCATGTAAGACGAATACTTAAATCTACAAAGAATAGTGCGGGGGTGAATGCTTTTAATCGGGTCTCTGCGAGGTTAGCTTCGAAGTCAACCGGTATTTCTGAGGATCATATTATAGAATTCATAAAAGACGGATCGGAACCAGCACCACAGGAAGTCATAACTGCTCTTTCTGAAGCAGGGAAAGTGTTAAGTGCCATTGATTTTTCTAGTTCATCTAAGCTTTTGGCTTATCATGAAGCAGTTAAAAGTCTTGGTAGATTTCGTAGAGAAGCTGATAGTTTGTATTCTATAGATTCGGGTATGAATTTTTTGCGTGCGAAGTTTTATTTAGAGAATTTTGCTCAGACAGGGACAGTAGGCAACATAGAAGGCGCTATAATTGATGCCATGGTTTATGAGGAGCCAATTAATTTCACTTTAGTCAAATGTCCTCCAAAAATTACTGAAGTGAGGGGCCATAAACGAAGATTGTATATTCCTACTAGTATAGCTGCTGAAGATATACCTGTAAGTGAACTGCTATTAGGTATGCAATCAGAGTTGGGTCGGCTGTCGGTGCGATCGACGGCTATGTTTATAATTCCGGATCAAAATTTTAGATTAGAATTTCCGAGGGGCAGTGGTATTGTTCCTGATCATGAAATTGATTTGACGGTAACTAACCTTAATATGTATGCGCATAACTTAGGTTTATATTTTTCTGGAACTGGATTAATAGTGTCTACAATGTCTCAGATAGTTTCTGGTAGTGAATATGAGAGAATAAAAGAAAGAATAGTGCTTGATACTTTACCTAACTATAGTCCATATAGTGAGCTAGTTGGAAAGGATATACCAAAACAAAAGAATGTGTATGTTCCACAGGGAATTTTTGAGCAAGCAGTAGGCTATAGAAGAGAAGCATGGAAAAAATTATACGAAATGGATGATTATCCACGTGAAGTTGCTAGTTATTCTATAGCTCAGATGTTAGGAGATCTGCATGGCATATCTGTAGTTTATGACCATATTCCAAATAACATATTTATCACTAATCATAGAAGAGTAAGACAGAATTATTTAGGTAAAAGAATAGATACCAAAGATCAACCGAGGAAGATTTTATTTAGAGATGAATTTCATTAGTTTGGTTATGTCTGGGGTCGCTGGTGCGACGATGTCTTGAATCTGTTGTTTAACTTAGCTCAGATTAAAATATAAAGATCTAATGTTTTATCAGTCTTCGTCGTCCAGTCTTTCATCCTTATGTCTTCGTATATCACGAAGTGCTTGTTCATGAATATCCTCAAAGAACTTTTTTGCTGGTGATTCTGGAGCAAGGGTTGCAAGAAGCTCAACAGATTTATCGCGCATTTCTATATCCTGAGGAAATGGCTCTCCAACCGTTCCTGTTCTCGCACCTGATATTAATGCACCCCCTAAAGAAGAACATACAGAATTAAAACACTCTGACCCCTGAAAATATGCACGTTCTAATAAATTTATAATAAATCCCTTATTATTCCAAATAAAACTTGCAGGTGCTTCTGAAATAAGCGAGGCGGCATATTTAATCTTCTCAGCTAAACCAGATTCTATCCATTCACTTAAAATTTTCATGACAGTACCGTTAAATTCATTTGCTACAGCAGAAAAAAGATCCTTCCCAAAATGGGCATGCTCCCACTTTTTTAAATTAGAATAAACCCAGTCCCGTAGTTGTCTCAGGATGTCTTCATACTCTTTGGTTTCATGAAATCTAAATTTCGTTTCTTTTTCGTGCCTGAAAGGTAAAGGATCATAGTCTTTATTTGTTGACTTCTCTGTTTTATCAATACGTTTTTTCAAGAACTTAATTGTTTCTGCTGGGTATTGAAAAGAGATTTCACGGAGATAGTTTTCAATGTAGTGCCCATCAATAGAAGGGCAACTGAGAAGCATATCATTTATTTTTTCAATATCCTTTACCAATAAGTCGTTTATTTTAAATGCTCCATGGTCATTAAATTCACTTAAAACTGCTTCTGCTATCTGAGAGGAGTCTTCGAACTTTATGGTCAATGCCAATTGCAGTGCAGTAGATTTATCGACCTCAGCTAATCTACTAAGTGAGTGAACGCTTGATAGTCGAACTGTTTTGTCGGGAGAATTTAGTAACTCAATCAGCATTGATTTATTTTTTTCTTCGGCGATTTCGTTACCAAATAGCCCCCAACTAAAAGAAGAGGCTATCTGTCTTTGTAGGTCTATATTGTCTGATTTAAGAATTTTTCCTGCTAATTCTAAGGCTTTTTCTTTATCAGATTTTTGCAAATATGTAATTACTGTACTAAGGAAATTACTAAGGACAGAAGTAGGGGTTTTCATAATAAAATCTCCTAGCTCTGCCCCAAACTGTGGGGATAACTTTATGAGGCTGCTTGTGAAATGAGTTTGAATACCATTTTGTTTTGAGGTTGCTATGATATTTGACACCCTTTCTTCAAGAAAAGGAATAAGTTCTGCGTTTGTGTATTTTTCTAAGGTCTTCTGAGCTGTTAAATCTATCCACTTACTCCACTTCTTTTCCCTTTCCTCGTAAGAGAGCTTTTCCTCTTCAAACGATCTGCCCCATCCATCCATTAAAGCTCTAGCTATATCTAACTCAAGACTTTGGGGTATGGCATCCAATATTTGCTGTGAGTATTCTTTGGCTTCTGTTTTACCATGTTTTGCTTGCCACACTACAGCCTGTATTATTTCAACAAGTAAAATTGGATCCAAATCCTTCTTTACAACTACTTGTTTAAGTTTTTTTAGGGTCTCAACTATTCTTTCTTCCCATTCCTTCATTAATTCTTTGCCTACCGCAGCACCAAACATACCTCTTGGGTAACTTGTAGCCGCTATAATTGTTTGAATCGCCCGACTTGCATAGTGTAAATTATCACCAACAAGATATTGAAATGCTAGATCAATTGCTTTTTCTCTGAATTGATCTGCCTGCGTGGGTGAAACAAAATAAGGCCTCATAGTAAACTTATTGTCGTGGAATTCTGTAATATCAGTTTCAGTTGCTAAAACCTGATCGACTATTTCAAATGCGGTAAGTCCGTATTCAGGGTTTTCAGTCCATTCAATTGCTAGATTTAATATCCGTTCAGTGTAGATTAAAGGTTTCCTGGGTTTTATTTCTATCAAGTCATTAAGTATTCGCATAGGATGTTCTGGATATTGGTTTGTTTTCCTTTGGTCAGTTTGAGCAAGCTCCCAAAGTAAGCTGCATCCATCCACTAAATAATCAAGGTTGTAGGCAATATCTTGTAGTATTTCAGGAAGCTTATGTGTTACATAGTCATAGGTAGTATTATCTGACCATCTAGGGTCTACGCCTGATTTATTTGTAGGGTTCTCTATAGCAAACCTCACTAGATTGAGCATTCTTTCAGGCTGGAAATATGCAATATCTTTAGTCATTTCAAGTATTTCTTTTCTTTGCCAAATACCAGCATTTTTAAATTCATCTATAACAGCCAACCATACTTCATCTAAAAGGGTGATTCTTAATCCTTTTCCATTTTCAGAAACAAGACGCCAATCGAGTTGGCTTAAGTTCTTAAGTAAATTACTGGCCATCTTCCCTTTCACTACTTTATAAACCCTATCAGCATACCCTGTTGATTTTTGCTCTTTAGCATTGAAGCAAGCTACTTCTCTAATATAATCTGCTAGAAGATCCGGAACTATTCTCAGCTGTTGTCCTCGCCTTAGCAAGACACCTGCATCCTCTAGTAGCCTAATTCTTCCATCAATTGTATCTTTGTCTTCCCCAAGTAATTTTTCTGTAGTTTGAATAAAACCCTCATCAGATTGTACTATTGGCTGAATTAAAGCAATTAAGTCTAAAAGTTTCTTCATCTGTGGCTTTTCACTTGGATCTCCTATTTCTGCTGTTACTACATTTCTAAATCTAGCAAGCATGAATCGCTGAAACTTTTCAGAATTATTTAAAGCGGCAGTAGATATGCTTTCTTCACTGAGGACTTTTGCCGCTATGACGGTAATTAACGGACAGTCCTTACTCAAGTTAGCTATTATTGGTGCTAACTCTTTATTTCCTTTATTCTTTCGTAATACTTCCTTTGCTAAACTCTCTGCCTCGTTTTTACTTAAGCTTTCGATATTTAATATAAGTTCTTCTCCGGTAGCAATCGCAGACGAGAGAATAATTGAGTTTAACTTTTCTAACCCATATGGCCTGGATGATAATATGACTTTACATTTTAATCTTTGGTGTACGATTCCATTTATAAGGACGCTCAAATCATCTCTGTCGTGTGCATCATCTATTATCAGAAGAGTATTTTGAGATATTTCTTCTAAATCTTTTGGTTCTATTTCAGTACCTTGAGAAGCAAAAAGTATATTTGGGAAGTTCGATCTTATTTCAGAGTCATTTGTAATTTCCCTTAACAGTTTTGTCTTTCCTATTCCTCCACGTCCCCCAATTATCGCAATTAACTGGTCGCCTTCTAAAAAACTTTTTAACTTTTTTATTTCTTTTGACCTGCCAACTAGTTTCCAATCCTGAGCAAACATTAACTCAAGACCTGAGAGTCGATGGAAATAATCTTCTGGCGTTATCCAAGGACCAGGACTTAGTTCTCCAAGAAAGTTCATGAGCTGACTAGGAAAATAAGTATTAATAAGTCTTAATCTATGAGGACGAGGTAGTCTTCTTATGTTGTCTGATATATCAATCAAGTCATGCAAATGCCAATTAGATCCACTGTTAATTATTACTTCCCTTTCCTTAGCATTAGCCTCTTTTGTTAAAAGGATAAAATGATCACTGATTCTTAAGCTAGTTCCTTTTATTATCTTCCCGAAATCAACTCTATTTACTGCATCTTTAATCTTTTGAGGCCCAAATTTACCATTGTATTCAGCACGTTTACACTGAAATATTCTCACATCTTTATCAGGAAAAATTGCGTAGATATCAATTCCGTATTGTTTGTCTCCTTTGCCACCAAATATATGAACATCCGTAGCATCTGGGTACATAGACTTGATAAGATCCAGGCAGAGCTTCTCAAATTTATCTGGAGTAAGATTGTATAACGGTAGCGTATCTGCGAGTTGCCTTTCTCGAGGTGGAATTAATCTACCTGAAAATTTGTATAAATCCTCAAGCGAAGTTTCAGGAAATAAAGCATTAAGCTTGGCTAGGTCTATTTCCTTGGGGCGAGATATCCCTGCCTCCCATCTACTTATACTTTGCTGCTTAATGCCCAGTTGTCTGGCTAATTCGGACTGTTTCCATCCCTTCTTTTCTCTTAGATTTTTAATAACTGTTGAGAACTTTTCCATAAATCTATCATACACATTTGGTGTGTATAATGCAATGGTAAATTTTATTTCTGTTATCCTCTACTTATTTTTTATTCTAATTACACATGGGAAGACTATCAGAAGAGGAAATCAAAGAGTTTCAAGACATTTACTTAAAACCATATGGCGAAGAAATAGATAAAGATGATGCTATATCAAGAGCAAATAGACTCCTCTTTTTTGTTGCTTTAGCAATAGAATATGACTTAGAGACCGATACTTTTAAAGATGAAGAGCTACTCGATGTCAAAAAATTGATACGCTCGAAAGAAATCGAATAGCCTGATTATGCTTTTCTGATAATAATTTAGGGGATTTATTCATTCTGATTCGGTGAACCGGAGTCGGCCGACCATGGTTTTTCAATGGGGTGGATGTCTAAACCTTGTTAGAACTTTATTTGCAACTGCTAATCCGAACATAAGCAACTTTAATGTGAGTGTTTAGAGAAGACAGTATGTATAATATATAGAAATGCAAGTGTACGATCGAGCAATAAAACTAGTTAGTTTAATAGAGGATTTGAGCCTAAATATCAATGGGGAAGTAATTCAGGTAATTCCCGCTCTTAAAGCTCTACCTCGTTCTGGCCATGCACTTAGAATTGATAAATTCGGTTTGGATTTGCCTAAACAGTCAGTTTATGATCATGCCCTAACTTTGGCATATAACTGCGATATTTATCAAAAAAGCCTAGGTATTAGCTTTGATGTACAGATATTGGCAAATTACTGTGTATTCCATGATTTAGCTGAAGTTATAGTTGGGGATGTGCCAAGGTTTACATCTAAGTCCCTTGCTAAAAAGCACTATCTTTCAGCAGTGCAAAAGAGAGCTGCAGAGATAAAGGCTAATCAGATAATTTCTGAAAACATTGATGCCTCATTGAAGGCAGAATTCGTTGAGAGTATTCATCTTCTTGAATCAGAGGAGGAAGAAAATACTGGTATCCGTAAATTATTTTGGATGTTAGACAAGACTGAGCCAATATTATCTATGTGGAGATATATTTACAATTTCCATGACCAGATAAAAATTGAGGAATTTTTAGAAGCTATGACAGATTTTTTGACAATCCTGAGATAGTATCCTTCTCATTTTCGGAAGGGAGCGTTGAGTTCATAAGATATTTACAGAATAAAGAGAACGCACGTAAGTATTACTATGGGGGCAATGAAGAATTTGAAAATGCACCGCAAACACTTTTCAAATCCGAAGATATACAAAAGATAGTAGAAAGAAGATTCCATATTGTTGAGTAGTTGGGGTCGCTGGCTGGACAACGTTCGAATTACTCTAGTAAATCTTTATTAGAACGGACTATACTGATAAAATCAATTTATGAATATTGAATCCGATACCACCGAATTTAAAACCATAAGTCAAAATTTACTTCCAGGAGACTTATGGGAACCAGTGACAGCGTTTAGTAACTCTGAAGGTGGAACTATTTATTTTGGTATTAAACCCGATGGAGAAAGAGTTGGAGTCCAACCAGAATATTTAGATAAACTTCAGTCGGATTTAATAACTTACTGTACTTCAGCGTTTAACCATAAAATTTACCCCGACATAAAAATAGCTACTGACAATGTCATTGAATCATACTTCTACCCTATACCTGCTGTGTTAAGACCATTGTACTTAACTCGCAAGGGAAGTCCTAAAGGTAGCAAAGTACGAGTTGGAACTGTAAATATACAGGTTGATGGTGACTGGTTAAAGAAGTTCGCAATTGCTGCCAACGGCGGCGCTGAATTGCTTGAGTATGGTGTCGATGCAACTAGAACTTTCGATGAAAGAGCAATTAGTAATTATAAGGAAGCAGTCACGAAAAAAAGAGGCGATGTATTCAAAGACTTATCAACCAAAGAAATTCTAACTAAGATGAGAGCAACAAATCTTAACAATAAAGTGACCTTATTTGGTTTACTCGGATTATCCAAATTAGATCTATTACAAGATTTGGTTGGACCTACCATTAATATAGCCATAACCCATTATCCAGGTGTTGATAAAGTTAACCCGAATGATGTAACACTAGTAAGTATCGACGATAAAGAATTTAATGGCAATGCTGTTGAACAGTTCACTAAATCAATGGCATTCATTATTTCAAAACTTCCTGTAAAAAGCAGTATTGAGGAGAAGACAGGTAAAAGGTTTTCCTACCTCGTGGTACCAGATGTTGCAATTCGTGAAACTTTGGCCAACGCAATAGCACACAGAGACTACAGTATTATGGGAAGTAGAATACAAATTGATATATACTCTGACAGAATTGAATTTACAAACCCAGGTAGAAGTTTAATTCCACTAAATCAACTAGAACAGGCTCATCCACAGACAAGAAACCCACTGTTAATGAACTTCTTAAAAGACCTTGGTATTACTGAGCACAGAGGAAGAGGGATAAGAACAATCAAAGAATCGATTAAACAGGCAGGATTAACTCCTCCTTCATTTACGCATAGACATGATTGGTTTATAGCTACGATATACACATCTGCATTCATAAATGATGAAGATAAATTCTGGCTTAGTAAGTTTAAGTCTTATAAGCTAAATGAGAGCCAACTAAATGCACTTGTCCATCTTAGACATAACCCAACAGAAGGAATAAATAATAGCGAATACAGATCAATAAATAATATGAATAGCGTGGGAGATGATATTAGAGCTAAAAGAGAATTAGCAAAACTTGTGAATTTAGGATTACTAATCAAGGATGGTGAAAAACGCTATCGTCGCTATAGTCTTGCTATCACACGGACAGAGAAGTAGCACTCTATCGACATTCTATCGACACTCTATCGACACTCTATCGACGCCAAGATAAAACCCCTATCACACTGGCAGACAAGACTTTACGAGAAAAATACTTGCAAAAAGAGAATGTCTACAAATATTCTATCGACATTCTATCGACACTAAATCGGGAATCTTAAACTACTACTAGACAAAGCATTACAAGGGAGGGGTTAAAGAACTAAGAGCTTGCAGCCATATTAATCACTAATAGTTTTGGATCGAACTACTTATTTTTTATCAAGTTAATTTTAATGCCATATCTCCAAAAAGTCCAGAAACTAACACCTCAGCAACAACACCAACAATTACTTCCTTCAACATAAATTTCTCCTTTCTCAGCCTTTTGAGCATGAATAGCAAAAAGTTAATTAAACAAGTAACGAAAAAAACTAGAAGCATAATCTGAAAATACGGTGTCACTCCGCAAAAATATGGCCTTACGGCACTAAAATCAACTTTTAAATGAACATGGGGTGGACGAAGGGGCTCGAACCCTCAACCCTCGGTACCACAAACCGATGCTCCACCATTGAGCTACGTCCACCATCCGTTTAAAGATCCGGAGATTCCGCGTCTATAATAGTTGCTTAATAAAGAAACTAGACAAACCACACTCTCTCAAGTTGTTAATTATACCAATTTGTTAAGCATTCCAACAACTTTCGAAAATATGATACAATTTCCCACTAATTATATTAACGATATATATGTCTATTTTTAATGAACTGCAGCGGAAAGTTACTGAAGATTATCGTCACGAAAAATGTCCAGGGAGGGATAGTCTAAGTGATCTGCTTCACGAGCATAACGGTAACTATTGGCTATTGCCAGTAGTATTGCACGAAGATGATACTGATCCGAGATGGGATCTAGGTCCTAAATGTAAACATTCCATCGAAGGACCAATCGATCCTAGAGATGCACTCAAAGCTCATATGGGAATAAATACATCATTTACTCATACCTCAAAAGTAGTTTACCCAGTAGGATATAGTATGTGGATTAAAGCGCAATCCAGAAAAATACAACGCGCTGTCAACAAGTTGGAGAATTTAAGTCCTGCTTCGTTAGCTAACTACATCCCTACAAGCTCAAGTATCAAGTTGTTCCGGTTGAGAAGTGATGAAAATGGTCGTGGGGATTTAGCATATTCTCTAAATGTGAATTTTTCAACTGAAACAATGATACCCTCGAAAGGGAATAATTGCCCAAGTGATTTCTGGAGGTTCTTACAATATTATTTAGGAGAGTTTGATGCAGATATCTTAAGTGCAAATGCATATAATATACAACAGATTAATAATCCCTCAAATGAAACAAAGCCCCATATTAGTAGCAGTTACTACCCTCTTCAGGGACCATATACTTTCTTTGAAACTTGAGCTGGACAGGATTCGAACCTGTGACCTACTGCTTAGAAGGCAGTTGCTCTATCCAGCTGAGCTACCAGCCCTTGTGCTCATTATTAAGTTGGTCAATTGACCAATGGTGCATTCTACCATGTATTCTAGGTAAACATAAAGCTGTAAACCGATGGGTCCCGCATACTGCGGGACCCATAAACTAGATTTGCTGAATTAGAGATTACGGCGTAAATGTAACACCACCACCTTCTTCTACCCTCACAAAGTATCCTCGTTTATCACTTATATTAAAGTCGTTTCCGAAGAATGTGTCATTCTCGTTTACGACTGATGTATACTGCGAGTTCTCAAATTGTGAAATTATATTTGCTCTGATTCCAGCGTCTTGCATCTTTTCAAGAATAGTTCTCGAATTGTAGCTTTCGTTTGGATTCATTATTCCTACCAAATTCCAACCGTTTGCTAGTCTCAAAGGTACGCTACTTTCGAATCTGTTACCTGGGAATGTTACATTATTCCTTGTATTTAGGTTTAGGATGAATAACCCTTCGCCTGGGATTAGATCGAAATCTGCTGAATATTCAGTTCCTGTTTCTCTTTTGGAGAACATTTGGAATCTACCATCTCGATATCTTGCGACATGTTTGATGTCAGCACCTTGGTTGTTCCAGTAGTCTACTAGATTACCTGCAGTTCTTACTCCACCTTGCGCGCGGATATCAGTTAGAGGTAGGTGAATCAAGTTCCAGCCAGTTGTTAGATTGTATGATTCCACTGAAGATTCTCTAGATAAAGTAATCTGTGTGTAATCATCAAAGTAGTCTTCACCCTCATCTCTGACTCCATTACCGTTTAGGTCGTTAAACAATCTCACTTGTAGCTCATCTCCAACTACAACAAGATCAGCTTCCGCAATCCTCTCGCCATCTCTGAAGAATGCGTATCTACCAGATTCCGCAACTTGCAGATTCGCAATCTCACCCGCTGCTGTTGTAACAGGTTGGCCAGTTGACTGTGCTGAAGCACCTAGGACTAGACCTGGGTTTAGTATTTGACCACCTGCACTACAACTAGGATTATTAAAAATGGCTCTTACTGGAGCATTCCTATCATCACTCAATGTAAAAGTAGGTAATCTATTATTACTATCCTGGAACTCTACTATTAGATCATGAAGTGGATTAGTTGTACTAATAGCTATACAATCGTTGTCTAGGTATGGAACAGATCCTAAATCTAAAGCATTTCTTAGTTCTAAGAAATTGCTCATTTGTCTAAATTGAGTAGGTAATTGGCGGAATTGTTCATCACTTAGACCTAGAGGTGCAAAATCAGGTCTATAAAGTACAATACTATAGTAATACTCTGCTGTACTGGAAGATATAGGACTTTCAGTAGTAGAAGGAGCTACCGGAGTCGCTGCAACATCTCGAATAGCAGGGGTATCATCTAGTACTTCCGATGCTGGCGTTCCTACTAATGCTGGTTGAGATAATAGCCTATAACAAGCTTGTGTAATTACATCAGTTCCTTCAGTATAACTATTAAATAGTAGAATACTTGAGCCTAAAGTATAGCTATTCGCAGCAATATAAGCTGGCATATCACCTGGTCTACCGTCCGTAATTGAAAGAGCTTGTTGAGCATCTTCTGGAGTTACTTGAGTATTTATAAGCCTTTCAAGGTCTTGTCTTGTACCATTTGTAACTGATTTAATCATCCAATAACCATTCTGGTAACATCTATTGACAAAATCAGGCGTAAACCCTTCTTGTCCATAACCTTGTGCTACTTGTGGAAGAGTATCAATAGTAGATTGGGTGCCACCGGATACTACTCTTACAACTCCTGAAGCAACATATCCAAAAGTTTGCCTATCACCTAGAGTAATTGGAACATTTATCTGGTACCAAGTTCTAGAACCACCATTATTACTTTCTACATTATTGACACAACCGAATATCTCAAATTGCCTATTATTAATTGTTCCAATAGGTTGATAATTGGTACCCGCTCCTGATCGTATATTTACGTTTCCTCCAGTTGCAAAACTTCCTATTGCATCACAAGCTGTATCTAATTCAGTAGGAGTCGTTGACCTAGTGACATCCACCCCAGACCCAACAGTCACTACTCCTGGAGTAACTGCAGGTTCTGGCGCTGCATCCTGTACTACCGTGACTAAAGTACTAGCAATATATACACCTGGGAATCCATCAACTGAAACTCTATACCAATTCGACACTCCTGCCGCTAAGTTTATTCCTGCTTCAAGTACCGCACCATCTATTACAGTCCCATTTGGAATACTTGTAACTGCTGCTCCAGCAGAATCCCTTAAGTTAGCACGTGAGCCGTCTGTTGAAACCCGTATTGAAACCCCTCCCGATGCAGATATAGTACCGAGTAGACTACCTTGAGGTTCTAATTCTTCAAGTGATAGATCTGGTAAGATTACTGTTTGGAATGGTTTATAAGTTGATTCTGTAAATGCGAATGCTAAGCTGGTATCTTTCTCGAAATATACATTTACTAAAGTAGCTGAGGAATCGAAAGTTCCGTCTATTTTAAGACTCTCAACATCTAAAGAGTACGTTCCCTCTGAACTTAATGTTGTGCTTACAAGACCTAGCTCAGATCTTGATGGTACACCTAGCACCACTAACCCGTCGTCACTATCTGCACCTGCCACTCTTCCATAAGCTGGGTCTGGTGTTCTTAGCTCTTCGATCAGAGGTCTGGTACTTGCATTGGTGATCTCCATTTCGGTTACTCCGAAGCCTGCTACTACTCTAAACGAATACTCTGTCTCTGGTTTTAGATTTCGTAATGTGACATGGTGAGTATACCTTGCCTTCTCTCCTCCTTCTACTACCACGTACTCTCCTTCACTATTTAATTCTATATCTCTATCGTCACTTGCTACTGTTGCTCCACTCTGTGGTAGAAACGCTGGCCATGCTTCACTTGCCTCACGGTATGCAATTTTACCTACATATGGCTCATCTGATACCCACGCTACTGTTAGCGCTGTATCGGTTATATTAGTTACTACTGTGTCTCTTACTGAAACATTTGAACCTGAGCCAAAGACAAGCACTGCAACTAGTCCTAAAACTAGTACACCTACCAATGCAAAAGCACCAATTAAAACTCCTCGATTTGAAAATAAATTATTCTTTTTATTGTCTGTCTTTTCTTCTATCATTTTTTTATAGAGTATATTTAGATAATTAATAATAAATTTATAACATAATTAAATATCGCTGATTTAAATATATTTGTAAATACTACGAGTAATTTCCCCTTCACAATTTACTCCCCGATGGTATAGTTATTTATGGCTTCTGCATTTAGATTTGGCAAAATTTCTTTGACGCGTGAACAACTTATCGTTGTAGGAATTGCTTTTTCGCTTATACTACTGCCACTGCTTGTTCTGGCTGTAAGAGTGGTTACCTCGCCCAGTGCGAGCGCAGGAAGCACGCCGCAGGAAGTCATCATTTCAAATATCACTGGAAACTCATTCACAGTTTCATACACTACTACCGAGCCCGCAACCGGAGTTATCAGCGTTAGTGGAGCAAATCAAACTCTCTCTGTGCAAGATAGACGCGACCTCGAAGAGGCAAGCCAAAGACAGCGTAGAACACATTATTTCGAAGTTTCCAATCTAGCACCAAATTCTGAATATGGAATTAGAATCACCTCCCAAGGCGCAACTGTCGATGCAGGCACGGCGACCACCCTTTCCGCTTCGGAAAGTATCAGTACGCCTTCTCCACTTTTCGGAAAAGTCGATGTAACTAGCGTAACTGAAGGTATCGCTTACATAATCGCTGGGAATGCATCCGGAAACACAACAATCGCTTCAGCTCCAATGAGCAACAATACCTTTAGTATTGAAGCAAGCAACTTGCTCACGGGAGAAGGACGACCCATACGTGTTTCAGATAGGGACCGCGATTTTGTAGTTTACGTTGTAGTTCCAGGATCTGGCAAAGCAAAATCGCAGGTTGCAGCAAGTAGCGCGCCAAATATGGGAGACCTAACCCTTAGCGAAGCCAACATAACTTTCGACCCAAATGCACCAATTACCCCTGGAAATACAGGAACAGAAACCCCGTTACCCGAGTCATTCCCAACCACTCCTCCGCCGACTACTACTTATAAATTAGACGCATTTTCTGAAAGTTTACTTACAAGTAAATATTCAACCGGCGCCGAAGAAACAAATCCATACGCGCCGTACAACATATTTATCAGTAATGTCACACCAAATACCTTCACAGTAGTTTGGCAAACGAAGCAGCCTGCTACAGGCTATATCGAGGTTATCGAGCAAGGACAATTCAATCCAATAGTCGATCCGAGGGACGGAAATATCAATAATGCAAAAAGACGCTACACTCACTTGTCAGTTCCAGAAAATGGAGGGATTCCTGCAGGCACAACTTTTGACTTTGTAATTAACAGTAACGGCGTGAGATATGGACGCAATATCCAAGAAATAGCAAGCGCTTACAATGCCGGGTTGAATCAATTCGCAGCAAACAAAGAGGCGCGTGTAAATTCCCGCGTGTTTGACTACAACGTTCAAGCAGGCGTGAATACGTCCACTGGGGTGACTACTGGAACTGGAACTGAGACTAACACTGGTACAAATACAAACGCAGTCCAAAACCCAACCCCAGTGCCTTTTCAAGTTATTATCCCAGGTTCACCAAGCTCTGCGCCAATTCCTCTTGCTCTACAAGGGACTGCCGCTTTAACGCTTGAAGCAAGCGAGTATACAAATAACATCAATACACTCGCTTCCAGAAATCCGGAATTACTCAACCCTGCAGTAGATTTAAGCCGCGACATAATTGTCGCGGCGAAAACAGCCAGCGGCACATGGGTTAGTTCAACCGTTCAACCAAGCGGGACTTTTAGTATCAGTTTGGGATCAGGCATAACCACAGACAAAGACAGATTTATAACAGTTACCGATGGAACAGCACTGCAAGTATTTTCAATTGGGTCATTTAACCAATCCATAGAACAAACCCTCTCCTTCGACAGCGACGCTACCCCCACAATTACACTAAACAACCCGCTAGCTTTCACAAGTATCCACCATGGTACTGTTGTGAATCAAGCCCTGCTTGCAGGTCTATCTTCACCAAACAGCAGCGTGACCGTTAATCTAAACAACACCAGTTCGCAAGTTAGCGCAAATAATCGTGGTTTTTGGCAACTAGCAACAGGAAGTCTAGTAGACGGCGCCAATACAATCAGCGTTACATCTGGCACAAAAACAACCTCGACAACGTTTGTAGTTGACCCAATCGTCCTACCTGTCACATCACTCACGCAAGAACAAACAATGATGCTCCTTGGACTCATTCTTCTTGCATCCGGCCTTCTACTCCGCCAAAAGTACGCTAAAAGAACCAAATTAGTTGGTTAATTGGCTAGTTGGTTAATTGGCGATTGGCTACTACTTAGTTGAACAACTAATCTACAAATTATAATTATTTTACTCAGCCAATATTGCGGTATATTTCTCTTCTATGAGCGATTTTCATTACTGTGATTATCTTTCTTGTTTTATCTAAGGAGTAAACTATCCGGTAATCACCAATTCTTATTCTATAGAAATTATTCGCGGCTAAAAGTTTTTTTACACCATCCTGAAAAGGGTCTACGCTTAGTAGCTCCAATTTAGCTTTTGCTCTTTTCACAAAACCCAAAGGTAGTTTCCTCAACTCTTTTGCAGCTGATGTTTTAAAAAGAATTTGAAAAGCCCCCTTACTCTTTGTCATCTCCTAAGATTGAATCAAATACGTCTTTAGCATCTATATCATCCTCTTTTTGCCTTTGCAAAATAGATTTCAGATCTTCCAATTCCTCCATAGCTTCTACGAAAGTATTGTAAATATCAAAAGGAAGTATCGCGGATTTTGGTTTAGAATTAACAAAGAGATAGCTGACTTCATCATTCGATATAGCCTGAGCACCACTTTTTTTAATATCTTGCAATGTAATTGTACGCATTTCAATTATAGGATATATATTATTAGATATATTCTAG
>JBGSOW010000078.1:0-4440 GCA_041738875.1 Candidatus Dojkabacteria bacterium
GATTATGTCGAATGTTTGGTTTGCCAGAATCTCTTCCAGAGATTCTGGCAAACTTTTCTGAAAAATCTCTAGGCTAGTTTTAGGTATATTAAGCATTTCCAAGTTCTTGTTTATTGTAAGAACCGCTTGCGCGTTGGATTCAACGAAAGTTACGTGTGCAGCACCCCTGCTTAATGCCTCAATTCCTACACTTCCGCTTCCTGCATATAGATCTAGAAAGCGCGCGTCTTTAATCCTTTCCCCAATCGTATCGAAAAGAACCGTGCGCACCCTGTCAGTAATTGGACGTAAATCGTTTGCAGGCGTTTCTATGAGTCTGGATCTGTATTTTCCTGCAATTATTCTAAGCATATTTATTTAACTAATATCAAATATTAAATACTAAATACTAAATACTAAACTGTCTTGCTACTTCAAAGATGGCGATAGCTGCAGCACTTGCGATATTGAGAGATCCTTTGCTACCAAGCATAGGAATTTCAAGTACCTTTAGTTTGTAGTCATTTGTAACTTCTAATTGCACGCCTTCAACTTCATTTCCAAGGATCATGGCAATTTTAGCTTTTCTTTCCTCAAAGAAATTAGTTTGCCAGATATTTAGTTCTCCCCCATTTTCTAGAACGAATATCTGATAGCCAAGGGATTGGTAATGTTCGATTGCATCTTTCAAACTTTCAAACTGTTGGTGTGAAACTGCGTTTTCAGCCTGTAATGAAGTTTTCGCAACTTTAGGATGCTTGAAGCTAGGCGTATAACCACAGGTTGCAAGTTCTTTTCCATTTGCGCATGCAAGGCTACGAATAACTGAACCTACATTATAGGCCGAGCGCACGTTGTCTAAAATTACGACTAAGTCCATAATAAACTTTCTTCTACTTCCGTTTTTGAATTATCTAGATTGTTTTGTATTCTAACTGATAATTCATGCGCTAGCGAAATTTGTTTTTGATTTGTGATTTCTGCAATTGTAAGGTTTGGTATACCAGACTGCTGGTTGCCGTATACTTCACCTGGCCCCCTACTTTTTAGGTCGTATTCTGCGAGTTGTAAACCATTGTCGGTTTTTGCGAAATATTGTAGTCTTTCTTGCGAGCTGGAATTGATCAGACAATATCCTTGTCTTTCTCCTCTACCAACTCTACCTCTTAATTGGTGCAATTGTGCAAGTCCATAACTTTCTGCATTTTCGATTACGATTATATTGGCGTTTGGAATATCAACTCCCACTTCGATTACTGTGGTCGCGACAAGGATTTTAGTTTTGCCTGCTTTGAATTGATTGATTATTTTAGTTTTTTCGACGTTGGCTAGTTTTCCATGTAGTTTTGCAATCACAAATTCGCTAAAATTTTCTTTTAGCATTTTATAATGTTTTTCAACTGACTTTTTTTCATCCATTCCATATAAAACCTCTTGTCCGTCGACATTTTTGCGTTCTTCAATTAACGGACAGACCCAAAAAACTTGTTCACCATTGTTGATCAATTTTTTAATCCATTCATAGCTATCATTTCTTTTAAATTCAGGCACAATAAAAGTCTTTTTCGGTTTTTGCATCTTCGGTTTTGTATTGATCACGCTTAATTCGATGTTGCCAAAAATACTAAGCGCGAGTGTCCTAGGAATTGGTGTTGCAGTCATTGTAAGGAAATGAGGCAACTGTTTATTTTTTTTGGAAGTGCTCTCGATGTTAATCAGATTTGCAAGTTGCTCACGCTGTTTGACTCCAAAACGATGTTCTTCGTCTACTACGATAAGGCCGAGTTTCGCATTTATCTTTTGGCCCTCCTGCTTTTGGTTCTCTTTCTCTAATTCTTTGCTATCTAGTAGCTTTTCAAGTCTAAATAGTAGTGCCTGCGTGCCTATAAATAAGGTGGGCTGTGCAGACTCTGTCCTACTGCTGGTAGTATCATTATTACCACTACTGTTAACACTGTCACCACTGCTAATACTCTCTTCACTTTTGCCAGAAGTAATTAATTTACAATTTGGAAAGATTTTCTTTAGCTGCTCAAAGTGTTGTACGGCAAGGATATTGGTTGGTGCCATTATTGCTGCGTGATATCCGAGAGTTGTGACCAGAAACGCGGCAAACGCAGCAACTGCAGTCTTACCTGAACCTACATCACCTTGTAAAAGTCTGTACATTGGTTTGCCGCTTAGAAAATCGTTCCAAATATCACGGCAAACTTCTTTCTGGTCTTTTGTTGCTTCAAAATCGTAATTACTCCAATATTGTTCGAAAAATTTTTCGAATTCAAGTTTACCTTCTTCGGTGTTAGAATCTTTGTTATTCAAGCCACTTCTGCCTTTGAATTCCATAATTGCTTTTGCTTTTTCTAGTGCTTTCTTTCTAGCGTTTAATTTTAGTTGAATTGGAATTAATTCTTCCACTCCAAGTCGGAATTTGGCTTTTTCTAGCTCTTTTAAACTACTAGGAAAGTGGATTTCTTTGATTGCTGCTTTTGTGTCTAGCAGTAATTCCGTTTCACTGTTTTCTTGTTTTAACTCACGAATATGATTGTCAGTTGCATTAGGAAAGTCAGCTGTAGAATCGATTTGTTTTAATATTTTATTAATAAGTTTGCGGTATACTTTGGGTGAGAGGCCTTTTGTGAGCTTATAGACTGGTACGATTCTATCTGTATGAATATGTTCTCCGTCTAGCTTTTCAAAAACTGGAGAGTTTAGTTGTGGTTTTCCAGTTTTATTATTCTTCGATAATTTGGCTACAAATAAATATTCATCTCCGGGATTGAATTCTAAAAAGGACATATTGAACCAAACTGCTTCGATTTTGCTTGAATTACTCGGCTTTTGATCCACTAGAGTTGCTTTCTGTAGGCTTTTGCCGCCTCTTATTCGAACGTTACTAAATTTTTCGACTCTACCTATAAATGTTTTGGGCGTATCCTCAGATAGATTTGCGATATCTACCCTTTCTGAGTAGTCCAAATAATTCCTTGGGAAAGTAAGTAGCAGATCTTTTACTGAAATTACATCTATTGATTCAAAAAGCTCCTCTAATTTACTACCAATTCCAGTTAATGTCCTGATCGAGTCTGATAGCTTCATGGATATAGTTTAACACTAAAGTTTACTTGAAATTATAATTATGTTACAAAGATATAGTGTTTTTCGATGTAAATAGATAAATTTCAGCTAAAATTCTAAATTTGGTATGAAAGTAGATAACTCGAAAAGTAGAATCATATTTTTTACCGGTCCTACTGGAGCTGGCAAAACCAAACTCATCAACTACATAAGTGGCAAGTATAACTCTCCTGTTATCAATATGGACTCCATGCAGTCATATGATTTCTTTGAGGTTGGCACTGGGAGAATTGATTTGGACACGGAGAGAAGATACCTATATGGCTACAAAGATCCTAGAGAAGAAAAGAATGGAGAAGAACATGTTAATTTAGCCAAAGATTTAATCGCAGATCTGGCTAAAAGTAATAAGATAATCTTACTTGATGGCGCGTCCACAACCTACATCCCTCTTCTTCTCAAGGATGTGGAGCTAGAAATTATTGCAATTAAGTTCAAAGACGAAAGCAAAATCTCTGAGAAAATGAGATTAAGAACCAAATGTTTTCTCGATGAAGGAATAGTCGAAGAAGTTAAAAATGCCATAGAGAAAGGGTTGTCTGATTCATACATATTGAAGCATGAGAACCTAGTTTACCTGCCAGTGATTCAATATATCAATCAACAAATCTCAGAAGAAGATTTAATAACCGAAATAGCAGCAAACATGCTCAAATACCACATGTATCAATTAGATTTCCTAGACAAATTAGAAGGCATCAAATGGTTTTACAATGATGATGGCTATGAGAAAGAAATTGAGGAATATTTGTTTCCAGATTAAATCCTGAAAATATTGTCAGGTTGGGGATATTCTCACGAGATTGATCTGTGATATACTAGCTCCATACATCTTTTATAGTTTAAATGCCAGAGAATCAAAGATACCAACCTCCTACAAACACCCATTACAATATGCGCGCTGTAAACTTAGGTTCAGAAATGAACTATGTGCATAATATGGTAATGCAAACAAGAGTTATGAATTTTCTAATAAATCAAGATCCTGATAATACAAAGCAGTTAATCCAACTAATGGAAAGCAGTGAACCTATGATTACTTCTATCGGTGTGTCAATCGAACCACTACAATTGAATCTAGGTAGAGTTCTAAGTCAATTCCTAAATGAGTATTCAAAAGAACGAGGCGAAGAGCTGTCTTTCCCAGGTATAAAAGAGGGTTTACTTTTCACAGCCATGGTTGTTAGGACTGTGTATAGAGAGTTGTCCCAGATTGATGAGAATCTTAATGCGACTAGAACAAGTGGTGAAATAAGTTTTAATGAGTTCACTGAAGCATTCACAAAATCATTTCATGATAATATGGTGCGTTCGGGATTAGTAATG
>JBGSOW010000037.1:0-8034 GCA_041738875.1 Candidatus Dojkabacteria bacterium
AAAAACCTTGGGCCTCGTTTCGGATGAAACGAGGCTTTTCTTTTGCATTCACATTCGCATAAAGGCAAGTCAATAGTATAATGCAATATGAGAATAATTAAGCTTACTGAACTTGCTAGTAACCACAAATTAATTAAAGAAGTATTAAAGAGTTCAGGACTAATAATTTTCCCGACAGAAACATGTTATGGCTTGGGCGCTCTAGCAACAGACGAAGCAGCCGTAGATAAGTTACTTAAGTATAAAAATAGACCGGCTGGCAAAGCGATATCTGTTGCGGTCGGTGACAAAGGCAAAGTAAGTGGCTATGTCGAGATAAATGAAACCGTGCGCAAGGTGGTTGAGAACTTTATGCCTGGCCCTATCACAATAGTGGCAAAATCGCTTTCTAAGGTCGATTCTCGGCTTGAAAATGAAGAAGGTGGACTAGGTATTAGAATTCCGGCATTTGAGCCGCTACTTGCGCTTCTGCAAGATATTGGATTACCTATAACTTCAACCTCCGCAAATCTTGCGGGTAAACCAAGCCCGTATTCACTTGTAAAACTGTTGGAAGGCCTGCCAGAGAAGAAGAGAGCTATGATCGATCTAGCAATAGATGCAGGTGACCTGCCCAAAAACCCACCATCAATTGTGATCGACAGTCAAAGTACCAATAAAGTATACAGGGAAGGGCTTTTAAGTGCAGAAGATTTGCTTCATGGTGAGGTATTTGAAAGTAATTCACCTGAAGAAACCATCCAGATTGCGGCGGGTTTTGCTGCGAAAGTGCTTAACGCGCTTAACGTGTTAAATGATTCAGACTATAAAGCAGCCAATTTTGTAATCAGGCTGGAAGGTGAGATGGGAGCTGGCAAAACTCAATTTGCGAAAGGAATCGCAAAGGGCTTAGGTATCACCAAGATAATCAAATCTCCCACATTTAATTTAGTACGCGAGTATAGCTTTGGTACACGTGGTATTTTTTATCATGCCGATCTGTGGAGGCTGGCTAGTTCTGCTGCAAATTTAGATGCTGCCACTAATAGCGCTGAAAGTGATGATGACAGCATTGGAGGTAATAACGTTGGTGATGTTAGTTCTTCTAGTATTGGTGGAGCAAACATACTTGCGTCACTTGGAATCTGCAGGGTAGAGGATGCGGTTGATGGTAAGGTTGCGCAAATGATTGCGGCGGTTGAATGGCCCGGTAGAGAAGGGGAATTCGATTACCACGCGAGCGTTAAAATTTTAAAGGTGGGTGAGAATTTGAGAAGAATTGTTATTAGAGAGAAGTTAAATTAATATGTTTCAATTTAGAAATTTAGTTACCTGGAAGGATATTTGACATGACTAGAGGCGGATCACGCCCAAAGATTTTGGCGATAGATACATCGTGTGATGACACATCAGTTAGTGTTTTACAGGGGGATAGAGTGCTTTCGCACGTTGTCTCCTCGCAAATTAGTTTGCATGCTAACTGGGGTGGTGTGGTTCCTATGCTCGCCCGTGGCGAGCATATAAACAGAATTGAGGTTGTTATTCTAGAAGCTCTTGTCAGGGCTGGGTTTTCACAATTTAAAGCATCTAGAAGAGAGGCAAAAGGGGTTCTGGCACAGAAATCTTACAAAGATCTTACAAGTTCATCTAAAAATCAACCGGAATTCGAAAATGGCAAAGTAAAAAGTTACAAATCACAAGAAGGTTATGGCAATTTGGTGCTTGAGTCATTCTTAGGCAAGAACAACACGAATCCTGGAATTGACTATGTGGCCGTAACCTACGGCCCGGGGCTTGCAGTAGCTTTAGAGGTTGGGATTGAAGCGGCTAAACAAGTCTGCAAAGCTTGGCAGATTCCAGTTATTTCTATAAATCATATGGAGGGGCATTTTTTGTCTGGTTTACTAAAAAATTCCAATGGGATGTACTACAGCAAATCTGTTCCCTCTAATTTCAAATTAGAGTCTGGAACTCTAGGATTTTTAATTTCAGGAAACCACACTGAACTTGTATTATACAATAACATGGGAATGTACAATATAATTGGACAAACTCTCGACGATGCAGCAGGGGAGGCTTTTGACAAATTCTCGGTTATGATTGGTTTTGGATATCCAGGAGGTGCAGTGGTGGAGTCACTTGTGGAGAATTCATATCGAAATAACATACTAAAAAGACCAAATAAATTTACCGAAAGTGGAGAAGATTATAGTTTGCCAATTCCGATGATGAAGTCGGGGGACTTAAACTTTTCATTTTCAGGACTTAAAACTGCTGCCATGTATAAGATAAAAAAGCTGACGAATAATGGTAGTGAAGAATTGAGTAAAAAACAAATCGAGCAACTTGCTGAATCCTTTCAAAATTCTGTCACTCAATCATTATCTCTGAAGCTAAAAATGGCATTAGAGGAATATAAACCAAAGTATATACTAACTGGAGGCGGAGTCATGGCAAATAAGCAGATAAGAAAGGGTATGCGTACGGTTGTGAAGAGCTTTAATGAAAAAAGCAATGCGAATACTCAGATTATTTTTCCTCATGTTAAATTCCTTTCGGACAATGCTTCAATGATCGGTATTGCCGCTTACTACTCGTTACTTGAGGGAGGAAGTAGGATTAAAAAATTGGTCTTTACAGCTAAAAATATTGAGCAACTTGACCGTGATCCCAGCCTTGAATTAGCCTAAAGTTTATACTAAGCTTTAAAGCCGTTAGCAGAATTTGTAAGAAGTATGTAACTATTTTGTAAGTTTCATGTAAGTTTGTCTAGAAAATTGCATAGAGGAAATAAAGAAAATCGTGCAAGTTATATTCTATTTTCTTAATTTTGTTTGCTTCGAAAAGTAAACAGTTCTGCCATTTATTTTAATAGTTACAATGTCTGGAGAATCTTTGACTCCATAGACTTGTAAAAGCTTCTGAAATGAACCTGGCCTTGCACTACTGTCAGTGTAGCTATTGAATGTTGTGCCGTTGTATTTAATTGCCATGTCTAAAATGCTTTTTGTATTCAATACTAGTGCTTTGATTTGCCCTAAGTTAATATTACTAGCAGGTTCAAGTGGGTGGATTTTGGCCGCATGAAGTATCTCACAGACGTAGATATTGCCTAATCCCGCCACAATACTTTGATCCATAAGTGCAGAATACATTGGTCTCTTTGACTTTCTCAAAACTGGGATTAAGTAGTCAGCATTAAATTGGTTTGATAACGCGTCAGGACCTAAACGCATGATTCCAGGATATGTCATATGGTTGTGTAAATGCATAGTTCCAAATCTACGTGAGTCGTTGAATACTAAATTACCCTTCTCAAGTGCAAATACAACTCGGTCATGCGCCGGATTAAAATATCTACTGTGCATCTGACTATTTGGTAGACTACTCAAGGGATCAGAATAAATTAATTTGCCTGTCATCCTAAGATGCACAATTAGATCAAATTCACGCTCGAATTTGAAAATGATGAATTTCCCCTTTCTTTCCAAATCCGCTACCTTTCTTCCAACAAGTTTGGCTGCGAAAGAATCAGGTGTAGCATAGTTTCCAAGCGCGCGAAGACCCCCTGGGGTTATAGATACTTGTGTAATTACATTAGCCCTGACAAATGAATCTAGAGAGCGCACGACTGTTTCAACCTCGGGTAATTCTGGCATAATTTTTAGTCGAATCAGTTAAATTTACTTAGTTTGGCAGTAAATCTATTTAATTTCTTTGATGTTTGCATACTTCTGAAGAACGTCCGGCACAATTATGCTTCCGTCTTTTTGTTGGTAGTTTTCCATAATTGCAATAAGTGTGCGGCCGATCGCAAATACAGTCGCGTCGTTTGTGTGTGCAAGTTCTTTTTCTCCATTTTTGCGAAGTACTTTCGTGTTCATCCGTCTTGTTTGGTAGTCTGTCATAAGGTCTGCTGAGTGCGTTTCCCTATACCTACCCTGCCCTGGCAGCCATGATTCGATGTCCAAATGGCGGCTATCCGGGTCTCCTTGATCCCCAGTAGAGCAAATAATCACCCTATATGGAATATTTAACATTTGCATTAGTTTCTCCTGAATTGCAACCAAAAAGTCTTGTTCGGTTTGGCTTGCCTCCGCTGTTGAAAAAACCTCTGCCTCAACTTTATCAAACTGGTGAAGTCTCAAAATACCCTTCATATCTTTGCCGTATGTGCCTGCTTCACGCCTGAAAGAGGTTGAGTAACCTAGGTATCTGATTGGCATGTCTTCTTCTTTAAGCGTTTCGTCCATGTGTATTGCACCCAAAGTATGTTCTGCACTTCCGATCAAATACTGATCATCTTCAGTAATGTGATATCTTTCTTCCCTGGGCTCAATACGCGCCATTCTCTCGAATGGGATGGGGTTGATAATAACTGGAGGGATAACCAGTTGAAACGGCCTGTTTGTAATACCTTTAAATCCATGTTCTGTAATTATGCTTTGTAAAAAATCGGAATTAGTGAGATTTTCGATTGCAAACTGAATAAGCGCGAATTGCAATTTCACTAGGTCACCCATAAGGTAAGCAAATCTCGAACCACTTACCTTTGCAGCTCTTGCTGTGTCGATTAATCCTAATTTTTCGCCCAACTCCCAGTGTTCAAGTGGGCTGAATCCTTCAGCTTTAAAATCACGACCTTTACCCCACTCCCTTAATACGACGTTATCATCTTCACTAGGACCTACGGGCGTGTCACTACTCGGCATGTTTGGTACATTGAGCATAAGTTTGCTAAATCTTTCGTCTATCTCGCGAAATTCAGCTTCTACTTTCTTTACGGCCTCTTTTAGCTCTTTTGCTTTATTTAGCAGTGCGTTCTCTGGTTTTCCATTAACGTTACGAATCTCTTCTGTAACTCTATTCGCATCAGCACGCAAACTATTCAATGCGGTTAGTGTTGTTGACTTTTGCTCACCGAGTTCCAGTAGTTCATCTATATTGATGGATGAATTTTTATTTTTCACCACGTCTCTAAATGCTTGTGGGTTTTTCTTTATTTCGTTGAAATCTACCATGCCAAATAATAACATGAAGTTGAAATATAATTGAGAGGGGTTTAATTGAAAATTTGTCTTAGTTTTGTATAGTTATCGACGATCTGAGCATACATCGGTCTTTCTTCCAAAGCACTACTGTATTCCATGCTTTCGCTAAAGTCATTTGCTGCTAAACTTTCGCAACGCATCTGGCGAATTTCAGGTATATCTCTATATCTTGGGTTTAATACTATCTCTTGTCTTGCATTTTTGCGGATTGCGAAGTAGGCAAGTCCCTGCTCTTTTTTGATCTGTGAATAATCGCAACTGCATTGCGTACTGTAGAATCTGGAGAAAACAGTGGGTTTAGTGCGTGTATTAATGAATGTGTAGAAATACCCACGTGGCAACATAAATTTTTCACCAGCTCTCATTTTTACAACAAGTCCTTCGCTTACTTTTGTGTCGAAGTCAAATTCGCCTTTCGGTGCGTTACGTTGTAAAAGTATAGTTAATCTTCCAGAATACACTTCGATTATTTCTGCTAAACCACCTGCTACACCATTTCGCTCAAGAGAAGGGGCACTATAGAATATGTGAGTTCTAATAAATTCAACCCCCATAAGTCCTGCGGGAATCATAAGTAGATCATACTTTAGACTTTTTTCGCTAAAGATTTCTGCATGTTCTGCGGTATGTATATTACTGTGTTCCATATAAACAACTTCTGGATAGCGTAATGATTTATTGAGTAGCCCGGGTAGTAATGCTTTTAATGGCACTCGGTTTAGTGAATCATATACCAAGTTCTCACCATATTGGAATCTTTCGGCAATTTCATCGAACTTTAGTGGTAGTCCACTGGTCAGTTGCAAGTCGATCATAATTTAGTATAGAATTAAAATTTGTATTAAGTCAATACAAATCCCGGTAGGTCAGGTCAGTAGGGTATATCGAGCGCTTTCTAGTGTGGTTGGTTTATAGTATATTTAGAGGTTTTTAACTGAAAACTATTTTCTAAGTATAGCTATTTAATTAAAATATAGGCACCGATCTACCTATATTACAGTTAACTATTTATTATTGGATATGAAGGTTACCCAAAAATCCCCTTTTGTTTAGTAGCATTATCAGCAAGTTCCTCCCACAATTTTCTTTGAGTTCGATTCAATTTCTCAGGAACTTTTACGTTTACTTGGACGTAGTGATCCCCATTTCCCTTGCCACGGAACTTAGGACCTGCTTTGCCAGAAAGTCTGAATATCTTGCCTGGCTGTGTTCCCGACGGTATCTCAAGTGTCATATCTCCTCTCACAGAACGGATTTCAATCTCTTTGCCAAGAACAGCAGTGTGTACGTCTATATTGATTGTCGAATATATATCGTCTCCGCGTCTTTCGAGTTCTTTATCCGGCTCAACTTCAATTGTAAGATAAAGGTCGCCGGCTGTTCCACCTTTTTTACCTGCGTTACCACGTCCTGTAAACCTAAGTGTCACTCCGTCTGGAATGCCTGGCGGAATTTTAATTTTAAAGTTTTCTTCACTATCAACTCTTCCATCACCACTACATTTTCTACATGCTTTCGTGATAATTCTCCCGCTTCCACTGCAGGTGGGACAAACGCTTGCAGTTTGAATTGTGCCCAGAAATGTTCTTTGAATATTTGTTACTCGACCACTACCTTTGCAAGTGTCACATGTCTTTACATCTTTCGGGCTTTCTGCACCAAGTCCATCGCAGTTCTGACATTTGTTTTTTAATTTATAACTAATTGTTTTATATTTTCCGAAAACAGCCTCTTCGAAATCAATTCTAAGAACAGCCTCTATATCGGCCCCCCTCGTGTTTGAAGCTCTTTGCTGGCTACCACTGAATCCAAAGCCACCAAAATCCTGACCAAAAAATTGAGAGAATATGTCGCCTAAGTCACTATAACCTTCAAACCCACTTTGTCCATTAAACCCGCCATAGCCAGCATTCCCACCGAAACCTTGTGTACCTGCGTGTCCGTATTGGTCGTATGCTTTTCTCTTGTTTTCATCGCTAAGAATTTCATATGCTTCCTGCAGTTCTTTGAATTCTTGATCTGCATTTTCGGATTTATTGCGGTCAGGATGCTTTAATTTAGCCAATTTACGAAATGCTTTCTTTATCTCGGCTTTATCAGCGCTTTTTGTAATCCCTAGAATTTCGTAGTAGTCCCTTTTTTCCATAGTCGATTTTAGCAGACATGCGTATACTCTGCCAACCAAATTCTAGAAACTCCATCGGATAAAGCGGATTAATGTAAAAGTTTTATACTCTTAGAACCCTAACGCATTAACTATGTTACAATTTGGGCACATGATGGCAAAAATTAATAAAGAAACAAAAACTAAGAGTAAGCCTAAAACTAAAGGTACTGGAGGCGATGTTACAGCTAAAGTTAAAGCGAAGAATAAGGTTGGAGAAAAAAAATCCGCTAGTAGTGCCATTTCTACAACTAATGAAAAGGCGGCAAATGCCTTGAAGAGTGCTGAGATTCGTACGCCAATTGTCGCGGTTCTGGGGCATGTGGATCATGGGAAAACGAGTCTTTTGGATGCGATTCGTGGCACTAGTGTGCAAACAGGTGAAGAGGGTGGTATTACGCAAAATACAAGGTCACATAAAGTTGATCTGAAAGCGAATTGGCTTAAAAATTCTAATCCAGTCTACCCACAAATCACTTTTATAGACACACCTGGGCACGAAGCTTTTACAGAAATGCGTTCTCGTGGTGCTAGAGTTGCGGATATTGCAATGCTTGTCGTTGCTGCTGACGACGGTGTACAGCCACAGACAAAGGAATCGATTAAATTTATTAAAAAAGCCGGCTTGCCAATTGTTGTAGCTTGCAATAAAATCGACGCGCCAGGCGCCAATATTGAAAGGGTTAAACAACAACTTTCTCAAAATGATGTTTTGGTTGAAGAATTCGGAGGAGATGTTGTTTTTGTTCCGGTTTCTGCGATTAAAAAAGAAGGTATTTCTGATTTACTGGAGAATATTGTTTTGGTTGCAGAATTAAATGAGCTTAAACAGACGCCACC
>JBGSOW010000046.1:0-13372 GCA_041738875.1 Candidatus Dojkabacteria bacterium
CTTTGTTTTTAATGCTGGGCTTTTGATTCTGAATGACGAGTTAAATGATATTTTTCAATTTACGAATCTAAATGGTGTTGAAATGCAACAGATATATTTTCAATTGCGCGGTTTAAGTCGCTTTAATATTCGCGCTTTTACAACCGCGCCTAGTGATACATATGTTTCAGGCGAATATAAATTTTTGGATAGGGTTAAATTCGCTGAAAAAATAAAGCGCGTCTTTTCCAATACCGACGTAAGTATCGAGCAGGCAAGGATTGATGTGATCAACGGTTCGGGGCGCCCAGGTTTAGCTGGAAAAACGAGACGAGTTCTATCTAGTTATAACTTCCGTGTCGTTAGAATCGATAATTCCGAAGAAATCTTCTACCGCAACACACTCTTCGTCACAAACCCAGATGTTTATCAAGCAACTATCGTGCAACTAAAACTAATGTATCCTGACCTCGAAATTTTACAAAGAAACTTCACCGGCCGCCCAACAGGGGACATGGTCCTCGTTGTGATATAAAGCAGGTAAAATTGTATAAATAGACAAGAAAGCTAGAAAAACCCTGTTAACCCTAGTAACAGCCGCCGGGGGATTCGGCGCAGCCAGGACCGCATTGTCCGGCCCAGCCAACCTGAACTTTTTTAGTTTCGAGGTTTTGGGTTGTTTTCGGACAAGTGACTTTCAATTGCCACTCGGTGTTGGGCGCGTTGCACATAGTTTGTCCATTTTTGATTGTAAAGACAATAGTTCTCCAGTCATTTTGGATAAGTGTCGGTTTTTGCACCATTACATTGGATGTGATCGTACATTGACCGTAAGTGAAGTCCATAGAAGTTTCTTGCCCAATCCATTCATAACCAATTTTACTTGTGCCCGGTTGGGGTGATTGGTCGGCAAAAACATCCGCTCCACTGTAACACTCACCAGGGACTAATATCTCTTCTCTAAAACCATCTTTAACGACTTTCACTTCAACCCAGTCAGGTTCCCAGTAGACATTCAGATCAAAGAGAATTAATTTACCCGCAAGCTGGCTTACATTAAAATTTAAAACTACGTCCTCATTTCTACCTGTAGCTCCTTGGTCAAATTTACAAATAGGGTCAAGACAATCGTTTGTACATTGGTCGAAGTCGATACTATTTCCATCGTCGCAATGCTCAAATCCTTCGACAATACCATTTCCGCATTGAGGGTAGCGCACTGCGCCGAAATTTCCAGAATAATTAAATATATCAGAAACAGGTGGGCTCAAAGGTATTCTAGTTGTAATCAGTGGCGAGGCACTTTCGACGTTACGGTTGCTATAGGAAAAAACGTCAATCACCCTGAGTTGGTTGGGTAGGGAAGCCCCGCTACTTGCACGAAGCGACAAACTCGTGCCACCACCTCTACTAATATTTTTAATACGCAGGTAGTTTAATTCCCGGTTTTGTGGAGCAGGTAGGTTTATAACCTCACTAAAATTAATTATGACTTTATTCTCAACAGCCACTGCGCTCTCAGTTAAAAACCCTGATTTACTAAGTTCAGGGTCAGTTGGCAAACTATAAACATTATTTTTGTCAATGATACTTGTAAGCTGTCTGTCTTTGAAGTTCGAAAAGTAGCCAAGTACTAGTTCAACTGCGTTCGTCTGCCCAGTCCATGAAAGTTCAAGGCTAGTTACAGAATTATTCAAAATGACATTGAAATACTCATTGGCACTTAATTCAAAATTTTCAATTACATTCGTATCTCTAACGTTTGCAATACTCCGGTAACCCGGTTCGCTCTCGTCAAAGTTGCAACTAAACTCTGGCTGCGGTCCAGGAGTAAGGACACTACAATTCCCGCCAAAATCCACACTTCCATCTCCTATAGATTCGTGGATATTATTTTTGTTTACATCATCAATCATACTGAGTAGTCTGCTCTCAGCAAGATTATAAGTGCGGCGGTATTCTGTGTTTAGTTGGACTTGTTGGGAGTTCCTTAGAGTTATACTGACAATACTTGTGATTGCAATCGTAATCACAACCATAATCATTAAAGTCACAACTAGAATTTGAGCAGGTTTAGTTTTGGCCATTATTCCAGTATAGAAAATGTAGGCAAGTTAATCCAGTTTAATTTAAAGCAACAATTAATTAGTTTAAGTCAATATTCTAATTTTAGATTATCTACTGTTATAATAAACGCATGTCTGGACATTCAAAATGGGCGAAAATTAAAAGGCAAAAAGGTGTAAAAGATACCAAAAGAGGTGCTGCATTTACTAAACTAGCACGTGATATCACAGTGGCTGCCCAAGAAGGTGGTGGCGACCCAGGGATGAATTTTACTCTCAGGCTCGCGGTAGATAAAGCAAAACAGGCAAATATGCCCAAAGTAAATATCGAACAAGCTATAAAAAGAGGCACAGGAGAGGCGCAAGGTGAGATTATTCATAAAAATACGTATGAGGCTGTAACTTCTTATGGAGTGGGTGTTTTGATCGATACTACTTCAGACAATACCAATAGAACATACTCGGAACTAAAAAATATCGTAGAAAAAGCAGGAGAGAAACTAGGCGTAACAGGAAGTGTTTCCTGGCAATTCAGTCAGCAGGGGCGTGTTATTGTCGGTGCTGGGCAAATTAAAAAGGCAGAAAAATATGGAGAATCAGATATTTATACAAATGCCGATGTGGGTGCTCTCGAAGAACAATTGATGGAAATAGAAGGGCTGATTGATTATGAAGTTATTTCTAGGGAAGACTATATGGAAAATATTTCTGAAAATGATGAGGACGTGGTCATCTACACAGCAGAAAATTTTGTAATCGTGCGTACTGAAATAGCTTCACTTAAATCTGTGACTGAGGCGGTTTTTAATTTAGGTTGGCAAATAGTTTCGAGTGATATTATTTGGCATCCTTCTGCAAAAGTTGATGTTGCAGAGGAAAAACAAGAAAAATTAAGTAATTTACTAAGCGTAATTTCAGATTACGATGATGTAAGTAACGTCTGGACTAACGCAGAGGGCTTCTAAAATGAGAATACTAGGGATAGACTGTGGAACAGCGATAACAGGCTGGTCGATCATTGAGGTAGGCAGTTCTCCCCAACTTTTGGATTGTGGAATTATCGAAACGCATAAATTAAGTCATGAAAGTGACAGACTTTTGGATTTAGGTGATTCAATCGGCCAATTAATCGACACTTACCACCCAGATTCAATGGCAATTGAAGACATCTTCTTTTTCAAGAATGCAAAAACTGTAATCAAAGTTGCCCAAGCAAGGGGTGTGGTTATGTATAAAGCTGCGGCTGCAAAAATGGAAATAAGGAGTTACACCCCGCTACAGATAAAACAAAGGATCACAGGGAACGGTAGAGCTGAAAAAACTCAAGTGCAATTCGTCGTCGACAAAATATTTTCTCTAAATGGTAAATTGAAACAAGACGATACAGTCGACGCAGTTGCAGCAGCTTATTGTTTATACTTGGAATCTGCTGGAAGTATTTCAAAGAAAAGTTGAAGTCATAAAAGTCTAGCGAGCAATATAGTTGATCATTAGATCGGGTTAAATTAAATAGCAGGCTGAATAAAGTTGCACGGAATATTTAAATTGAGTAAAGATTAACACATGATTTATTACTTAGAGGGAAAAATTACAACAATCGCTTTGGACTTTTTGGTAGTTGATGTAAATGGAGTAGGTTATAAAGTGGAGAGTAATGCGCCGTATAAGTTTGGTTTGGTCGATACAAATGTAAAAGTTTATACATATATGCATGTGAGTGAAAATGACCAGAGGTTATTTGGATTTATAAACCCTGCCGAACTACAGCTGTTTAAAAAACTACTGCAGGTTTCTGGTGTTGGTCCGAAATCGGCTCTCGCAGTTACATCTATATATTCCCCGTCGCAGCTCGCGCAAGCAGTAGATAGAGGCGATAGCTCGATGATAAAGGTTAAAGGTCTGGGTACAAAAACTATTGCAAAAATAATCATCGAATTAAAAGGAAAGTTGGATGACATTACGGTGAACTCGAATGAAGTCGGTACTGGAGTTATGGAAACTAGTGAGACAGTTTCAACCAATAGCAGCGAATTTGAATCAGCTTTGCTTAATTTCGGATATAAAGCGAAAGAAATAGAAGAGATTGCTAAAGATATTGACTATGATTTACCTTTTGCTGAGCAAATTAGGCAGGCATTGCAATTATTAAGAAAAATTTAATGAATTTGGGGTAGAATAAACGTATGCCTATATCAAGGTTTCTAGGAACAACAAATACAGAGCTTGAAGAAAGTGAGATTAAGCTGGAGACAAGTCTAAGGCCACAGTCTTTTGCAGAAGTGATTGGTAGAGAGCGTGAAAAAAAGACCCTTACTATGATGATTGCTGCTGCAAAATCCAGACGTGTTGCACTGGATCATATTCTTTTCCATGGTCCTCCGGGCTTAGGGAAAACTTCTTTAGCTTTTGTAACAGCAAAAGAAATGGGTGTGAATATCCAGATAACTGCAGGCCCATCAATTGAGAAACAGGGAGATTTGGCTGCGATTCTAAGTGCATTGGAGCCCAACTCGATACTGTTTATTGACGAAATCCACAGACTTCACCGCTCAATCGAAGAAATTCTTTACCCTGCTATGGAGGATAGAATGTTGCATGTGGTTGTGGGCAAAGGTGCTGGTGCGAAGACTTTGAAAATAGATCTGCCTGAATTTACAATTGTTGGTGCTACTACAAGAATTGGCCTACTGAGTAAGCCGTTGCGTGACCGTTTTGGAGTTGATTTCAGACTTGATTTCTATGAGGACAACGAAATGGCCGAGCTTGTCGTGCAAAAGGCGAAGATTGTGGAATTAAATCTAAGCGACGGCGTTGCTGAAATAATCGCTAAAAGAGCTAGAAAAACACCTCGGATTGCAGTTAAAATATTAAAGAGGGTTCGCGATAATGCATTTTCTCAGAATATTAGAGCTGTAAGCAAGGCTCTTGTGGAAGATACTCTGGCACTACTTGAGATTGACGAAGAAGGTTTAGACTATTTGGACAGGAAAATTCTTACAATTATCGCGAATAAATTTGCAGGCGGGCCAGTTGGCTTAAGTTCGATAGCGGCAGCACTGGCCGAGGAAACTGATACAATAAGTGATGTGTATGAACCGTTTCTATTGCAAACGGGGTTTATCGAGCGCACATTTCGCGGACGTAAAATCACACAAGCAGGAATCCAACATTTAATTAATCTGGGACTTTTAGATGAAAATATTAATTACAACTAGAACTAGAATCGCAATAACAACAATTCTGGTACCAACTGTTTTTGTGATAACTAACCTTCTATTGCTGCAGTTTGTTGTGCCCCTTGTAGTTTCAATAACCGTATTGATAATGGTTCTGTGGGTGACGCAGCTCAATCTGAAAGGTGAATCAATCTTTGCAGTAACAGTATTTCCCTCGGTTTCTTTAGGCTTGGTCGTTATTTTCTTGGACCAGATAATTGATACCTCGCTTACCAGTGTAGGTAGGGTTTCTACTCTAATAGTCTCGACTATAGTTCTTGCTCTTATCACTTACGTTGTGACTTCTTCAATTAATATTCTAAATATTGCGTCCAAACAGCAACTGCCACTTGCGCAGGCGGGCAGGGCAGCACACTATGTTTTGACCATGGTGTTTAGTTATTTTGCGTTTGCTCTCCTCGTTAGTTTTGAATTTAATATTTTGTTAAAAGCAGCCATGGTCTTTGGATTGAGCTTTATGTATACTTTTGTGGCATTATGGACAATCTCCCTTGCGCGTGCGCAAAGGCTTATAAGTAGTCTAGGTATAGCGTCAATGCAAGTATTTGTGTTTTTGGTTTTAAGTATCTGGCCGATTGACGCGTTTTATTTTGCGCTGTTTTTGGTATTTGTGTTTTATATGACACTTGGCGTTGCTCTTGAAATCCGGGAAACGGTGTCACGCTGGCTTTGGTACGAATATGGGATTATTTTCTTGGGTATAATTCTTATCCTTCTAGCAACAGCATCCTGGGGAATTAATGGGACAATAATTGGTTAATCCGATCATGAGCTTTTTTTACTCATTGCTTCTTAGTAGGCAGAGCAGGGGAGTAGGAGGATTTGGGAATACGCATTAATAGTGTAATTACAACACATACCCAGTGTAGAAAACTATAGGTTACTTATTATCCTATAGTTTATACGTAAATGTTACGTAACAAATAGGGCATGTGGATAACTAAGAAATGGGCAATTGAGTCACTTAATCACTCAATGATACTTCACATGTAGTAATAATGCGGTGGTGGTATGAATTACTTGTTAATTCTGACATTTAGTTTGAGAGCTCATATAGGCTATTTTGCTCCACTGCTCCTAGGAAGTGCTTAATGCAATTAACTTCATTAATGTAATGCTCAGAAACTTCTGGACAAAGCCCAGAGGTAATTCGGAAGAATATACTAACCAACAGCTATGTAACCTAAATCTGACATTTTGCTTAAAAAACCACACAGGAGCAACGCTATAGGAACTAGGTATAATCATCCTTATACTCAGTTAATATAATTTGCAAAGTAGTGGGGGTACCCTACTCAGTCCTTTAATATCAATGTAATTCGGTGCTTCCCACCACAATAATTGTATTTAATTAATTAAATTATTGGTTTATTCCCAGTTATTTTCATTTAATTATTTTTATATTAATTTATATTATTAGAATCCCGTAAACCCTTGATAGCCTTGCGGAACGCCAAATTCTTTGAAAACTCCCCTATTCGTCTTAAAATTCAGGGGGAGTGGCTTTGCTATACTAAAGAAATGGTGCAAAATGCTGATAAAACAATAGAACATACTAAAAAAACAATAGAACCTTGGAGATTGCCTTACAAAAAAGAGTTTTTGCTGGATCTGACGAATAATAACTATTCATTGCAGACGGTGAATAACTATAATAGGGATTTGGCGTTTTTGGAATCGTTTCTGTGGCGGGAAGGAATTGGGTTTGTGGAAGTGAATAAACTAACGGTTAGTGCTTATAAGGGGTTTTTGCAGTCCGGGGAGCATATTGATACTTTGCATTCGTTGAATCATGAGCTTCTGGACACCGAGATCCTTGAATTTGCACAGCAGGTAGCGCTTGTGGATGAATCGAGCTCTAAGCCCCCTAGAATGGATTATAAGAAGAAGTCTGGTCTATCAGCTAGGTCGGTTAATCGTATGTTGTCGGCTATGCGTAATTATTTGAAGTTTTTGATTGAAATTGATCAGCCGACTCCAATTCCTCCAGATGCTATTAAAATGTTAAAAACGGAAAGGAAGGAATCTCAGGTTGCTGAGTTGGTTGAATTGCAAAAGCTGATTGAGGCGCCTGAAACTTTGGAAACTAATCCTTTGGTTAGGAAAAGGAATCGTGCGATTTTGGAACTTCTTTTTTCTACAGGGATGCGTATTTCTGAAGTTGTTAATTTGAACCGTGAGCAGTTAAATCTGCATGACGTTGATACTCAGGGTATAGCAGGTAAGCTATATATTTCGGGTAAGGGCAAGAAGAGCCGTTTTGTGTATCTGACTGAGAGGTGTAAGTATTGGCTGGATATGTACCTTGAGTCTAGGAAAGACCCGTATCCTGCGGTGTTTATCCCCTATCGAGGGGGAAGGGCGGGTACGAAAGATCCTGGTACGGTTAGGATTTCACAGAATTATATTCAAGAACGAATGGTTACGTATAGGCGTAAATTGGGAATTGTAGTGCCAACCAGTGCGCACAGCCTGAGGCACGGGTTTGCGACGTATCTTGCTGAGGAAGGTGCCTCCCCTGCTGCGATCCAGCGTTTATTGGGTCATGAATCTTTGCAAACAACAACTAGGTATGTGCACGCCTCCGACAAATTCGCCGAAGAAGCCCACCGCAAATACCACCCCGTGCAGGAGAATTGATTAATAATAGTAAGCTCGCATTTAGTTATCAAGGGGTAAGTATATAATCCGTTGATAAGGTCCTAGTATACTATTTTCACCAGTTCGATTATCACTTATCAACTTCGCTAGATTTTCCAGCTGCTGAGTGAGTGAATCATAATCTGGATAATCATTTGGAATAATTGGTCTAGTATTTAAGTCTCTAGAAAGACTGTTAGCGCTCATGAAAAACGGTACTCCTGATGGAGCATTTAGTGAAAATTTATCATCTCCAAAAATAAAGTCGATTCGTTGGTCCCAATTACGTGGCAACTGATTAATTGAATTGTGGTATTTTAACCAGGCAAAAATCGCTAGGTCGATTGCATGAACCATGCCTAGGAGCGCTCCCCAATTTAGTGAGCTGTTAGTAGGTATTGCAACGCCATTTATACTCGTTGGTACATTATCCTGATTTAACCTCAAATCAACTTGAAATGGTGTATGATTTATTAGTATTCGTAAAGCGTAGTCATTTAATCCAGCTACTAGTTCAGATACTTTGGCTTCAGAATAACTGTAAAATAGTTGTCCAGGTAGTCCAAAGTGTACCTTTGGTAAGATTTCATAAAGTGGGACTATACTTTGATCACGGGTAAAAACCCTTGTCAGACTAGGTGCGACTATAGTTTTAGGTCTTGGGTTTTCACCTCTATCTTTAATATGAACGCGCGTTTGGACTTGATCAGCTACACTAGTTAATTGAAAATAATCGTTTATAATACTGGGGTCGCTAATGGAACCTATTTCATTATAGGGAGTCGTCGGATTTGCCACCCAAGGTAATACAGTATATATATCAAACTGTTTTAATTGATCACCTTCAAGGTATCTTATAGATTCATTAGTAGAATTTGGAATGGGAAATAAGTCAATTGGGTTTGTAATAGGCATTTTGTATGTAAAGTCTAAATTAAATACTCGAACACTGGCTATTTAACTTCGATGTTTTCTTATCTGAATATTAGCTAGAACTTCGCGTGTGTATGAAGAAATTCGGGTAATATAGTTATTGTAAATCTCATCGTCGTCGATGCTCTGATTTTCTGTGTAATATAGTTCCCTTTCTCGTTGGACAATGAGCTTTCTAATATAGTTTTTTTGTGTCTCGATATGCATTGTGCCAGTTGAATCATATGTATCTGGATTAGCTTGGATTGCATCTAGGAATATTTGGTTCCATTCTTCAGCTATTTTTAAGCAAGCATTTCGAATCTCCGCCCCTCTTGGAGACGTATTATGACTGCCGTCAAATATTATTGCATCCAATACAGTATCGATGTCATCTTCTGTTTTCGCTGATAATTCACCCAGCATCATTGCAAAGTATATGGGATATCTGTATTTCATTTCTGGCATATCGATACCACTCCCCTTAGCAATTTCCTCATGTTGTTTAGTAATATTCGTATTACTGACGTGGTATAACAAGTTATCAATAAATTTCTCTAAATTCTCATCAGTGTATCTACTAGCTTCTACTTCGTCGAAAAAAGTAGATTGAAATAGACCTGTTTGACTTGCCTGCGCAGCAATAGCTAAACCTTCAAGAACAAAAGTAGGATAATGTTTGTTTGCGAAAATCTCTACTCGCGCAGGCTCAAGACCTCTTTCTACAGCTAGATCATGCAAATTACTCAAATGTTTTACATGGAATAGCTCATGATACAAGTTCACGACCAATCTATCTAATTTATTCTTATCTAGGAAATATCTAATAGGGTTATTATCAGTTTTATTACCTTTCACTATTGTTTTAGAGATATTTATGTATATTACAGTTTCGATTCCGCTACTTTGCCCATCTACCAATGTAAATTCCTCACCTTTTGAATATATAGAAACAATCTCGCCACTATCATTTCGTACAACCTGATCGTTGAGAACCATCATGGCATATTTCAAATCACCGTATGCTACTGTTTGCCCTGGTTCATCATCATAGAAACACAAAGTGATTGGCTTTCTAGGGGTGCCTTCGCTACTCTCCTCATCTAGAGCTGCAGTTGTAGTCTCTAATACTCTGGCAAAAGCGTCTGTAACAGCTTCTTGTCCACTAGTGTGCTGTCCATCGTTACTTGTGATAGTATCCCACGGAATATTCATAACGACATCGAGTCCTTTTTCTCCTGCTGCCTTTAAAGATTTTATTAATTCTGGATCTTTTGGTTCTGGTATTTTTGCCTCAAAATAAGCCATAATTTAATGTATAGATAATCTATAACTATTATACATCAAATAGCTCGGTAATGGAACCGGCAGAACATATTCGCAGTATTGATCATATAAATAATTAGTTAGCGGGGTAGTCTGATTGGTTTGCCATTAGGTAGTATGAAACGTTTACGGCTGCTTGTGCTTGCGAATGCAAACTATTCTTGATGCCGAAGAAAACAGTGCCGCCAGACATAAATACTGGAAAATAGCCTTCATAATCTACGTCGCCAAATGGCTCGTATGGATTGATAGGATAAAACCTATGTATGGGTATTCTATGAACTCCATTTAAAACAAATAGATTTTGGGTGGGTCTACTAAACTCTGGTAATATTATCGCCAACCATTCAGGAGATAAAGGATAATATGATGTACTTTCTGCCTGTGTTACCTCATAAATATTATCTCCGAGTATATTTGTGACGTAACTAATTCTCTCATCTGTTAACTCATTATCGGCATCAGATTCACCAGAGTTGAGAAGAGAATATACAAAATCTCTATAGCTGAAGCCACTTTCTACTGATAACAACTGTTTGTGATTTTTAATTAAATTATCTATTGTTATCTTGCCTGCGGTCGGCTTATTTATCACATTAAAATACCAGAGTAGCTGGCGAATATGGAGCCAAATCCCTGAATCTCTATCTAGGTTAGACTCTAGATAGCTATTTACCCAATCATCTGTCCATTCATCTGGGTCCATTTCGTCCTTTAATACTTCAATTAACCAATCAAAAACTCTTCTGCCGGTGGTCTTTGTAGTGCTATCTATGATGAGTATATGAGTTTCAAATTTGTTTTTTAACTCAGCGTCGTTAAGATTGTATCTAACTTCTGTGCTTTCAGATACTATGGCTGATTCTATTGAAGTTGCTAGTTCAACACTTGTATTGCCAACTAACTCAGCAATAAGTGCTTTTAGGTTTGGATGGGTTATTTTATCAGGGTTTAGGTCTTTTAATATCTCAAAGGCATGCTGTAATTGTCGATCTTGAAATACTATTACACTACTAATATATCCTTTTATGTCTTCAGTCAGTGGATTATCAAACACATATTTATGTTCTACTCCACTTTCACTAGGGTAGAAAACGCTGCTTGTGCTTGAAAATATATCCTTCATAATTGCTCTGTAACTGAGTCTTAAAAATCTTTCATCATACTCACTGAGGCTAGGATTTGATGTAGAGTATGGAAATTCATTTATTGGATCGTAGCGATAGGTTTTATTGCACAAACCCCTATCTAATTGAATATTTAGCCCACTTTTGATAGCAGGTTGTGTATATCTTCTACCCTCTGTTAAGAAACTATCACCACCAGTTCCGGTATTGTCTGCTATAGCGAGGTAATCAGGATTAACAATCACTAGAGTAGGACCTCCTTCTCCAGAAACTAGCATGTTATAGATCTTTTCTTCTAACGCGGCCTGGTTTTCGCTATCGAACAATTGACCTAATAAATTCAATAAACTAGAAGGCTCTAGTGCGAAAGTAACTTCTTCTAGATACTCCTCCTCATTTCCATCTATATTTCTAAAAGATAAAGGCTCAGAAAGTTGGAAAGTCTTTTCTTCTGGTGATTGTCTTTCTCCCTCAGGCTCATGATAATTAATTGTTGGCATGTTACTAGAGAAAGTTTAGAGATATGCAGGTTCACTAACGAAGCCGATCACTTAGGTTAAAATCAAAATGATTTAATTTGAGTGAAAGAATAATGAAAAAATATGGTCATTTGACCCTAGAAGAGCGATCTCAAATTGAGGTTCTGCTGAAACTGAAATACTCTCAAAGAGAAATAGCCAAGTTGCTGTGCAGGTCTCAATCAACAATATCAGATGAGATTAAGCGTAACACAAAGGGTAAAGAAGTATACAAAGCAAAAAGAGCTGAACAGAGATCATCTAAACGTAGCTACAATCAGCGCAAACAGGCTCCTTTAAAAGAGATGTGGATCTGGGAATATGTGTTATCAAGATTGAAGAGGCGTTGGTCACCAGAGACGATTAGTGGTCGTCTCTGGTTAGATCATTCTGTAAAGCTACATCATGAAACCATTTACAGATACATCTATTCAAGGGATGGCCAACACAATGGATTGTATCAATATTTAAAGCTACATAGAAAGAAAAGAATGAAAGTATATGGTAGAAAAGTAAAAAGGCAACCTATCAAAGATCGAATAATGATCGCGGAAAGACCTTCTTTAGAGGGCTTTGGCAACTGGGAGACAGATAATATGGAAGGTATTAGATCAGACAAAAAGAGTGTATCAGTAACCATTGAGAAATTGTCCAGATACATGAGAGCAGATGTAATTGGGAGAAATTCTAATGCTAAGACTAGCCATATTTTAAAGAGGTTAAGTGATCTACCAGTAAAGACACTAACAACGGATAATGGGTCTGAGAATGCAGGTCACAACCAATGGCCAGGCTCGGTATACTTCTGTAATGCTTACCACAGTTGGGAAAAAGGCGCTGTAGAGAACGCAATTGGTAGGATCAGGAGACATGTGCCAAAGAAACAAAGCATTGAGTGGTTAACAAACAGGAAGATGCAGTGGATAGTCAATGAGTACAACGAGACACCGAGAAAATGTTTAAATTATTTAACACCAAAGGAGGTATTTATGAGAGAATTACAAACCTAAAGTGATCGGCTTCCGCTGCGAATTCAGCATATTACGAAAATTATATGTGGCGAATACAACCATTATATATAACCAGGCACTACCTAGCAAGTCTAGCGGCGTTTAAGGGGAATAATACTACAAATGGTGCGGCTTTGATTTCTTCTCTTGTTACGAAACCGATATCGCTGAAGCGGGAGTCTTTGCTATTAATGCGGTTATCGCCCAGTAAAATATAACTTCCCTCGGGAATGACCCTCGGAGTCCCGCTTCTGAGGAAATCACCGGGAATGGTTGGTTTAGAGATTGGGTCGTTGTAGGCGGATTCATCTAGTGGTTCGTTGTTAATAAATACGCGTTGGTTTCTAATTTCAATTGTCTCGCCTGGTAAGCCAATTATTCTTTTGATTAAATCCGGTTGCTCCCCTTTTTTAAACACAACCAAATCCCCGCGTTGATAGTCGTAGCTGGGGAATATACCGTCTGGCCCACCAGCAATTTGAATTAATCTATTGGAAAGCATAACTTCGTTATCTTGGTATGTAGGCTCCATCGACCTGCCGTCAACCTGCGTTGGTA
>JBGSOW010000063.1:0-3504 GCA_041738875.1 Candidatus Dojkabacteria bacterium
TGGTTTAAGGTCGTTCTCAAAGATGTAATTAACGCCGTCTGTATGAACCTCCAGCCAATTTTGCTTTAACAGATCTTTTTTGGCATCGACTACCAGCACTTTGCCCAAACGCACTCCATTTTTCTTGCCGTAAGCCCTATGCGAATGTAAATACGTGAAACTAGTCGGAACTATCTCACCATTTATAATCTCTGCTTCAACTTTATTTACTAAAGCAACGTGATATGCATTTCTTTGCTTGCCGATCCCACGAATTAAATCCCCAGGACGAATGTCTTTTAATTTAATCTTTTTGCAGTTTAATTTACTAGTCATATCATTTGCACCCAAATTTTCAATAGGTCTCAAAAGTCTAGCTAGCCAAAGCCTTAGTGAATATTTTTCGAAAGCGAAATATTTAATTAATTCCTTGCCACCATTTGCTCTTATGAGACTATTCAGCCCATGATAAATAAAACCAGAGCAATCAATCCCAATTCCAACCTCAGTCATTAATTTACGTATCTCTTCTGGAGACATATTATTTACGTCTAAACCTTTAACTTGTGCCCAGACCTTGGTCTCCAAAACCATCTCATCTGGTGTACCTTTACCCATAAGTACACGTAGATCTTTGCGTTTTTTGGTATTAATAAAATATGGAGCTTTTAATTTTGCCTTGCCCACACGTAAACTAAAATACTGCGTGAGATAGTCACCAACTAGTGGGTCGATTTTATAAGTTAATTTGTCACCAGTTTTGTGAGTTGTAAAGGTTTGAAAACTATTGGCCATGGCTTAATTATCAACAATTTCTTTTAATAAATAAATTTTAATACATCTAATACAACAATGTCTGATGAACTTTAGTAAGTGCGTCACGAGCGAAAGGTAAAACGCTCACATTCACGCTATTTGCATTATTATTACTATCATTAACATCTTCACCTTCATCTCTATGAGATTCTATATAACCTAGACTCATATTTGCCTGAATTCTAGCTATTTCGTCGCCATTTACAAACAATTTATCTCCTGAATTTCCTTTTACATTCAGAAAGAATCCTTCTTCTCCAAAATCAGAAATACTCAAGATATCCTTTTGCCAAATTAATGGCCTATCTTCATCCTTATCCAGAAAGAGAACGTCGTCACTTTTACCTGACCTTATATATTCTCTTGCTGAATTGTCGCTAAGCTGTCTGTAAAGCCCAGGTTTAACTCGTTGTTCTGTGATTTTCAAATCCTGTTTTGATTGTAAGCGCAAGATAAGCTGGGCTGCTTGAATTGGTAAAAGCCCGTTTTCATTGTAAGATTTTACTTCTGGCAAAAACGATTTATCTAGTTCTAAGAATTCTGCTAAATGCAATAAACTCAGTGGAATTTGGCCAACCTTTAACTGTAACTTCGTATGCATGGGGATCGACGCAATTTGCCTTGGATTTATCTCGATTAGAAAAATCTGAGTCTGCTCTTCGTCATAGATGAAATCAACCCCAAACATACCTCTAAACCCAAACTTTTCTCTTAGTATTTCGCCTGTGAATGTAACCATTTCGTTAATCTGCTCATAAATCTCAGGTTTCATTATTTGCTTTGGCAACGACCAGTCGTTGCCTACAGTAGCAGAACTACGATTTGCAAGACCCTCTATCCCAGTAAATTGATAAGAAAGCCCACCCATATATGTATTCCCACCACAAATACAAGCATTTATTGTGAATGCGTGACCATGAATTTTTCTAACAACTCTTACAGCTCTATTTGGAAATCTTGTTTTAAGCTCCGCAAGTTCTGCTCTAGATTCTGCAGCTTGCCAGCCCTCGTCGATGATGTAAGTAGACGAACCAGTATGTCCAAAAGGCAGTTGCACTACATAGCCATCTTTGTATCCAGAGGTTACCTCATCAAGTTTTGCAAGTGAAATAACCTTTGCTTCTGGCAAATATTTCGCTAAGCCATTTTCGTAAAGATATTGGAATTGGGTAACTTTATTTTCTAATTTTCTAGTTAGTTGTGCTGAATTATTTAATAAATGTACTGAATATCCTCTACTCTTTAGGTCATCAATAGCTGCATCACTAGTGTTTTTGAAAAATTGTAGGTAGATTTCGTCATTAACCTGCGCGCTTGATGCGAATTTTGCTGTAGATTTTGTTTCATCTATGAGTTTTGCAAATCCTTCACTCTCTACAACTCCTGCACTCCCATTTGGATCTTCAATCACCAAGCATTTACCCATTTTCTCTAGGCCTTCACTCACGTAATCACGCTCTGAGGCAATTATTTTCATACTTTGAATTAATTCTTCAAGCCCAAGTCCGCGCTCTGCCTCTTTACTAATAAAAAAGTAGGGACTATTTCCAATTTTGCGATTTATCTCTTCCAACATAAGTTTAAACGTCACTTTTACCTATCACATACAAATATATATTCTTTTTGCCTTGTTTACGAGTAACGATAGGCCTCCATCCAGGGATTCTGAAAGAATTACTAACTACTCTACTTCCTGGTGCGAGTTCAGAGTGGAATTTATCTTTTAATTTCTTCAAATCCGCACTCATTAGATATAGAAAGACTACATCATAACCTGACAAATTCTCGTTCATATATGATTTATTTTTGAATTTAACTTCACCGTTGGGTGAGAGAACTGCAATAAAGCGGGAAAGTAGTGTTAAAAATGGGTTGTGATCGACTCCAACTGCGCTTGCTGCGACCCTGGAGGCTGTAAGCGTTATTCTCCCGTCGCCTGAACCTAGGTCAACTACATGGTCTGAGGGGCCGAGATCAGCTAAAGAAAACATCACTAACATGTCTTTTACCGACGTTGCAAGATATGGCGCAGAGAGTATTGGTGCAAAAATCCAGTATGCGATAACAAAAACAAAGATAACTATACAACCGACATTTACTAGGATCGCGATTAACTGCCAGGAATTAATTCCAAATACTGTCATTATTTCTTGTTCTGCCATTGTATTTTAGTTTCCGCTTATTATAATTAAGGGCTTACGAAAATTGTAGCCCTTTTTGGTCAACTTGGAAAATCCTGCGTAGCTTAAAGCAGCGTTTCCGCTGACTTCCATTTTTATTAATTCAGATATTGTAGCTTGCGCCTGTGTTATCTCTTCGTTATTACACACAACAGCGCCGCCACCAGTCCAAGTTAAAAGTTCAATTGCTTTGTTTTTTCTAACTGCGATTCTATCCGAAATTGCATTTGCTAACGTTGTTGTTTCGGAAGTGAAATTTGTGTCGAACTCTTTTGCAATTGGGTTGATGTAACTTGTTTGCACTGCAAAGGTTGGAATTCTAGATCCTTTTTTTTGCAATCCTTCAATAACTCCGATACATGCTGTGGCTGAGCTGGTGCAGATAAATATTGCGTCAAAATTTTTACTACCTTCTCCTCCCTGCATTTGCTCTGTATGTATTTGTTCTGTTGAAATCTCTTCTCCAAGCGCGTGAAAAGCGTCTGGGTAATTTGCACCTGTCGAATTGCGAAGCAAAAAAGCCTCATGT
>JBGSOW010000072.1:0-17116 GCA_041738875.1 Candidatus Dojkabacteria bacterium
AGCCATTTTCTCTAGATGAGTTATTTGAATTATTGCGCTTGATGTACCCGCGCGAGGTATTGTTGGCATATGCCATAGCTTTACTTAATAATAAATTATGCAGCACCTAATACCGCTTAATTTATTCAGTATTCTGCGCTAAACGTGGAGTTTAGCTAAGAAGATAACTTTGCTGATTTTAATTTATAAAAATCTAAAATCGCAGAATACTCTTATAGCCAGACTCAATTAGTTTCTTAATTATAACACAAAAGTCATTACAATTACAATTCGTCCATAGAAAAGAGTTCAGTAAGCCTTGTTAATTGCCCGTGAATCTGTTAATTTACTGATTAGTTCGCTTTAATTTTTTTATTTATAAAGTAAATTTAGACTCTGCAAATATGATAAACCTGATAAAAACTTATATACTTCCGAGGCACGTGGTCGATATTTCTATTTTCTATCTTCCGCTTATGCTAATAGGTGTTGTAGGCGCGAGGTTAAATGTGTTTTCGTTTGATATATTGATTGCGATAATCGTAAATTATTTTTTACTAAATATTTCATTTCTATATAATGACATAATTGATGCGGAAGACGATGTTTCCGCTGGCTACAAAGGCATTGGAGTTATCCAACATTGGAAAGTAAATCTCGGGCTTGCAGCAAAAACTGGTGGAAGACCATCCAGAAATCCATTTTTGGATACCAAAAACAGTAAAAACCTTGGATACTACGTAATTGCCTTGCTGACTGTAGTTTCTCTAGGTCTGAGCTACCTGATTAATATGCAGGCTTTTTTAATTGCAGTTGCAATTTTTGTCCTGGCAATATTGTATTCTGGAGGGTTAGTTAGGTTCAAAAAATACCCTATTATCGACTTACTTTCCCACGCACTTCTTTTATCTGGCCTGCCAATCCTATATTTTTATACATTTAACGCCTCGCAACTAAGCCTTGCCTCTTGGTTACTTTTTGCTGCGGCGTTTCTTTTTTCTGTTTCAGGCGATCTTTGGAATGAATATGCGGACTTCAAGCAGGACAGTGAATCCGGATTTCTTAATACAGCAATATTAATCGGCAAAAAGAATACTTTGAGGGTGCACCGGATTCTAAGCCCATTAACTTTAGCTACATCAGTAGTTTGCATACTTTATATTTTAATTACCGGACTACTTGCCTAACTAGTGTTTTTGTTAATAGTGCAAAAAGTCGCGTTAATTTAGTATAATGTTTCTATGAGCAAAATCATCGCAGAGATAAAGTCAGAGCTTAAAAACCGCGGTTACCGTTCTTCTGCCAACCGTGAAGCAATTCTAAATGTGCTAGACAAAGCAGACCGACCTCTCACTGTTGGAGAAATCTACGAGCATTTCGGAAGAGATAAAAAGATTAAAGATTTAGACCAATCAACAGCATATAGAATTATCGAAACGCTAGCAAAAGAAGGTTTTGTCAAATTCATAAGCTTGCTTGAGGGATATAACCGTTACGAGCTAGAGAGAGGTGATCACCATCACCACTTCGTGTGTACCAATTGCCAAGATATTACGCCAATCCACTTAGATAGCCATTTAACCGACAGCGAAAAACAAATCGAGAAAGAACAAGATGTTGTAATTACACATCACTCGCTTGAATTTTTTGGTATTTGTAAGAATTGTAAATAATATTGATATCATTTTGCTCACTCTATACTAATTGCAAGAACTTCGCATTATAGTCCATTTGGCTGTATAATAGACCATGGATTTAAGCAGTATTGTAAATAAAAGTTACGAAGTTAACAAAGAAGACCGTCCCCATTTTTTTGCACAAATTGCTTTGGATTTGCTGAGGAACAGTGACGGTCTTTCGCTACTAGGCAGTAAGTCCAAATTAGAAAAGGAACTTGAAAAGTTAAAAGCAAATAAGACGCCCCAAACGCGTTCCTCAATCTTTAGTATGCATAAAAGTGGCGTTTCAGGGCTAGATTTAAAGTCTGAATTAAAAAGATTCGCAAGCCTGCAAGGTCGAATACTTTCTTGCCCGCATATAGATGAGCATTCGATGCTTCTGGGCTGCATTAAAGCACTTGAAGATGAATTGGGAGTAGATATTTATAAATCGGTTTTGAAGGAAATGTTGCAGACCTCATTGCACAAAATGGATAAGGTACAACTAATGACCGAATTCATTGGTAGAGATGCTGAAATAGCAGAAAGCATACGGATACTGAACCGTGAAGACAGAAATAATCTACTCATTGTTGGGGACGTAGGTGTAGGGAAAACTGCTCTCGCACAGCAGCTAAAACTACAACTTCCTGGATTCAAAGTAATGCAGTTATATCCAGGCAGCGAAAGCTTTTTCGACCAGATCGTTAATCTACTAAGTCAGACGAATAATGACAAAATTATATTTTATTTGGATGAGATCTTTACATTTGAGGTTGCCCAAATAAAATACATGATCGACAACGCACAAGTCATAGGTACTGCAAACCGAGAGACCTACAGAAGGTTTGCAACTGATAATCCACACGTTACTTCGAAATTTGAAATTCTAAAACTTGAGGAAACAGATACGGAAACGACAATGCAAATTCTGCAAGCGCATGCTGCTAGACTTAGTAAACAAAAAAAGCTACAGTTTCCTGCAGAATTTGCAGTCGAAATATATGATTTGGCAAAAAAATATTTGCTTGATGGAAAGTTTCCTTCAAAAGGTATAACTCTACTCCAAGAAAGTTCTAGCCAAGCACTTATTCAGGGCCAGACCGATGTGAGTTTGGAGATTCCAAAAGCAATTGTCTCTCAAAAAACCCACATTCCGATTAATTCTTTAACAAATATAGATAAACAGGATTTAGCAAAACTTGCAGAGCGCATTGGTTCTAGAGTAAAAGGCCAGAAAGAGGCAGTAACTAAAGTTGCGCAAACTATCCAGCGCTCGAAATTGGGATTTGGAAAAGCAAATAAACCGATTGGTTCATTTATGTTTGTAGGCCCTTCAGGAGTTGGGAAAACGGAGCTTGCGAAAACTTTGGCAAAAGAATTGTTTGGTGATGAAGAAGCGATGATTCGCCTTGATATGTCGGAATTTTCAGAAGCACATATGGTGCAAAGATTAATTGGTTCCCCTCCAGGTTATGTGGGGTACGAAGAAGGCGGCCAACTTACAAATCCCGTGAAAGACAAACCCTACTCTTTGGTTCTTTTGGATGAAATCGAAAAGGCTCATCCACGAGTTTTTGATATATTCTTGCAAGTTTTAGACGACGGAAGGTTAACTGACGGACGAGGACAGAAAATTGATTTTACTAATACAGTGATAATTGCAACCTCGAACGCCGGAATCGAGGATGTGTTGGATTTGATTTCTGAAGATAAAAACGCTGCAGAAATTGCGAAAGAGGTAAAAGAGATTTTGCAGGACTATTTCCGTATTGAATTTATAAATAGATTTGACGACATTGTTATATTTAACGCTTTGAAACCCAAGGCGCTCGAAGGAATAGCTGAGAATCAGATTGCAAAATTAAGAAGCGAATTAGGGCAAAGGCAAATTAAATTAAATATTGATCCTGAGTTTATCTGCCAACTTGCAACAGACTCATATGACCCGAGGTATGGTGCACGCGGGCTTCTACGTCTAATCCAAGAAAGGGTGGAGAACGTTCTCGCAGAAGGAATAATTAGTGGTGAAATCAAAGAAAACAGCATAGTTGATTTCAAGGCTGAAAAACGTATCGAAAAAGTTAAACCCGAAAAGAAGAAAGATAGTGCAAATAAACCAGATCAAGGTAGAAGTAGTAATGGTACTGCTAATCTTGAAGTTTAAGAGCTTAAGTTAGATCCCAGATATTTTTACCCCAGTCTTTGCTTTGTTTAAAGTTTTGCCTTGCTTCCAATCTAGTTGCAGCTGTGGAAGCTATAAAGCGGAGGCCTCTTTTAGTCTTACCTTCCATGTCTGTGTACTCGCGCCTTCCCCAACCCATATATACTACTTCCGAGAAATTATGGAGATTTGCTTTAAGAAAATCTTTAACTTTTTTCATAGTGACAATACTAGGCTTTTTGCGTGGCTCTAAACTGCGAATAATAATTTTGGGACCAGCTTTTTTCACCATGTTTACACTAGCATCAAATTCACGTATTGCTGAAGCTCTCTAGCATTGACTACGCTAAATTCTACATTTTCCCCAGGGATAGGTGCCTCGAGCGCGGTACTAATACCTCTAAGTATTGCAATATTTTCAGGTTTTATTCCTAATCCCCGCATTTCTTGAGTTATAGTTTTCGCTGTAATTTTTACATTAGTTAAACCTGCGCGCGCGCGTCTACCAGCACGAGTATTAATTTGACCAGCGTTAACCACATTGTTAACAACAACGTTGCTTACAGCAGCTTGTTGAGAGTTTGCTTGCGTGCGCTCAACATTCTTCAGATGTTCTTCATCCCGGTATTTCTTAACTCTTTGTATTTGTTCTTCTGTTTGAACTGTTCCAGTGGACATAAGTGCGGTTTCCAAATTTCTTCCGATAACAATGTCAGATACTTTCGATGAAACAGGAGTTATTATAACTGGGCTAGTGTAATTCCCCTGTGGCCCAAATACAATCTGAGGGAAACCGGGTTTAGATGAATTTTGTGATGTGTGAAAGCCACTATTATCCTCATCTCTACTCGGTTTACTGCCTTGAGCATTAGATCCGCCAGTTGTTGGCACTCTTGTATCACCGTTTGTTTCACGAGACGCATTTACGGAACTTACATTTCTTTTAATATAGCTTGGAGAAATAGGCGTTCTTGAACTTCGATTTGGGTTGATAGCTGAACCTATCGTAGAATTTGATCTTGGCGAAGACGCTCCAACTGAATTTCTGAAAGCACTTGAACTTTTTGAAACTGAATTTGTATTAATCCTAGATCTATTAATTCTAGAATTTGTACTTTCAATGCTTCTAGCATTATTTGATAAACCAGCAGTCATTCTCGGCCCAGTATTTATACTACTATAATATATTTGTCTGCCATCTTCCTGTGACGTAGGTAATTGATTTTGCGGATGTGGACCGCCAAAGAAATTTTGGACTGTGACAGGATTGATAGTCCTTCTTCCCTGGGCATTTTGAACTCCCTCTTTGTAATCAACTGGTCTGGCATCATTTAGACGCTCATTTATATCTTTATTTGTTAATTGCAATTCAAGGTCCATATTTTCTGCATGATCCGAACACAAGTCAACTTCTCCAGTAGCCTCGTTATATAAAGCATGATAACCTGCGGCGCTACCTTCTCCATGTGCACCGTAAAATATATGAGTATTTACAATTCTAAAGCCCTTTTCTTTTAGCGCCGCAGCAAGTTCAGTTGCTTTCGGAAGATACGTTTCGATACCGTGTTCTTCAGCAATCTCCGCAATAAAAGCAGTCACAAGTATTACAGCGATATCTTCGTGTTCCAGAGTAGATTGGTGCAATTGCGCAAAATCGTAGTTAAGTAATTCGTAGTCATTTAAATCAACCCCATGCAATGAAAGAAGGCTTGTAGCTATCTTCCTTAGATCTACTTTATTTCCATGCTCACCAATTAACATTTCAGTAATAGCATGTTTTATGCCCTCTTGGAATTCATGATTCAAATTTTTTGTATTTTCGGGAAGATGTTCTAAACTAAAACGCAGTTGTTGATTCTTCTTTCTCATTTCTATAATCCATGCCTCACTCTCTTTTTCACTAAGTAGATTAGATCTCACCAAAGAGGTAGCAAATTCTGCTCCTCTAGCTACATTGTTCTTCAGTTCACAAATACCTTCAGTTTCAACTGCCTTTGCCTCAGATGCACGCCTATGCAAAACAAGTTCATCCATACTTCTAGTAAATGCCCTAAGCCTTTCGTCTATTTGGGTATCTTGGATAAAACTCTTAGCAGAGTAAACATTTTCATCGCTTATATTGTTCGGCAAAACTGGATTAATGCCTTGATAACTAATCAAATGTCTCTCCCAACTCTTATTTAACTCATCTCTTATACTTGCAATCTCACTATAAATTGAAGCTTGAACAGGGTCATCAGTATGCGAGAATTCGTGCTTAGATAGCAACTTCCATAGTAATACCCTGGATAATTCGCTCACTTCTGGGTATTCTGATTTTGCCAAGGCAATAACTGCGGTTTTATTTGGCCCATGGAATTCTCCGTGTAAGTGGATATTATAGTCCAACTGCGGAATTTCAAGATTACAACATTGATCTGCTTTTACTGGACTTACAATATTTGCCAGGTTCTCATAAAATATATTCCGAGCAGTAGCATCTTCTGGAAAAAATAATTCAACAACATCTGGTTCAATTCCGCCAGTTTCTAGAATTGTTTTAATTTGCCCAACATGTGTTTCACAAGGGGCTATTTCAGCTGCATTCATTGTAGTAGCTGCACTGTATAGTTCCTGCTGATTAGTCATAATATTACCGCAAATTAGTTGCATTAATTATAGCTGAAAACCAAGACTATTGAAAGCTATTCGCATTAATATACTAACAATAACTTTTTTTACACATCTAAGCTACATGCTAGAATATCGACATGTCTAAAATATCTAATAGGAGCAGCAAGCTTGGATTGTCGCCGACACGTGCGTTTGAGGAAATTTTAAAAACCTGTGAGGCAAATGAAACTGAAGTTATTAAATTAAATATAGGCCAGCCTGATATCGATACTCCCCCTGAGTTTTGGGATTTTCTTGCGGATGGAAAACCGAAACTAGTGAGTTATACTCCTTCTGCTGGCATGACTGAATTGCGCGAATTAATCGCCCAAGACTATGCAAGTTACGGAGTTCCTGATTTAGCTGGAGGCGACGTAGTTATAACCGCAGGGGCCTCAGAAGCAATTTATTTTGCGTTGCAGGTTTGCCTTGACCATGATGATGAACTACTTATCCCCACACCGTTTTACGCAAACTACAATAGCATTGCAACTATTAATAGAAATAAAATCGTACCTATCATTACCGATATTGAGAAAGATTTTGCTTTGCCAAATATAGACGAAATCGCAGAATTAATTACAGAAAAGACAAAAGCAATTTTTATAATAAATCCCGACAACCCTACTGGAAAAATATATACTGAGTCCGAGCTTACGGAACTTGTCGAGTTAACAGAAGAAAAGGGTTTATGGCTTATAGTCGACGAAGTCTATAAAGATTTCATTTTTAATAACAGCAAATTCGTAAGCGCATTATCATTTGGAAAAGACCATGTCGTTGTGATCGATTCGATTTCAAAAAAATTCTCCGCTTGTGGAGCTAGAATCGGAGCGATTATTTCAAAAAACGCAGAATTTATAGCAACCACGATCAAATATGCACAAAGCAGGCTGTCAGCTGGCATGATTGACCAGTTAGCCGCGATATCACTTTACAAAGCAAATCTCAAATCTTTCTTAGAAACTGAAATTCGAGAAAAATATAAATCCAGAAAAATCACAATTGAAAAAGAATTAGCTAAAATTCCTGGAGTCAAAGTGCCGAAAGTAGATGGAGCGTTTTACTTATTTATCAAACTTCCAGTCGAAAATACCTGGGATTTCTCAAAATGGATGCTGACAGATTATCCAAGATTAAGTGGGAGAAATGAAACAATCCTAATGGCACCAGGTAATGGTTTCTATACCAGCCAAGAACTTGGCCATCAATTTGTAAGAATCGCATATGTTCTAGAAGAGGAAAAATTGATTAGAGCATGCAATATTCTCAAAGTAGGTTTAGAAATGTATAATTTGTTAAACTCAAAATAACTAATGAAATCAATTTCTTTTGGATTGATGTCTTTTAGCTGGACCAAATTTACAATTCTATCTTTAATTATTATCGCTATAATTAAAGTAGCAACTCTCATCTTTTTGGGGGACGTGGATTTTGAAGCAGATAGCTATCTGCATTTTTTAGAGGCGAAAATTGTTTTAGAGAATATCCCGAACAATTTAGTCGTTGGGTTAAACGTCTGGTCTAAACCGTTATATACCTTTGTTCATGGATTCTGGCTAAGCTTTTTTACAAATCCACAGCTTATACATAGCCAAATTCTAAATATAATTTTCTCCTTTTTGATTTCGCTGCTAACCTACAAAATTGGAAGCGAACTAAAACTAGAAAAAAAATATGCTTACCTTGCAGCAATCCTAAGTAGCATTGGTTTCCTTATGTTCAGATCCTCAATCACAGTGCTAACTGAACCAGTATTTACACTAATATTCATTTCCTCCCTTTATCTGTGGCTAAAAGACAAATATTGGTTATCTGGAGCATTAATCGGATTATCAGTACTTGGAAGGATTGAAGCACTTCTGTTTGTTGCAATCTGGGGGCTATTCTATTTTTTCAAAAAAGGCGACAGAAATATCAACCCATTTAAAGGCGGCTTGAAAAATTATTTGTATTTTATTTTAATTATTTCACCAACATTTATCTGGAACTTTATCGGTTTTCTTTATAGCGGGCGCCCCCTTTATCTTTTCAGTAACGGTTACCCAACTGAAGCAGGCGTATATGGTTACGGCCTACCTACCAACTACATCGAAGGTCTACTTGTGCAAGAAAGCATAACTACAGTTTTCGTATTAATTGGATTTTGCATCGCATTAGCTAGCTTGCAGCTTAATTCTAGACGTGAAATATTTTGGAAATTTTTAAAGAGTAACTGGGGATTTATCTCTACAATCATTTTGATATTTACAGTTATACAAACAATTATTTATATGTTTGGCCTGTTTGGAACAGCAGGACTTATGAGATATTTTGTGATCATCATGCCACTACTTACACTTGTTGCTGCAAAAGTAGTTGCCAATTTACTAGAGAAAACTAATACCACGCCAATTGCCAAAACTTTAGTTGTTTTAGCTCTGTGTGCTGCTCAGCTACTCACTACATTCTCGATTCTTAGAGCTGGTGGCCTCTACAAAGGCCTTGAAAATAGACCTAGCATCAGCAGTCAATATAGAGATATTTGGAGCGAACCAGAGATAAGTGCATTTTTGAAGTCGGAAAATATACTTTATACAAACAGACCTGAACTACTTTATTATTCTGGCAGAGATCTTAATAACGGAGTATTTACACTTGGGTTTGACTCTATTCCCGAAGGTACGCTGATTGTGTTAGAACTAGACTGGCTAAAAAACCTTTCTGGTCTCACGCCACAGGATTTTGAAGAAAGATATGCTTACCAAAGAGTAGAAATCACAGGGGATTACGATCAACTAGTTGTTTATAGGAATTAGTTAAGATTCCTATTCAACGGAATACGAAACTTTTGTTTTTCCTTTTGTGAATTCTATTTTTCCATTGTTATTTAGCTTTGCTTAATTTTCCTCCTGAGGTTATATTGTACTATTGTTTTAATTACTCGAACGCTGTAATGAAAAAGCTTCAATTCCAGATCGAAATCAATGCTTCAAAAGAAGACGTGTGGGCTACATTATGGGAAGATAACACTTTCCGAGACTGGGCAAATATTATAGACGAAGGAACATATATGGTCGGCGAAATGGTTGAAGGTAAGACCGTTAAGTTTATTTCAGGACCTACAGGTTATGGCGTGACGAGTTTTATAGATAAATTGGTCCTAGAAAAGTATGTGCTATTTAAACACATGGTCGACACAAAAGATAATGGTCAAAATGAACGTGCTAACCAATGGACTGGCGGAACTGAAAGTTATTCTTTAGAAGAAAAAGATGGAATTACAACTCTAACAATAATAACCGACGCTCCTGAAGAGCTTGAAGAAATGTTCAAAGAAAGAATCCCTAAAGTATTAGAGCGGATAAAAGCTTTGAGTGAGGTTGATTCAGATACTACAAATTTTTAAACCACTTGTTGGGCTTATACAAATATACAAAATTAAATTGAAAAAGAGTTACTAATATAATTTTGAACATATTACCTATGTTTTTTATTTTTAGAATAGACTATTTACTGTAATGGCTAAATCCTTAAAACTTGGGTAATCATCACATCAAATATATCTCTCTCGTTGCCGGTTGAGTCTGTTATACTAAATATCAATTTTTTCAGTTCGCCATCTGAAGTTGAATATTCTTTGTGAACCTTCAGAAGATAGAGATCTTCGTCACAAGTGATCTCGCTTGCCTTTCCTCCCAATAATCCAAAAGCCTCCTCATGGCTTGCAATAACAGTATCTTCACTGTGCAGGTTCTCTTTTTGAGTATTATGCACTGGAATCTCAGAACTACTGCCATCTTTGTGCAAGAGTTTCCCATGGAAGCTATATCCGTCTTTTGTGTAAGACTCGTCTATCTCAATGCTAGCGAGTTCTTCAGGAAAAGGGTAAGTGTTCTGACACTCACTAACCACGTCATAGTGCTTAAGTTTTAGTGTAGTAACTCTATTTTGCCGATCTACGCCTTCTGGTAACTGCCAATCGGAATTAGCTAAGACAGTTAGATTCATCTCTTTTGCGAAATTCTGATCAGTCACTGCGAGCACTGGCATCAGAACAGCATGTGAATTCTGGGCATATATCCTTCTCGAGTCAATTGAATCCAGCGAACCCAAGAATATAAGATTACCAACAACCAACAAGATAAAGAAAACTACGGCAACTCTCAGCACAGTGAAGTAGCTCCAAAAAGTACTGGCTAGGCTTGTATGAGTATCCTTTGCATGGCTTGACTCATCCAAAGCGGTAAATAGGAAATGTTTCTTAAGTCCCTTTGCAAATTCCAGATTATAATTCTCAAAATTGTTTTCCATATTTATTGAACACTAATTATATAGTAGGTTTTGGTAGTCATTTATTTCGATCTATTTTTGTTAATAGCTTTTTTCAAACTCTTGAGCGCCCTTCTTTGTGTAGTCTTCACGTAATTCATATTTTTACCAAGAAGCTCCGCTATCTCCTGCAAGTTTAGTTTTTCCAAAAATCTCAACCGGACTATCTGAGATTGCTTGCGAGGCAGTTTATCTAAGACCAAAGTGATTTCCTCTTCTTGGGTAGGCAGCTCGAGATTGTCATCAGTGTTATTGATTTCGCTAACTTTTTCGGCAATAATTTCTAAAGTCCCACTCTCAAAATAAGTGATAGGCAGCTCTTTTTTTTCCTTCAAATAGTTGAAGTATTTGTTTCTCGCAATGCCGTACAGATACCTTTGGGGATTGTCATAATCTACACCATCCCTAAACATTTCTGCAAACGAGAGGAATGTTTCCCCCGTCAGATCCTCAGCTATTTCACGCTGTTGAAATTTATTGTAGAAAAACCTATATACCCCGTCCAGGTTATCATCGAACAATTTTGCTAAAAACTTTTTGTCTCCTTTCATAGAATAATGTACACCAATTTTTACTAATCAATAGAGGTGTAATTTAATTATCTCTAAATATTTTATTTTTTATACAACAAGAAACCATGGAAAATAATTCTCAAAACAGCTTAGCAATCGGAGTTGTGGCGGTGATTTCAGTTATTATTTTAATTGTAGCTGGAGTGTTCCTCTCCCAAAATAATCAACGAGAGGAATCTGAACCTAATCCAACATCTGAATCTACGATAACACAGACCGCTGTCAATACACCAGATTTATCGACATTAGTTGCTGCATTGACTGAAGCAGGACTGGCCGATACATTCAACGCTTCAGGTAATTATACCGTGTTTGCACCAAATAATAATGCATTTAGCGAAATCCAATCAACTGTTGACCAGCTATTAGCTGCCGACGACAAATCAGCACTAACAGATGTATTACAGTACCACGTGATTGACTCAGTGGTATTTTCACGCGAGCTGAGGGCAAAGCAAACTGTGACTACACTTTCAGGTGATGAATTAGTAATTAGGTCAGTTGGTGGAGCAGTTTACGTAAACGGAGCAAGGGTTGTCACAGCAGACGTACTTGCTAGCAACGGCGTTGTGCACATTATAGATCAGGTCTTAGTACCAAATACTTTTGGCAATATCGCTGAAACTGCCCAAGAGAACAGTAACCTATCTACTCTGGTAGCAGCGGCCTCAGCAGCAGATCTAGTTGGTGCTCTCTCAGATGAGACAGCAAATTACACAGTATTTGCGCCGACAAACGCCGCTTTTGCTGACATTCAGTCTACAGTGGATTCTCTACTTGCAGCAGAAGATAAGTCAGCACTTGTGGGAGTACTTCAGTACCACATCGTGAATCGTGAAGTATTTGCTAGTCAGTTAAGCGATGGTCAAGTCATAACTACACTCTCAGGCGAGACATTGACTATCAATATTTCTGGTGGATCAGTTACATTAGTTGGTGAGGATAGCACAGCTACTGTAGTTAATGCTGACATATTGACTACAAATGGTATTGTACATGTAATAGACACAGTACTCCTCCCTTAATTCATAAGAATAGGGAAGTAGCAATAGGTCGTATAGTGTCGTAAAGACAAACAGGCTGGGTTGAAAAACCCAGCCTGTTTAAAAAACCTACAAAGCGAAGTCAGCGAAACTATTTTCTATATCTAGATCAGATACTTCAGTTTGTATTGTATTGGAAATTTGATCAATCTCGTTATAAAGCTCCCTATAATCAGCTATATTGAAACTAGTGCTTTCGCCCTCATCATCATTAGAAATAGTCTCCTCTGAATTTTGCTGCCTTGTTTCTATATTCCTCTCACGAATCTGATTAATTTCTTGTTGACGCTGTTCTCTGCTTTGCTGGATATTTTGTTCTGTCTCTTTACTACTATCTTGAGCATATACTTTTGCTACTTGTGGAGATAAAATTAATCCAGTTATCGTCAGCGTGAAAATCGCTAGCGCAATTCGAAGTTTATTCATAAATATTAAATACCGCCTCTACTATAAGATTCGTAAAGGGGTTACAAAGAATGTTTATTAATTAATGATTTTCAAGACAAAGAAGTACGCTTAAAGCAATTAGCAAAGAGTCAATTAAAAAGAATTTAGCAAACCTGATTCATGATGTGGATTTCCTAGCTTCTTAGGATTTTCTCCATCACCTTGCCTTTTGCCAATTCGTCCACGAGTTTATCTAGGTAGCGAACTTGTTTCGTTAGCGCGTTATCGATTTCTTCAATTCTGTAGCCGCAGATTACGCCTTTAATCTGCTCGGCGTTTGGATTTAGTTTTGCTCGTTCGAAAAAAGTTGCGAATGTGGCTTCTTCTTTTATTAATTCTTGCAGTTGTTTGTCACCAAAACCAGTTAGCCAATTAATAACTTCGCTCAATTCTTCGTTTGTCCTGCCTTTAGCTTCAACTTTTCTAACGTAATGCGGGTAAACTTCAGAGATAGTCATTTTTGCCATGCGCTCGTTGTGTTCTGGTGTTATTTTCATGTTATTTTAACCTCTCTAATTTTCCTTTTCTTTTAATTAGATTTTTATAATCCCACTTAATCTCTTTTGATTTTTTTAGCCATCTTTTTAATTCATTAGCGTCCACTTCGTTTAATGACGTGTATGTGGCTGATGCGTCTTTGAATTTACCTGTGCCAATTTTAAGTTTTTCTTCATCGAAATCTGCGCCACTCCAAAACATTAAACGTATACCTTCTTTTAATTTACTATACCCGACAGTCGGGTTGCCATCCAAAAACCAAACAGGATGTCTGTGCCAGATCTTATTTTCCGCTTCAGTAAGTTCACTATCAATCGACTCCGCGAGCATATCACAAATCTCTTTATCCCCTGGCTCTTGGTTGTCGTTGTAGTCTTGGATTTCTTTTTTCATATATTTGTAGTTATTGTTAGTTAATCTGATAATTTTTCTTGTATTTTTCTTACAGTATTGCAATTTCGAATTGTCATATTTGCATATATATCAGTTCCGACTAATTTCATCATTCCACTTTGTGATACATTTTTCTTATCTACCTTCCAGATCAATGCACCCTGCACATATCTAACATCATCAATCTCCGGCTTAATTGGAAGCCGCTCTAACACTGACTGGTCATCGTATTTCTCCCATAAAAACATCACATCACATTTCATCTCGCTGTCATTTACCCATTGTGAGGGGATTGAATCAGTAAGCACATCTATGTAATTCTTGTTTTTAATAAGCACTCTTATTTCAAGACCAAACTCATCTTTTATAAGTTTTTCAAGCACCCTTGTAATCGCAGGTTCCGATTTAGTAGAAAAGAAAAGTATGTTACCACTATTGATATACGTAGTAACTTCCTTAAAGCCCGCATTATGCATTGCTTTAGTAAGCTGTTTCATATCAACTTTATTTTTGCCACCAACATTTATTCCTCGAAGCAGTGCAACATATTTCATAATTCTATCTTACCCCAAAACGGAAATAGATGCAGGGGAGCTTTGTGATTATTTGTTCTCAGTGTGGTTTAGAAAAATTTTGTCTTTGGTGACCCTACCGGGACAACTATCGAACCAATTGTACCTTTGGATCAGTCAGTTTGGCAAGGTCTTTAGACAGATTTTTGAAGAACAGAATATACTACCCGTTCAAATAAACTACTCAGTGGCGTAGTGTTTTCTAGTTTGGATATGAATTTAGGAAGTGATTAATCGCAATTTGATTGATCGGCTAATGCTTAAATTATATAATTCTTCTAACTATTGACTGTAATTATGCAAATACAAAGGTATGATTTTCAGGCCATGTGTTTTTTAGTTTGTAGAAAATGCACAGGAGCGAAATAGCAAATTCTATTTGTTAGATTGAATAAAATGGAAGATGATTATCAGAAGGTTTTTCAGAATATAAAAAATGTATTGGTGGTCGTAGCTCATCCGGATGATGCAGAGATGCAGTTTGGAGGGACACTAGCTAGGTTGAGGAGGGATAGAAAGAAAGTAAGGCTATTAGTTTGCACGAATGGAAGTCTAGGTTCGCGCGAAAGAAAGATAGACCCAGATGATCTGTCAGCTATAAGGCAAAAAGAACAAATACAGGGGGCGATGCATTTAGGTATAGAAAAAAATGACATTTTCATGCTCGATAATAAAGATTGTGAGTTGACTGAAAATGACAATCACTTGATTGAGAGGATTGTCTTCCATATGAGATCGTTTCGCCCAGATATTGTCATGACACATGAACCGACCAACTATTTTAGACCACTAGGTACAGAACTAAACAGGTTAGAGCACTTAAAGGGTAAATTCGCGGTAAATCATCGGGATCATCGTGCTATTGCCGGAGCAACTATTAATGCAACTTATCCAATGGCAAGAGATATTTCATTCTTCCCAGAGCATAGCACACAAGGACTTGAAGGGATAAATATAAATAAAATTCTAACGACTAATATCTCACAAGGAGAGTTCGAAATCGATATCACTGAGTTCATTGACCTGAAGAATTCTGCTTGTCTAGCACATAAAAGTCAAATCTCGCCTGAAGCACTTGATACTAGAAATTCTTGGAGTACTATACGAAGGGGAGATCGCAGTTACTACATAGAAAGATTTCATCTTTATGATTTATCTTATTAGATTGACCTAAAGGCCTGTTTAATTCTTTTCAATGCCTTTTCCAGTTGAGCTCTAGAACAAGCAATGTTGAGTCTTATAAATCCTTCACCCTCCCTCCCGAACTCGCTACCACTTGTAGGAATTACACCGGCATTTTCTACAAAGATCTTCATTAAGTGATCATTTTTATACCCACTGCTGCTAAAGTCGATCCATAACAGAAAGGTTGCTTCAGGCTTTACACATTTCACACCAGGAAGGCTACTATGTATGTAGTCAATTGCGAAATCTCTATTCCCCTCTAGATAGGTAACCAGTTCATCTGTCCATTTTTCACCCTTTTTGAAAGCAGATTTAGTTGCAATAACGCCTAACGTATTACATTTATGGGTATGGTTTTTTCTTAGCCTTTCAGTAATCTTGTCTCTCTTTTCTTGGTTAGGTACTATAAGTACTGCTGTTTTCAATCCAGCTATGTTAAAAGTCTTACTAGCAGAAATAAGTGAGACGCCAATCTCTCTAGATGTCTGAGATAAATCTAGAAACGGTACAAAAGTACTTCCCGAATAAATAATATCCGAGTGAATCTCATCTGCGATGACAGGAACTTTATACTTGTCACATATTTCTATGATAGTATTCAACTCTTCTCTTGTCCATGAACGCCCAGTTGGATTATGAGGGTTACATAGAAGAAATAAACTTGAATCTGCTATATACTTTTCAAATGATTCATAATCAAACTTGTATCTATGATCAACATATTTCAAAGCATTAGCTACAAAATTTCTATTGTTGCCCGTGATAATTTTTTTGAAAGGAGGATAGGACGGGGTATTTACTACAATATTATCCCCAATTGAGCTTAAAGCCTCGATTGCTCCACCTATTCCTGCTAAGACCCCAGGACAAAAAATGAGCCATTCTTTTTTTATCTTCCAGTTATGTCTTTGTAATAACCAATCCACAACAGCTTCGTATACAGACTCATCAATATCATCGTATCCAAGTATCTTATGATCAAGTCTATCTTTTATATCATTAAGGATAAACTCAGGAACCTCATACTCGCTATCCGCCATTGACATGGCAATATAGCCATCTTGTGGTGCCAAATCTTCGTCCAATTTAGAATTTGACCATTTAGTACTATGCACTAGTCCTCTATTAAGTTGTTTATCGAAAGAATAAGCCATGTTCATTAGAGAATTATACAATCTTTACTAATTTTATGGACTTAATTAGCATAAATAGGCTAATATTTATATATGGAAGAACACTATGACATCTTAGACGAAAACGGAAATAAAACTGGAGCTACAAAGGCTAGGTCACTGATACACAAAGAAGGAGATTGGCATAGAGCATCACATGTCTGGATTATAAATAGTGATGATGAGCTACTGTTAACACGTAGAAGCTTAACAAAAGACACTTGCCCTGGATGTTGGACAATGTCTGCTGGAGGTCATGTAGATGCAGGTGAAGATCCATTAGATACAGCTGTTAGAGAATTAGAGGAAGAAATTGGTGTAAAACTCCCGAAAAGTAAATTCAAGGAGATTTTCATCACGAAGTATGTTGATTCCAAGAATAATAAGGGGAAGTTCATCAGGCAGTTTAATAATGTCTATCTGGTTGAGGCAGACGTTGATATTGATGACCTTGAGTATAGTCATGATGA
>JBGSOW010000016.1:0-5474 GCA_041738875.1 Candidatus Dojkabacteria bacterium
TTCTTTTTACGCTTGGGCACTCATCAGTATTTTTATTTCCACAATAGTTTTCTTTTTAGCTCCGACTTATGCTGGAAAATTCTTGCTTGGATTTGGGTTTTATATCGGTATAATTTTTGCAGGTTTTCTAATTACTTTGAAGGTTAAAGCGGTCAAGTTTATTTCTAGTGTTTTAATTCTTCTTTCGATTGGTGTTTTTGGTTATGTGAATTATATGGATTATATTAGATTTTATGATCAAGGAAATGGTAGGTTTTCGGCTTTCGTGGAGAGAGATGAAGAACTGATTGGGTATCTGAAAGGGGAGGAGTCGAGTTGTACGATAATGTCTGATCCGTATACGCAAATTCTTATTGCTTCTCAGACGAACTATGAGACCATCAATGCTCAATATATGTCTATTGAAAACAGGAAGAAGTTATTTGAACTTGTGACTTACCCTTCATTTGTTAATTATCATGAGTTACTAGGAACTTCGGACCTTCAGGAATACAGACCATTGTGCTTTGTTTATTCTTTTAGATTGCAAGGTAGCGAGGATGAGAATATTTTTTGGTTAGAGAATGTATACAATTCTAAATTGACTTCAAATGATAGTGTTCGTTTGTCTGATGATTTTGTTCAGTATATGACGTCGAATGGTTACGAAGTTCGGTTTTCCTCGGAAGACCATATATTTCTAATGAGGTCAATATAATTTGTAGCCTATAGTATTGACAAAACTTTCTTTTCTGTTATATAATATCAATACATAATTCAATACTGATAGCTGAGAAAAGACTTAGCCATGAGTGTTGAATGACGAAAGTTTTCACGCTCAAAATCTCGAGAAATCGAGAGGTTCTTTAAAAATTTCCTGCAATATTTTCAATGCTTAGGCATTGAAGGATTAAATACATACAGATGGTAAACATGGCCAAACTCCTTTGGTTGTTGTCGATACCTCAGAAGAAAACCAGTTCCAAGCCCGTCCGGCGAGGTACTTTTAGCGATTTAAACACAAACTAGATCCCTAAGAGCACCCCACCGTCCGGGCCTTTTGGGGTATCGACAACAGTCAAATCAGGAGCAAGAATCATGAAGTTTCGCATAGTCAGTATCGTTGTTTTCGCCTTGGCGGCAGTCCTTATGTTCGCCACCAGCAACGTTTCTGCTCAGGGACCCGCCAATACGGTCGAAGTCCGCATGGATCCCATCTTGGCACAGCCCACGGCAAGTTGGCCGACGACCGACCTCAACGAGGTCCTTCGCGTTACCGATGCTGCAGGCAGCGACTGGGTTTTGGTTGCGCACCCCACGTGGAGCAACGGATGGGTTCTCGGAACTGAATGGGACGCACTAAGCGCACCCATAGCTCCCGACCCGGCCGCAATGCAACCGACGGCTCAACCAGCTCAGCCCACGCAAACCGATGATATGGGTTTCAGTCAGACTGGAATCTGCGACTTCGCACAGGCGGATGTTATTTTTAACTTCCCCGCCCCAGTCTTGCCGATGAATTCGTTCTATCAAACCGGTACAGGAAGCGGTCAAGATCGCAACATCCTCGTCTGGATGCCAAGCGGAGGTACGCCCGTCGCTTCATTTGGTGCATATTACACCTTCGTGGGTCCGGTCACAGCCTCGTGCTTGGCTAGCCAATTGGATCAAACCAGTGCAACGCAGATCGTTTCGGTTGACGGGACAGTGATCATGGTTCTGAATGGTAACCGCGTTGAAACGCCTCAAGGTCAGATGATCTTCGAGCGTTAGAGCTTCATCTGTATGGTCAGGTAGGGAGTATTATGCTTAGGCATAGCGCTTTCGCTATAACCTGTTAATCCTGGTTTTTTGCAGGAAAAAGGAGAGAGTTTTTGTTGGATTTGTCCGATATTGATTTTGATTTGTTAGATTTTTAACAATCAACTTCTTCATCAGACTTATCACACCAAACAACACCAACTCTCTCCGCAATACCTTTGTAGATAATTTGTTATTTGAATTGTCTCCTGAGATATGGCGAGTATTGTTATGAATTTTTAAGCAGTTTTCTCAATCCAACTAGATCTACCACACACATTTGGTAATTAGTGCCTTGCATACCTCTTATCTTTTTTACCTCGACAAGCTTAAATAGTTCCGGATAGTCTGATAATGCTACTTTCGCTCCAAACAATTCTTCCAACATACCCATAATAGTTTCTGCTTGCAGAATGATTTGCCCATGCAATAATCCTTCCCCGTTTATATGATTGCTAAGCTCACCCAACATCCCCCTCGTTAGGGTTTTTATCGGGATTTAATGCAAAGTCTTTATCAATCCTTGGAAGCAATGATGCGGCAAGATCTGGTGAGATTGAGGGGTTAGGTCCTTTCTCTACAGGTAAAGCGGGATCTGATTCATTCATCTTCTCATTAATTACTTCAACAATTTGTCTTATGTCATAATGTGTGTTCACTAGGTTATTTAGTATGGCTTGAGCAGCAATACCTCTAGGTATAACTAAACGCTTGTAACTTAAATCCGGGCGTGCTAACTTTTGCCTCATTTTTGCTGCACCATGTATTTCAGCACTTCTCATACCCGCTTCTTCTAGCATGCCGATAATACTCTCGACAGACTGGTCATCATTGCTATACACAACTTCTATCGCTGTTTCATCGCTACTCCTTGGTGACGAGGCGATAACTAGAGTTTCCGGATTACCGTCCTTGAACTCCTTTATATCTAACAGCTCCCCACTGAGTAAAATGTCAGTTTGACCACCTATGTCTACTAATTGCGCAGTCATTTCATCGCCTTTTCTAGTCACGCCTGTTTCGTTATGCCTGTATTGGTATGGATATGCAAAAGCAAAGTGCATCTTAGGTATTGGTGTTCCTTTACTTTGAGTAAATACTTCTTGCAATTTTTCACTTTGTCTTATTAGTTCCTCATGTTTAGCTTCTAGCATTAGTGCATAAAGAATGTCAGCGAGTGGTCCTTGATTTGAAGCAAAAAGTATTTCATCGCCAGCTGCCTTCAATCTTTCGATACCAGAGTCGAGACTGTATCTTTTGTCGCCGGGAATTTTTTCTGTGAATTGCTGGTGGGCAAATTGAAAAGCTTTGGAAAGCTTAACTGAAGTTTGCTTTATTGCTTCTAGGTATTCCTGAGATTCTATTTTTGTCGATTCATCGCTAGTAATTGTCGAAAATGCAGGGATATCATACATACCAAGCGCAGTGTTTCTCAAAATTACTGGTATATATTCTCCATTTGCATCTCTTTCTAAGAGCTCGGGAACATTCACGATCACTTCATAGGGCGTGGTTTCAAATAGGCTGTTACCTGATTCAAATTTAGTCATACTAAATTTTTTAAGTTATAATTAACTATATATGTCCGCAAAAGATTTTGCCACAATAACAGCGATGCCAAAAGAAGAAGAAGATTCCACAAGACTAAATAGGATCGGGAAAATAGCACTTGTTAATGGTGGCGTTATCGCAATCTCTGATTTTGACCCAAATATCTATTTATCCCAATTATCCCAAAATGCATTAAGGGAGGAAGAATTGACCGCGCCTATTATAATGCCTATTCCTGGCCAAGAGAGTTTTTCAGACTTGGTAGTCGATCCATCCGCTGGCTCTTTGTATATAGGGGATTATAAGGGACGTATAGTGAGATTTGACCCTAGTATAAATAGTTCTGAACAAATAATCGAATTAGACAAAGGTTATCCGGAAAAAATGCAGGTAAAGCAAGGGTATTTGCTTTGGACAAGTGAAAGTATCGTAGCAAATGCCATGCCCATTGGCAAAAATAATGGGGAAAGAAAAGCTAAAGGCTTCGTAAACCCTGAAGGTACATATATACATAGACTAGACGGATACGCGACTGCAGATAGTTTTATTCTTGTTGCAAATGGAGTAGATACACAATCTCATGAAAACAATCTAGTAATCTGGGACGCTGAGAATGGCACAGTACTTATGAACCATATAGGTATATTGCCAGTTAGAGCATCTGCTTTTGATAAGGTATCGGGGCAGTTATTTATCGGCTATGGTAACGGTAGGATAGATACTGTTCAGATTAACGGTACAACTGCAGAGTTTGTGGGGGATGGGGTGCATCTAAACACGGAAGACAATACCGAAGTGACTCATCTAGATACATTTACATTTCCTCGAGACCCATCCTTAAGTAGGCTACTAAGTGTCAATAGATCAGGACTGCTCCAAATCAGGGATACTGCAGTTTTAGGATTAGATCTGCAAGATGAACACCACTTAGGAAGCGAATGCATCGAACTAAAGATAGAGGGAGAAAAAATTTACGCAATAACCTCAGATGGAAAAGTGACAATTATCGATTCATTCACAAAGAAAATGGATCAGATTCAACTCTCTATAGATAACGACATGCTAGTAAGCGCTGCACAAATTACCAGAGATGCAGAAGGGGGATTAGTTGCGATCATCGGGACTAACAAAGGAACCATATCAAGAATTAGTTTACCATCTTCATGAATTAGATATTACATCTAAGGCGCCCACATTAAGTATCCCATAGTATTGACTATTATAGGCTATATTTGGTAAAATCATTGTGATATGAGCAGGAATGAGCACGATATAATTACAGTTTCACACTATTTTTACCCAAGGGTGGGTGGTTTGGAGGTTATGGCTTATGAACTTTCTAATCATCTCTCTAGAGAAGGTTTCCGAGTGTTATCAATCTACGGAGGCGACGCAAATCGCAAAAGTACCTTTAGCAATTTCGCAAATCGTGAGATTAAACTATTTTCAGTTTTTAACGCAACATATCCTATCCCAGGGCTAAGATTTATTTTTACCGTTCTTTCGGCAATAATAAAAAATCCCCAAGCAAAGGTATTAATACACGATAGACATTTACTACCTTCAGTAGTTACGGCAATGCTTTGTAAACTACTTGGACGAGAATACATATTAATCTCGCATACAAATATCTCCAACTACTTTGAAAGTAAAGTTTTTGAATTAATAGGTAAATGCCTAGAAAGTATAGTATTCAGTTCAGTAGTTCGCTCAGCAGCCAATGTAATTTGCGTATCTGAATCAAATAAAGACTATTTAATAGAAAAGCTCGGCCTAAAACCAAGTAGAGCAACGGTGATATATAACGGCTTTAATACCAACCATATATCTAAATATCAAATTAAACCAAAAGAAAAAATAGTTGTATTTGCAACGAAATGGATACCAGTTAAAGATCCTGATACCGCAGCGGTAGCATTCTATGAATTAGCAAAAAAGTATTCTGACTGGAAGTTTTATTTTATTGGTGTAGGACAGTCTATAATTGATAATTTTATTGACATGCCGAAAAATCTAATTGTAGAAAGATATTTTTACGATAAAAATAACCTTTATGAATTATTAAGCAAGTCATATATTTATGTAAACTCTTCTCTAAACGAGGGGCTTCCGGTTGCTGTATTGGAAGCTGCAGCTTTAGGTAA
>JBGSOW010000083.1:0-1911 GCA_041738875.1 Candidatus Dojkabacteria bacterium
TAACTTATTAATACTAGTTGCACCTTCTGCATCACGACGCCTTACTACTGCTGAAGCAATGCCAGCCATTTCTTCATAAATTTCAGATGCATGAGATTCTCCATAAACTATAGCTGCCAGCAATTTCAATTCAGAAACAAGTTGAATGTCTCTCCAACAAGCATCATCCGGGCGGTAACAAGTTCTTTTGTCTTGCGAAAGTGTCCATCCTGAGTTGGGGCAACCGGCACTAGTTTTTTCACACCATCCTGCGTTACCAGGAAGTTTAAACGTTCCATCGACACAAATATCACCATCCATTGGGTAAGCTGCAGCATTTCCATGTTCGTTAAGACAATAACGTGCATTAGGTGCATCTGTAGGTTGCATCTTTCTGGCGATACAAGCCTTTTGCCAAGTATCTTCGATAATGGAGCGATCATCATTAAAGGTAAACGCTTCACCAATGGCATATATTTTTAGTTGATTAGCAGGTATTGTTTCTGCATAAGGGATCTCAAACTTAATAACCTACCCGGCTTGAGGCAAAATTCTAACATCCCATTTTGGTAAACTTGAAGAGCGTTTAATTTTAGACTGATATTGCTCCATTTCTTTCTTAGTAAGCGAAACTCCTTTTTCATACACTTTATCAATTAAACTAACAGACGCTTTGATTCCCTTCCAAGTCATGGTTGATGCCCATTTTACGGCCTTCTCAACTGAGTTTAGTATTTCCCCATTCCAATGCCTTTCCAAGTTGCTCCAGCATCGCTCAACAGGATTGTATTTGCTGTGATACGGTGGGTAGTAAACCAAGTGTATTTGCAAACCAGTGTTTTCTGAAAATCCAATCATTCTATGAAGAAATTGAGTCCTGCTACTTGATACAGATGGTCCATTATCTAAATTAATTACCAGCTCATTAATATCTGGATAGCTGTCTTTATTTTTATTCCACCAGGCCTCTAAACCATCAACAATAAAATCACTTGTTTCACTGGATGTGCCAAATATTATATCCGCACAGTCATTTTTTAAATTTAAAATACCAAGTGGAACTAACGTTGCATCTGCTGCGTAATCATGGTCTAGCCCTTGTGGCGCCTCAGTGGCACGAGTTTTTCCATTTCGAGAAAAATCGCCAATCTTAACTTTTGCTTTGGTATCAACCGAAATCCTTAGCACCAGAGGATTAGCATCTGCCTGCTGATTCTCGATTGTAACATTGTTAAAAATCGAGTCCGTTTCTTTTATTTTTTTTAGGGGCTTTTTTTTTGAACTCGTTTTAAACTGTAGTTCATGCGATTCAGTATTTTCCCAATGGTGGTTTCTGACGGTAATTGATCATCCGTGTACCCTTTTTTAAGAAGTTCTTGCCTGACTGATTTTGCTGTTATTTTCAAATAGCTGAAAGGGTTTTGAAAGTCAGGATCTGTTTGTGTATGAGGTTTAACGATGTCTTGAATAGCATCTTCTAAGCCCGCCAACTTGTCTTCAGTGCGCTTATTTCCTCGACCTGAATAATCATCAAGACACCGAATGTTACTTCGTAATTCATTGATGCCTGTATCAACGGTATCTCTGCACCAACCCATTTCACGCTCTGTACGGCGAGGGCTGCCATCAAAGTAGTCGATCGCTACTTGAGCCACGAATGCTCGTCGTTTATAGCCGGTTAATGCTTGTGCCGCATCCTTTATCGTTTTTTTTATTTTATCGCTCAACATCCATGTACAGCCTTTCATTCCCTCAATTTAAAGATGGGATGGATTCTAGCCCATGATGAGCATATTCACCAAATGTTATTTCTCCACGCCCACACATAATGGGTAGGTTATTAAGTTTTAGATCCCTATGTGCTCATTCGCCAGAAGCAAAAGGTCGTGTAGAACGTGCCAATCAAACACTTCAAGACCGCCTCGTGAAAGA
>JBGSOW010000021.1:0-8758 GCA_041738875.1 Candidatus Dojkabacteria bacterium
AGGGCTAAGTGATGTGGGGTACGATGTTTTAGGATTTGGTAATCATGGAGGTGACGGCGGCCAAACTGCCGTAAAAAGGACAGAAGAAGTTCTAGAAGAAGCAGGAGTAGAGTTTACAGGCATTAGTTCAGTCAATTTAGCAGATTCGCAAAAGCTCATAATCAAAGAATTACCTTTGAAATTCGGGTTTCTGAGTTTCGATGACGTTGCTTGGTTTGATTGGGCTGGTGAGAATAGTTGGGGATTGAATCATTTTTCAGATCGAACTACTTCAGGCATATCAGTTAATTCAGAGCGTATAAAAAGAGTGGTAGGTGAGGCAAAGTCGAAAGTGGATGTTCTCGTGATTTACGCTAGTTGGGGAACAGAATACACAAATAAACCCGATCAAAGGCAGACTAAACTGATGCAAGAACTTCTTGCTGCTGGAGCAGATTTGATTGTTGGCTCGCATCCGCATTGGGTCCAGTCTGTTGATATTAATATGAACAGCAGCTCTAGCACCAACAAAGCGGATAAAACTACTCAAGCTGTTATCTACTCACTAGGCAACTTTATTTTTGACCAGACTCATACCGATCCAACTAGGCAAGGCATGGTTATGTCTGCGTTCTATTTAGGCAAAAATCTGGTGAGTCTGAGATTTACTCCAATTAAAATGTGTGGATACCATCAGACCTCAAATAACCTCGCGTATAAAGTAATCAGCGGTGAGATGACCTACAAAGAAGCGGATAGTACGCCAGAAAAAAATGGTTGCATCTGGTGGCAGCCGAAGCAGGTTGAGAAAAATGAGCCATTCTATGCGCAAATATGGCAAAGGCTGTTACAATTTAGCAACTATGGCAGAAGAGAATAAATTTAAAATACCACCACACAATACTGAAGCAGAGAAAAGCGTACTGGGCGCAATTCTAATTAACGACGAGGTTTTACTGGAAGTAGCTGAAGTGCTTAGGCCTGCGGACTTTTATCATCCTCAATACGGGTATATTTTCGAGTCGATGCTGAAATTGTTTGAAAAACAGTCTCCGATCGACGTTCTTACACTGACTACGCAGCTTAAAATCCAAAAAAGACTGGATAAAGTTGGCGGCCAAGAGACTTTAGCAGATGTTTTAGCAGATACGCCGACCTCAGCGCATGCAAAAGAATATGCGCAAATTGTGAAAGGTCTAAGTGCCAGAAGGCAAATGATTTCTTTGGGTTCGCAGCTTAGTGAACTAGCTTTTTCGGAGGAAAAAGAAATTGAACTGCTTTTAGATACTGCAGAACAAGGTCTTTTGCAGATCACAAATTCAACAGTTAAACGTGATTTCGTGCATGTTTCAGTTCTTTTGGAACAAAGCTACGAACAAGCTGAGAAATTGGCTGAAAATCCGGACGGTTTGCGCGGAATTAGTTCAGGTTTCAAAGACGTCGACAAAGTTTTGGGTGGTTTTCAGAATTCAGACTTAATCATCCTAGCTGCTAGGCCTTCTGTTGGTAAAACCGCGTTTTCACTAGATATCGCAAGACATGCAGCAACTGTTGAAGGTAGAAAAGTGGGTTTTTTCTCACTTGAAATGTCCAGTTCACAGCTTATGGATAGGTTGATCTCGCAGGAAGTGGGCGTAAGTCTTTGGGACTTACGCAACGGCAAAATCCGTGATAACGATTTTGCGAAATTAGCTGACGCGATGGGTAAGCTTAGTGAATCAGGTCTATATTTCGATGACACTCCGGGGCTTAACATCATGGAGATGCGTACAAAAGCCAGGAGGCTTAGGATTGAAAACGGTGTTGATATGATAATCGTGGACTATTTGCAGCTTATGTCAGGTAGGTCGCGCGAAAACCGTACGCAGGAGGTTTCGGAGATCTCGAGGTTTCTTAAGCAACTTGCACGTGAGCTTGAGGTGCCATTAATCGCGCTTAGTCAGCTTAGTCGCGCAGTAGAAAGTAGATCTGATCGTATTCCGCAACTTTCGGATCTGAGGGAATCGGGCTCGATCGAGCAGGACGCTGATATCGTCATGTTCTTGCATAGAGAAGAAACTTTCGACCCTGACACCGACAGAAAAGGTATTGGAGATTTGATTATCGCAAAGCACAGAAACGGTCCGACAGGTCAGGTTGAACTTGCGTTTATCAAGGAGCAAGCAAGATATAGAGATTTGGCGCGCTAGGAATTAACTTTTAAAACTATTCGCTTTTTGTACTAACTCCATTAGTTCTACCAATTTCGCTGGTTTTTACCGCTAGTTCGGAGCTAAGTTGGCTAGAATTGTTCAGAGCTTGTTTGATTTCACTGCTAAAGAGCATTGCGAAAGTAGTCAGAATTATTCCGCCCACAAGCGTGCCCACAAGCAAAACTAGGCGTTTACGCTCCTCAGGGTAAATTCTAGACTTATTCAAATCCATGTATTATTTCGCTCAACTAATATATAATATATTAGCTAGCTAAATTTATAAGGTCAACTAATTCAAATGGATGAGCAGTCAAATAACCAAAATCCAGGAAATCTAGACGAGAGAGATCAAAATGTTTACTCATTCATGTTGCAGTTAGTTCAGGAAAAGCATGGAGATGAAGTGGATTTCGAATTTCTAGAGAGTGAATCAAATAGACTTTATGACGTTTTTGGAGACAGCTTGCTCAACTATTTTGAACCACAGCTTACTGAAGAACAAAAAAAACAATTCGATCAATTGATTGAAAACAACGAAAATCAGGATATTCTTATGAATTATTTGATTGAAAATATAAAAGATATTGAACAACAAATAATCCAAGTATTGGTTGCATTCAGAACTGATTACGTAAGTGGCCGTTTTGAGCAATTGGGTGAAGAGACAAGTAAAAATGATGATTCTGCTAATGGTGACGGTTCAGACGACTCAGACAATTCGGTTAATTAGGTTAAATTTATAAAAATTTAGGGACACGAGATATGGCTGGAGACAAAATGCAACGTTCTCTGGAGGTGCAAAGAGATGAGACTGTTAATAGAATAGAATTTGAAAGAAGAAATAGGAAATTAGAAATCAGAAAAGTTAAGCGTGAAAAGTTAAACGAAGGTGGGAACGCTTTTGATTCTAGGATTGGTGAATTGAAATCAAGAATGATGGATGTGGAAGGTAAGATTGGCTCACTCAATGCTACTCTTGCAAGTATTCCACCGGACCACCCCGAGAGGAACAAGATAATGGCTGCTATAGCTAATATGCGTAAATTCCGAGAGAATCTTAAGATCCAGATAGGTATGATGGCTGCACGTAAAAACTCTCAATTGAGAATGATTGAATTTCAATTCACAATGCAAGAAAAAAATTTGGATATTACAATGGCAGCTCAGAAAAAGAATATTCTTACAACTATTGCAGAAAGAATAATGGCACTACAAGAACATCAGGCAAAAGCAATGCAAATGCAAAAGATGAAACAAGGACAAGGAACGGCTTTATCAGCCGAGGCTAGGAAAGAGGCGGGTTCTGCGGCAGGTTAATTTGGAGAAGCTCGATATTTCTGACTTATCTATCTTAATTGTGGAACGCATTTTCCGACTTTAAGAGCTAGACTTCACAACAACATATAAATCTATGCTAAATTATTGTATGGATGATAACAAGCGTGTCCGTTTAATAACCTTATATGTTGTGTTTGTCGTGATCGCGATCATATTCGCGGCTTATCTCATGGTGCAAACGAGATTAGATTTCCAATTCACAAGTGCTAATTTCGCACAGATTACTGCACCTGAAAATTATTCTACAGATTTGTCAAAACTGAATTATGTAGAAAATAATTTTGGTTTTTTGAGTTATAACACTGTAAAAACAAGTAGTGCAATAGAAATCGGTGGTGGTGCTTTGTTCGCAAATATTTCAGTCAATCTGAATTCTATTCCGGTAGATTCGATTGCGAGAGTGTGTTTTGGACAGGAATTAATTAGCGATGCAAATATTCCCTATGATCCTTTGATTTGTGAGGTGTATACCGCAGTAGGCGGCGGACAACAGTATAATTGGGATTTTAACCCAGAAAGTCCAATTTTGATGAAAGAGGGCAGATATAAATGTTATTTAGAGGTATTGGTTCCAGAAAGAAACAAGGATGATATTGTTGATTTAAGCGGGGATTGTAGTGTTAATTTATCACCTTTAACTTCTGCTTTGCGCGCGTGGACTTCAGTTTTCATGGGAAATGAGGAATCTTTGAATTTTGGGCCGCAACTCGTTTCAACGAATTATACTTCAACTAGTGATGCTAGTGTTGTGGGACTTTCATTTTCAAGTGCAGGAGATCCCGATTTAGATAACCAAAAATTTACAGATATCTGTGTTGCAACATCTGGCGGGTCTAGGTGTATTACAGAGGATATAAATGGGAATCAGAATAGGTTTGTTATCTTCGAGGATTCGCTTGAAATAAAGTCTGGCGAAAGGCTTACAGCTACATGTAGAACAAGATCTGGTGCAGTTGGAGTATGCGATATGTTTGTGGTTTTGGAAGATTTCGGTAGAAATATTTGATGGGTATCTGCTAAGATATATGCATTATGTTTATAGGTTTTGACCCATTATATTTTGTAATAATTGCTCCTGCGTTAATTCTTTCGCTAGTTGCGTCGCTACTTTTGAATTATTGGTATGCGAAATATACCAAAATCACTAACCGTTTAGGAGTTAGTGGTGCGGAGACAGCGAAAATCATTTCCGAGCAACGAGGCTACAATATCAGCCTAAATGTGCAACAAGGGAAACTCACAGACAATTACAATCCATTCAACAAATCATTAAATTTATCAAACGAAGTTGCAGCCACTAAAAGTATTGCTTCAGTTGCGATCGCAGCTCACGAGCTTGGTCATGTGGAGCAAGATTTTAAAAGTAATATTTTTTTGCGCCTGCGTAATACTTTAGTTCCTGTCGTTAACTTTGGCTCTACTTTAGGTTATATCCTGATTTTTGCTGGAATTTTGCTAAGTGTGTTTGATTTGGCTTGGGTAGGTGTCGCCTTATTCTCACTTACGGCTGTTTTCAGTATAGTTACAATTCCAGTGGAAATAGACGCAAGTAGAAGAGCAATGGGTTTTATTAAAGAATTCAATCTACTCCAGGAGTCAGAATACGGAGGTGCTAGGAAAGTTCTTACTGCTGCAGCGCTAACTTACATTGCAGCTCTCTTATCCTCACTTGGGAATGTTTTGTACTATGTTTTGATATTAACAAATATGAGAGGTAGAGATTAGTCTGATACTTTCGAATTGAAATTTCTCTTTATTTTTCACATAAGCATAAATAATTTAATATATTGCCCAAAAAATGCCCACAACTGCCAAACTTCCACGTAAAAAAGCTAAATCCTCCAAAGCCTCTAAAACTTCCAAGACGTCTAAAACGCCTAAGCGCACGACTGAGCCAATCCGGATGATTAGGGATATTACGTTTTTTGGAGATTCAGCAATTCCTGGTGGTGATGCTATTTATGAATCGGTATTTCAAGCGGCTAAATTTCTGGCGAAATCAGGTTATGGCATCGTAAACGGCGGTGGTCCTGGAATCATGAAAGCTGCAACTGACGGCGCAGAGAGTGTAGACGGGAGAACAGTTGCTGTTTACTGGCAGCCAAAACTTGCGTCTTTCTTTGAAGGTCGAAACCTAGCTAACATAACTGATGAGTCATCAACTAGTTCAAACTATTTGATCAGAACTTTAGGGCTAATAGAAAAGGGTGATGCGTATGTGGTATGTAAAGGAGGGACGGGTACAATCTCTGAATTAGGCATGGTGTGGGCATTGGCAAAATTGTATTATGGTTGCCATAAGCCAGTTATACTTTATGGCGATTTCTGGGATGAATTGATCGAATCTTTCAAAAAAGCCATGTATATTGATGAAGTTGAATTGTCTGTGCTTTATCAGGCGACGACTCCGGAAGAGCTACTAAAAATACTTAAAGAACATGAATCAAAAATAGAGAAATCCTGTCAAATAGTGCGCACAGGAGATGAAGCAGGCTTTATTTTGTCACTAAAAGAGCAAGAAGAGCCTGAAAAACGTACGAAAAGAGAGTACAATCGCGTTGCAAGTGCTTATCACAGTGATAATATAGGGCGATTAGTCGCGAAAGAACAGCTAGAAGAATTCTTTAGTTTAGTTAACCCACCTGCAAAAGTGCTTGACGTGGGAACAGGCCCTGGAAATGATCTAAAAGTTTTGGCGGATAAATATTCTGTCACTGGTATAGAGATTAGTAGTAGATTTGCGGAAATTGCTCGGTTTGAGAATCCAGGCATTGATATAGTAAACACAAGTATAGTTGATTACGATCTGCCCAAAAATACCTATAAAGGCATCTGGGCTAGAGACTCTCTGCATCATATTAAATCGACAAATTTAGACGATGTTTTTACGAAACTTTCTGATTCTTTGGTGGAAGAGGGTGTGTTATACATAATAGTAAGAGAAGGTGTAGGTGAGATTATGGAGGTGGAGAAGAAATCTTATGACAAAGTGAAGAGGTTTTATCATCTGTTTTCAGCCAATGAACTTATCGATAGGGCAGAAAGAGCAAATTTAGAATTAGTCAAAATCGATAGAACACAAAGATCTCACAAGTGGCTAGTAGGCGTCTTCCGCAAAAAGGTTAGCTAAGAAGCAAATGCGCGGTATTGATCTAATTTTGTCAGGAAATACTCTAAATTTGACAAAATATCGTTGACAAAGTTTATACAAACATTGATACTATTTAGAATATATTATTTTTCATAAGTTGTTTTTCAAATGGCAAAAAAGGAGAAAAAGGGTTCTAGTCTAATTAATTTAAAAGTTAATTTAAAAGGAGGAGTTGATTTTGTGATGAGAAACTATAGAAATGTCTATTTACCTTTGGCTTTGTTGAGTTTTGTTATTTTTGTTGTAGTTTTTGTTTTTTCAAGTTTTTCAGCGAATAATTATTTTGGATTTGGGAATACCTCAAGTCAACTATATAGCGAAGAATACCAAGCTGTGTTTTTAAATAACGGGCAAGTCTACTTTGGTAAAATCACTGAAGAACATGGCGATACAGTTGTAATGGAGGATATTTACTATCTTCAAGTTAATAGACAGAATGACGGCATCCAAGAAACAGGCGAGGCTAGTAATTCCAACGAATTAAATGAGCTTGCTGGCGCAAATGGAAGTGCTGTTGATCCACAAAATGGTCAACCAAATATTAGTTTGATTAAATTGGGAAGCGAATTACATGGTCCAACTGATCGAATAAATTTTGTAAGAAGTAATATTCTTTTCACTGAGGATTTAAAACAGGATTCACAAGTAGTAACTGGAATTAAAGCAGATAAAGAGGGCAAATAGTAGCGTTTATCTTATCGAGCGGATTACTGCTAGAATTTCAGCGAAACTTGCTGTATTCACGTTGGTTTGGTAAGCAGTAATATAGCCGAATTGTGTTTTTGTCACGGCATTTTCGATACTTCCTGTTTCTGAAGCACAGAAAACTAGTGCATTTGGATTTTTCATGAGCGAATTATTGAACTCAGTGCTATAAAAGAAGGTTGCGCTGTTTAGGTTAATTAATCCTAGTTTATTTGAATCGACGCTTGCACAATCATTGGGAAAATTATCTTGCGTTTGTTCGATATCTTCGACAAGTGGGATTTCTATTTCAGGTATAACTATGCTTTGAAACTCCTGGCTGCTGGTTGTTTCGATGGTAGACTCATCATCTGAAGCTGTTGAAGGATTAGTATCATTCTGCGAATAATTTATCGCGCTTAATACTGATACAACTACGAGAATTATTGTTACTGCAACGACTAATTTCTTCATTTTATGGTTGCTTAAATTTAATTAATAAATCTATTTCTGCATAATCTCCACTACTTAACATTAACTTAAATTTGTCTTAAGATGAAGTATAAATTTATTTGAAAAAATATGAATAGTAAAGAAAAGTTTTTGGGGTTGCGATCAACTAAATTTGCGATACTTACTGTAGTTTTATTAGCTGTTACATTTGCAGTTACTTTCTTGCTTTCTACCGGTAGATTTTCTGGGAACGCTTCGGGCAGTGATTATAAGGCGGTTTTTCTGAACAACGCTAATCAAGTTTATTTTGGCAGGGTAATCAGTATGGATGGGGGTTTCCTGAGACTAGAAAATGTGTATTATCCAAAAACTCCAAAAATTATGCAACCGGACTATTCGCTCTCTGCAGTCGGGCAGGAGGGTGATGGAGATGTCTTGGCTGAAGAGGTAAACCTGGAAAACCCACTGAGAAGAAGTCTAAATCCAGCCGCAAGCAGACCATATGGCGATCTACAACTAATCAAACTTGGGGAAGAAGTGTACGGCCCTGCGGATGTTATGACAATCCCGATGAGTAGCATCAACTTTATTGTAGATATTGATCAAGATTCAGGATTCTTTAATGCTGCGGGGATATAAGGCACTTGCAAGGTTATCAGTTTGACCAAATTGGAATAATATACTAAACTATACTCACAATTACTTTATAATGATTAAAAATGAGCACAAGAGTACAAGCAGTCGTAGATAAAAACTTAAAGATGGATGCAGAAAAGATATTTGCTGATTATGGTCTAAATTTCACTGAAGGAATTAAATTATTACTTAGCGGCTTTGTGAAAGGTAGAATTTCTTTAAATATTAGTGCTAGTGAAGCAGATGAAGATATTAGGCTTACAGAGCCAAAGAAGTCCGTGTATATTAGAGATAAGCAGGATATTCTAGAAGGTAGAAATGTGTA
>JBGSOW010000034.1:0-10102 GCA_041738875.1 Candidatus Dojkabacteria bacterium
CTCGTACTCCATAAAAAATTATAACAAAAGCCGAATAAATCCCGAAAAAGATTTCGGTCTGAGAAAATTACCTCCCTCGTAACACCCGAAAACATTTTCGGGTTTCTGCCCCTTATGTTCTATAATTCACTATGAGCGAAATATTTACTCCACGCAACCAAAAAACAATATTTCACCTTGATATGAATGCTTATTTTGCGTCAGTGGAGGAAGCTAGTAATCCATTTATAAGGGGTAAAGCAGTTGCTGTAGTAGGTAGTAAAAATTATGCAAATTCTGCCATACTGGCTAGATCATATGCTGCCAAGGCAAGAGGCGTAAAAAGTTTTAGTAGGCTGAGGGAGGCGCGCGCTACTTGCCCTGAACTTATCACTGTGCCCATGGATCACCTCAAATACTACGATATCAACAACCGCCTATACGAAATACTTCTAAGCTATACGCCTCTAATTGAAATATATAGCATCGATGAATTTTTCTTGGATATGACTAATTATTGTAAATTATGGAACGCCGAACCTGAAAAAGTCGCAAACGAAATGAAGGCAAGAATTAAGAAGGGAATTAATCCTAGTCTCACTTGTTCAATCGGCATAAGCGTAAATAAATTGCTTGCCAAAGTCGGGTCTGATTTTAAAAAGCCCGACGGACTTACTGTTATACCTTGGGAAGAAAGACTCACTTATTTGGATCAGCTTGAATTGGAAGATATCTGGGGAATTGGCTGGAACAGCACACCTAAATTAAAGAAAATTGGGCTAACTTCAACTAAACATATCCGTGCTGCAAGTGTAAATCAACTTAGAGATTTGGTTGGCGGCTACTGGACTAGGTTGAAATTGATTGCAAATGGAGAATGGGATAGCACCGTAAATCCATTAAAAAAAACTAAACCTGCCCAATCCATGCAACATGCTCATACCCTTAGCCAAGCAACGTCAAACCCTACTCGTATAACTATGTTGTTGAAAAAACTCGCAGAAAGGCTCGCTCGCAGACTTCGTAAACATGGGCAGGCGGCAGGCGAGATTACTATAGGACTACGTCTTGCTCGCGAGCAGAATTACGGTTGGAATAGTCATGGTAGCCTCTACAATACACAAAAAGTTGCACTCCCTACAAACAACGGGCAGAGTATTTTTGAAGTTACCGAAACGCTTTTTTGGTCACTTTACCCGAAACTTGGCAATCAAGAGGTGCGCCTTGCTTTGGTCAGTTTATCGCAACTTGTACAAGTTGAGCAGCTAAATATGCTGACTGAGTCTAATGAATTTACCCAGAAAATTGATAAGGCTATCGATAAAATTAACGATAAATACGGCGAATTCACAGTAAGAACAGCAGATCTTCTGCATGAAAGAAGTAAAGAAAGAGAGTTGAGCACTCCTCGGCAAAATATGACGTTTCATCCAGATTAATCTAATTAATTAAAGAATATCTGGCGAAATAGTAGTAAAATAAATGCATGTTAGATAGTAAAAAACTACAAGAAATAAAATCGATGGTGCCTCAGTATGTAGTGAGGGCTGGGATTAGCCTAACTGAAGCTGGTTTTGAAGCGTATTTAGTCGGCGGATCGGTCAGGGATCTTTTACTGGGGAGAGTGCCTCAGGACTATGATATTGCAACAAATGCATATCCCGAAGAAATAGCTGCACTTTTTGAGAAATCAATTCCAACTGGAGCTAAATTTGGGACGATGATTGTAGTTGTAACTGACGAAAATGAAGAGGCACAACAAATTGAAATCACGACATTTAGATCAGAAGCAGACTATTTCGCAGGACGTTGGCCCACCAAGGTTGAATTTACGAAATCGATTCAAGAGGACCTTGCGAGAAGGGATTTCACGATAAATGCAATTGCGCTTAGGATAAACGATTCGGAAATGACGATGGAGGATTTGGTTGATCCATATGGTGGTTTGAAAGACCTTGAAGAGCGTATGATCAAGGCAGTTGGAGATCCAGTTGAAAGATTTACAGAGGATGGGCTTCGTCCCTTGCGTGCTTGTCGTTTGGCGGCAAATTTAGATTTTGAAATTGAGGAGAATACATTTGCCGCCATCTCCAAAACGCTCACAATCATCGACAATATTTCTAAAGAACGCGTGCGCGAGGAACTTATGAAACTGCTTCTGAAATCAAGCAAACCTTCAATCGGACTTGATCTGATGAGTAAATCGGGAATTCTGTTACGTATAATTCCTGAATTGCTTGAAGGGACTGGTATCAATCAACCGCAGTTTCATGTTGACGATGTCTACACGCATTCTTTGAAAACTGTGGACGCTGCTGTTGATGATGTAAAGCTAGCCGCTCTATTCCACGACATTGGCAAACCTCGTTCTCGAAGCGAAGATGAAAAGGGCGTGCATTTCTATGGGCACGATATCGTGGGCGCTGAAATGACAAAAGAAATCATGGAGCGGCTAAAATTCTCTAGAGCAGAAATCGATAGAACAGCCAATCTAGTCCGCTGGCATATGTTCTACTACCCTTCCGCCGACTGGCGCAAAAATACTGTGCGCGCGAATCAAATAATGACATTGAAAATTAAATTAAATGAAGGGGCAGAAAATATAAATAGACATGATCTGAAATTGAAATTATTCAACCTTATCAAGGACGGCGAGCAAGTCGAAGTTTTAGAATTAAACTCTGAAACTTTGAATTTGGCCCTAGAGATATTAGTACAATTTTCACTTATTTCAGAAAATCCCGATGCAAAAGAAAAAATTAAAAAAAATGGAGAAGTGGAATTTAACTTGAACCCCGCTGATATTAATTATAATTTCCTTTCGGATAGTGAACTGCAAGAGATTCGAGAAATGCAGACACATGGGGGGGCGAATGCTGGTTGGACAGATGGAGCAGTAAGGAGGTTTATACGCAACGTAGGCGGTCCTGGGGTCGTTGACGACCTTATGAAACTACGCATCGCAGATGCGTCCGCAAATCCAAAAAGCGTTTTTAACCCTAGTGAGCTACAAGTACTTGCTGAACGAATTGCTAGTTTGCGTGCGGAAGATATGACTTTGAAGGTTACTGACTTAGACCTAAGTGGGCACGACCTTATGGAGATGGGTGTCACAGAGGGCAAAGAGATTGGTAAAATACTTAATTACCTTTTAGAAAGAGTCATCGACGAACCGAAATTGAACGACAGGGAAAAATTGAAACAACTGGTAATCGAACGATATTTTAAGCTGGCTTAGCTCAGTTGGTAGAGCACTCCCTTCGTAAGGGATAGGTCGTGAGTTCGACTCTCACAGCCAGCTAATCTGTAGAACTATTTGCATCGAGCTGCCAAAGTTTAGGAACAATTGTAATTTGCTCTGTAATTGCATCTCTAACTGCTGTGATGGTCACCCCATCAGGTAAATCAATATTGAATTGATCATTACTATTTTTGGTAAGGTTATCAAAGGTATCGAGGTAGTCGACAAAATCGAGATCGGCGATATGATCAACAGAGCAAAGATCTCTAAACTTTAGAATATCAGCGTGTTTCGGCATTCGCTTTCGCAGAGACAGAATCGAAATTTTGTACAGGCAGAGATAGAATCGAAATTTTGTATGGAAGGGGGCAAAATGCTTAGTATCAAAAAAGTCAGACATATTTTCCAGGTTCGCGCAAAATTGCTAAAAGAACCGTCTTCGCCAACCCCCAAACATCCTACTACACATGCAGTTTGATACTAACTTACAAATATTTTGATCAGTCAGTTCATATTCACAATTTCAAATGTCTGACATTCATTTATGCGCTTTCTGTATTTCCCTACCCAATCTACTATCTAAGACGTACAATTATATACATGTCTGACTTTCCGCATATATACTAAAAAGCCCCTTCTTATATTTTTAATACTCTTAATATTATTGTTATTGTCAAAGACAAATTTCTAAATATTAAGCTGCACTGTTTATTCGACCCCCCTTAAAGTATGAGATCTGGGAACGTCAGCTGGGGGCTGGAAAAGAAATAGTGGATACCGGATGATTCCAGATTATTAAACCCAGAGGAACATCGAAGGATAGACCATAGACCGAATACTATTGAGAAACGCGACAATATTGGCCACTTGGAGACAGATAATATGGGTGATACGAAAGGCGACAAAACGTCTATTTCAGTCACTGTAGAAAGCTCAAGTCGTTACGTGTTTGCAGGGAAGCTGAATGATTTAAAAGCTAAGACAAAGACTGCTATTGGTTGTTTTAGAAGATATATTCCAGTAATAGTTGCCTATTTGTCCAGCATATGTTAACTTCATTTATGTATCTTTTCCATAACATAGTAAATTCATTAATCGAGGTTGAGCGCGGTCTGACAAAGATCCGTCTTTCTGGTGAGGATGGGACGAAATACGTCCTAAATCGAAATGTTAATGCTCTCTTTCACACATGTACCGAACTCGAGATTAAAATAACGCTAAAGGAAGCAGAAAAATTGCACTCTGGTAGCGAAATTACGACAGGTGATCTGAGGGAAGAATTGGTGAGTAATTACATCAAAACGAATACAATGACCCAATCAATTGCGCAGAATAAGGTTGCAGTTGCCAACTATGAAACAATTCTCGAGATTTATGCCAGTTTAGGAGATAGAATCTATCAGGCGCGCGAAATGCGCTTTAGGATGGAGGGCGAGAAGCCAAGCCATGAATACAACGATACTGCAAATCTTCTCGCCAAAGAATACGAAAACATGAACGGTGAGACACTCTCAACTAAATTAATCGAAGAGATATATAGAGACAATGAAATTCCTGAAATCGTGCGGATTGGACTAATGTATTTTTATTTGTTGCGCGTGCAGCCATTAAGGTCGCTAAATAAATTAACTATTAATGCATTTATTAACCTTCTTTTTGCGAAATATATGCAAAATATACCCTATAGCTGGTCAGCTGAGGAGTTTTTTGGAGTTAATAAATCTGAAATCTATAAAATTATCGGTAAAAAAGAGGCAGAGCAAGAATGGCTTAAACTTTTTATTAATTATCTTGAGTCGAAAATTACTGATATAGCCTCTTCTATTACAATTGCAAATAATGGTGGTAGTTTTGCAAAAAACTTTTTGGATTTAAATAAAAGACAACTGCGGATTCTAAAATATCTACAAACGATTCCATCCATCAGGCGCGAGGATTTCGTGGAAATGACAGGTGTCTCAGCAATGACTGCTTACCGCGACCTTAACCAGCTTGTAGAATACAAACTTCTGCGAGTATATGGCACAGGTCGCGGCACCAAATATATGTTAGCCAGCAGACTCAAATAAACCACATTATGCAAGAAGTCAGTTTACTAGAAGCCTTGCGAGGTCTAGAATACAATAGTCTGCCAGACAATTGGAGAGTGTATACAGATATACTCATTGGTGATAGAACAGAAGATCTGCCCGGTATTACAGTAGAAGATTTCAACCTAAACCAAGGAGATGAAAACAACTCTAACTACGATTTTGTAGCAGTAAAGAAATTTTCAAAAATAGTTTTCTTGGCGATAAAAAGTTTACGAGAAAGACATAATTCTTACCATGCGGAATCTACTTATATTCAACTACTTGAAGAAAGAGCATATGAATTTAATATCAATGCGTTCAATAGAGGAGCAGAGCTTGGTATGACTAGCATAGAAGTCGCTCATTTGGGTTTACATGCAATATCGAATGCAAACAATTTAGCGCGTGATTATCTAAGATCTGCTGAGAAAATATCAAGATCTGAGCCAATTGATCATATAAATGAGAGTAATTTCCACCAAAGACATCTACTATGGTTAAGACGTACCGTTGACACTTTTGCAGCCACTTTTGACTTTTATTATATCCGAACCGGGGACAATGGATTAGCTCTTACAGATGCAAATGATATCATGGCTTGCTATGGGAGGGTATTACCAACATTAGGTAAATCCAAATCTTATATAGAAAAATATCTAAAAACTGATCTAGACCACGAAGTGTTTCACGAAATCGTATTATCCACTACTTACCTTATGACTCACGAGTTATTAACTAGACAGCTATTTAGAAACAAAAACTTGGAGAAATTCCATGCAGGCAACGACCTAACTAGACTAACAAGAGTTCTAGATCTGGCAGAAGATTTATTGTTAGACTATGCCAAATCATCTATTGCAACAGTGCAAGATGTTTACCTTAAGCTTCCTGAGAATAGAATCCGAGTGAATAAATCTAATATGCGACTTTTTATTAGTCTCGCGTATTTATCATGCCAAATGATTTCTGTTGTAAGTCAATATGAAGACCTAATCAGCGCTCAAGATAGTACAGAGCTAGTCGCAAGGAAAGAAAATATTCAAAAGATTGTTGAAATAGCTATTAAAGTGAGTGAAACTTATAGGGAAACTCTCTACGGTGTAGCAGCTAAGAGAAATGCCTCTATTACTATCGAAAAGGCGTCACTGCGAGCTGCAATAGAAGAAACCCAATCTTCAGGCATATATGCAAAAATCATGACACTTCTACGAGAGTCATGCACTGTTGCAGATCCAAAAGGACTTATGCGTGAAACTGCGAAGTTACTAGTCTCACTGGATGAAATTTTAATGCCAACTTCTGTATACAAAAAGAGCAAGAGAAAAACAAAAGAACGTGATAAATAGACATAAGGTTTGAACTAGACTAGAATTTTCTTTATCTTCAATGCAGTTGAGCGGTTGCGAACAATCGCCTCTAAATCCTCCAGTTTAGCTTTCTTTATGCCTTCTACACTTCCGAAGGCCAAGAGTAGATTCTTCTTTGTCACTTCGCCAACTCCTGGTATTAAATCAAGTTTAGAATAGGTCATTTGTTTCGAGCGCAACAATCTGTGATAGCCTAAACCAAATCTATGCGCTTCATCCCTAACTCCTTGAAGAATTCTAAGCGCCGGAGTTCTTTGTCCAAATCTTACTAGTTTAAAGCCCAATTTACCGCTATTATCGATGGGTGCAAAAACTTCTTCCTCTCTTTTGGCTAATCCGATAACTGGGATGTTTGCTGACAAACTACTATTCCATTTTTTTAGTATTTCATAAACCGAGCTTAATTGTCCTTTACCACCATCAATTACAATTAAATTTGGGTATTCTGTAAAGCTTGAATTCTTCTCTTTATTATTCTCACTTTTGTACTCATCTGTGAGATATTTAAGTCTACGATCTAAAGCCTCTTGCAACATCGCAAAATCATCTGGTGTTTCTTTTTGTTTAATTTTGAATTTGCGATAATCTTTTTTGAAGGGAGTTCCCCCTTTTGATACAACCATGGATGCGACTGCATTCGTGCCTTGTATATTGGAAATATCATAACACTCAATTCTAAAGTTTTTCAGACTTTCTTCATCTGTGGGATAAGTTAATTGCAGGCGTTCGATCAATTGCTTTAAACCTTCTAATTTAAATGAAAGTGTTTTCTGCTTGAATATTTCATCATCAACATCTTCAGTGATGAGGCTAAACTTTGTGAGGTATTCTAAGTCTCTCAACTGGTCGCGTAGCTCTGCTGCTTTTTCATATTTTTGTTCAGCAGAAAGTGATTTGATGCCATCTAACATATCTTTTTTGATGTCTGCATGCTCAGATCTAAAAAATCTTTTCAACGAATTCACTTGACTTCTGTACTCTGATTTTTCTACTTTTGTGGTACAAGGTGCTGAACACATGCCAATATGATAGTACAAGCATGGTTTTTGATCATTTGAATAAATAAATTTTTTGGTTGGCGTATCCCCTTCTCTTTCTTCGATAATTCGGTTGCAACTTCTGTATGGAAAAGTTTTTCGTAATTGTCTAAGCATGCGCCTTATCGGACCTCTTCCTGGGAAAGGTCCAAAATAGTCTGCATTATCATTTTTTTTACTATAAACAATACTTACTATCGGGAAATCTATCTCACTTACAACTTTAACCCAAATATAACTTTTATCATCAGTTAGTGCGATGTTATATTTTGGCAAATACTTTTTAATTACATTCGACTCCAGAAGAAGTGCTTCAACTTCGTTGGTAACAGTAAGATATTCTACACTCGCAGCTAGTTCGACCATGTTTTTCAACCTAGGATCAAGTCTACGGTAATTTGCAAAATACGAGCGTGACCGGTTGTACAAATTAACTGCTTTACCAACATATAAAACAACTTCACTTTCGTCACGAAAAATATACACTCCCGGAACTTTAGGCGCATTATTCAGGTCTGAAAGAAGCTCTTGCGGAATATTGTTGTACATAACAACCATATTATCGCATAACCAGGCACTAAGTCTAAGTTTAGTTTGTCTGTTAGGCTACACCCCCCCGCTCAAAGTAGGTTATTATTAATCCATTTATTAGTGCTTTAATATTTGCACTTAAATTTTTAGTAAGTTGACTATTAGATCAATCATTAGATCTTTTTCAGCGGGGTCACTCTGAGCAACCAACAGTGCGATTATCATATCAAGGTTGTAATATTTAGTTTTAGCTCTCTGGGTTTTGCCCATTATTGCACCATGAATAGTGGTATGTTCCAAAATGGAACATGTTGCATCTTCATAAAAGGCAATTTGCTTCTGTGTCAGCCAAATAGTAACGCCATCCAACTTCACATCAAGTTTAACTTCGTTTCCCGCAGTTTCGTAGATTTTAATACCTATGTCTTTGTCATTCATGTTTTTATCAACCATATTCTATTATTACTGCAAAAGATTAAGAAATCATGAAATTCTACTCTTCAAGTTAACTAGAACGTGATACTTCTAAACCAACTCACTGTTTAGTGCTCGCCTGTATGTGTCTAGTTGTTTGTCGTAGATGAAAACTCTTGTGCATTCGCAAGTTACCATTTCTGTTTGGTTTATGCGGATTAGCCTGTTCGTCTGCTGATCTAGTGCTCTTGTGCAACCAGGGCAGATCTTTTTCTGGAGCATTACTTGTTGTAATGGCGCAATTAATTGTTTGATCATTTCTATGTTCCAGCGTTTATATTAATATATATTATGCGATTGATATCTTCGCGAGTTATATTGTATCAAAGAATTATTAATTATGAATGATCTATTTTACCTTTTATCAATCCTAATAGGGGCAATTTTCCTCAGTGCGATACTTGCTGTGCCGATAATTAACCTATTATACAGGCTTAAAATTACCCGCCGAATCGAGGTGGATTTTTCGACAGTGATTGATCAGAGGAAACAAAAAGTCGGAACTCCGATTATGGGTGGGCTTATAATTGTAATTAGTTTTTTAATTATAACTGTTCTTACAAATTTTAACGGCTCGACTAAAGTTCCATTGATTGTGGTTCTCATTTCTGCGATATTGGGTGGGATTGACGATGTTTTGAATATTTATGGAATCCCAAGAAAAGTTAAACCACTTACTAGAATTAATAAATTAATTCGCGTCCATGCAAACATTTTAACTCGTCTTTGGTATGTTTTGACCTACCCATGGCACGTATACAAAAGTTTCTTTTTTATCCTCGGGTCTAACCCAGGTAAAGGCATTCAAGCACACGAAAAAATTCTAATTAACTCTCTTGCTGGATTTGCTGTTTTTTATTGGACTGTAATTGCAGCAGGTTGGGCTTCACCAACTACACTATTTTTCCCATTTGGGTTAAGTATTGATATCGGAATTCTGATGCTGCCTTTTGTAATACTCACAGTGTTATTTATGAGCAACGCAGTTAATCTGGCTGACGGGATGGATGGACTGTCTGCGGGCATGCTTATGCCCGCATTTATATCTCTTATGGCAATTGCCATGCTGCAGGGGAATATGAACATGGCACTCCTCGCTGCAACTGCAACTGGCGGAATTATTGCTTATTTATACTTCAATATCCCCCCTGCTAGAGTGCAAATGGGAGATGTGGGATCACTTGCGCTTGGAACACTCATGGCTGTGATTGCTCTAGAAATGAGAGTACCGTTTCTTTTATTAGTAATCGGTTTCCCATTTGTAGTTGAACTTCTGTCCTCGCTTGTACAATCCGTGGCAAGAAGAATAATTGGTAGACGCATATTACTTATGGCCCCATTGCATCACCATTTTGAGATGATTGGGTGGAAAGAAGAAAAAGTCGTCATGCGATTTTGGGT
>JBGSOW010000061.1:0-7561 GCA_041738875.1 Candidatus Dojkabacteria bacterium
CTGGATACAATCGTATGGATTTCATCTATAAAAATAATTTTGTTCGGATCATTTTGAACTTCATTTAATATCCCCAATAGTCTCTCCTCAACATCTCCACGTATTTTTGCACCAGCAATAATACTAGCTATATCAATTTGAATGATTTCTACTTTACGAAACTGTGGAGGTACATCACCTTTCGCTATTTTCTGTGCCAAACCTTCGATAATTGCTGTTTTACCAACTCCCGCCTCACCAACCAAAATTGGGTTATTTTTCGTTTGACGACTTAAAATCTGTGTAACTCTCTCAATTTCATCATGCCTGCCAAGTATCGGCAAATATTTGTCATCTTTTGCCTTTTCCACCATATCAGTTCCAAAAAACTGTAACGCACTTTCCTGCGCAGGTTTTTCTGCAAATTCATCACGTTTTTTATCAAATACTCCCGGATGATATGTACCAAAGCTTAAAAGATCAGTTTTTATTTTCTCATAGCTAAATCCAGATTTAATCAAATCTGCAACAAAAGGAATTTCAGGGCTTTTTAAAAATCCTAGTAAAATATGCTCTGTACCAACATAGACATGTCCTAGCTGAGCGGCTTCCATAAACGCCTGTCCCAATATCTTCCTATAAGCATCATTTGGAACAATGCTTCTCACCGAATAACTATCAGTTGCTGAACCAATAATTGCCTCTGCAGTCTGCGCCAAATCAATCCCCAATTTTTCTAAAAGTCTTGAGGCTAAATTATTGCCAGAGGTCAGAAGTGCGACAAACAAGTGCTTCGGAGCCAACTCTGCTTCTGCGTTTTCGGAGTCCTTGCGCGCCAAATCGTAAGACGTAATAATAATCTTTTGTGCATTCTGTGTAAATCTCGAGAATATACTTTCCGCGTCTATTGTGTGAGGTTCCATAGTAATGTCTGTTAAAATTAGTGCTAATTTATTACGATTTTAGCAGAAAGATTGATTGATTGCTAACAGTTTTCGGTTTAAAAATGGGGTTATGGTAAATCACCATAACCCCACAAACTGGCTTGATATATCAGTCTTAACCTCACCCAAGTAGGTTTAGTTCTCTCCCAATATCTCTTTTAGACTTTCCATTTCTGGAGACATTTTATCTTCGCCTTCGACTTTTTTGTCTGTAGCTTTAGAACCAGTGTCTTTTCCGCCAGATTTAGCTTTCTTTAGAGAAAGCCCTAGATGACGATCTTCACGAGAAATTGAAATGATTGCCAACTTAACGTCGTCGCCTTCATTTACGATATCGTGCGGATCTCTAACTAGTTTATCCGACATCTCAGAAATATGAACAAGTCCGTTTAATTTGGTACCGATACGCACAAACGCGCCATACTCAACAACTTTAGTAACTACCCCATCGACAACTTGGCCAACTTTATAATCTTTAACCAATTCATCCCATGGATCTGGTAGTAATCTTTTAATTGAATAAGCTACACGTTTACCATCATCTTGGATACCAATAATCTGAACTTTAACTTTGTCACCCACTTTATAGAAATCAGCAGGATTAGAAACTTTATCCCATGAAATTTCTGACAAGTGAACAAGACCTTCCAGACCTTCGGCATTAACGAATAAACCGAATGGTGCGATTCCAGTAATTTCAGCTTCAAGGTTTGTACCAACCTCTGCTTTAGATAGTGTTTTACCACGCATCTCAAGATCAGCAGTCGAAGTAACCATCTTTTCAGAGAAAATTACGCGATTTTTCTCACGATCAATCTCAATAATTTTCACGTCAATTGCTTGACCAATAAGGTCAGCTAATTTGGATTGTACTTCTTGATTTGCCTTTTCTTTATTACCGTAATCCGAAGTCACTCCAAAGATACGCGCGCTATCTAGCTGCGAAGTTGGAATAAATCCGCGTAAACCACCGCCAACATCAACAATCAATCCGCCAGTATTCGCCTCAACAGCCTTTACGGTAATTGGTTTATCATTGTCTTGTGCAGTTTTCAAGTCGTACCATTTTCTTGCTGTACCAGTTCTTCTGATGGATAGCTCAATCTGACCTTTTTCGTTTTCGCCTTTGATAACGTAAACTAAAATGTCTTCACCGGCTACTTTGGTATTTTGCTCACCTTCGAGCTTCATTTCGCGTCCAGAAACTACTCCTTCAGCTCTACCACCAACATTTACAAGAATCTCTCCTTTAGAAACGGAGACGATTTTTCCTGTAATGATCTGGCCTTTAGAAAATGCTCCCGGAGGTCTTTTTAATTCGGCTAGATAACTGTTTAATTCAGCAGTTACACTATCCTCAATTACAAAGTTTGGGACTTGTTTAACTCTTCTTGTTTTGAATTGCATATTTTAGAAACAATTTGCGCATGGATTTTACTGCTATGAGACGCTTTCTGCATGTAATTAAACACTTAGAAATATACTAATAACTAATAAGACGCAAACCCCTTTCGGAAATAATTATATCACATATTCACTGCACTTTTATCCGCCTGACCTGCTCTTCTTTCCAATTTCACTCTCAAGTATTTAATAAAGTTCAAAAAACCATCTCTCTGTACAACTGAAATATCATTATGTTCAGACAAATTCATTTCTTGAAAAATCTTCTCCCATTTGGCGAGTCCATCGAGCCCAGAAATAAATCCCTCACTCGTTTCCTGATTCCCCTCACTATATGTCTGATCTAACTGTCTACCTAGTTCCGCAAAAAATGAAAACAGCTCTCTGTAATCAATACTGTTAATCGAATTAGAGGAATTATCGGAACTGCTAGGGTTGATTGGATTATTTGGATTAGTCGAATTAATAGAACTAGTGGAAACAATAGTAGTGTCAATTTTATTGCTTACAGAAGCTTTGCTCTCGAGTTTAGTAGTGGTAACGTCCAAAGGCTCAAGGCCTGTATTATCAAGCGTATCCTGTTCGTCCAAATCAACGTAATTGTTAATTTTATAATCTGACATTAATTTAATATAGCATGTTTGGATACTTATAGAAAAACGCCACGACGCCCTATAACTATAAAATATACAAAGGCATAAAAAAACCCCAGGATTACTGAGGTTTTTTGATCTGGCAGCGACCTATTTTCCCGGGACCTATGGTCCGAGTATCTTCGGCGCGGACGCGTTTCACTTCTCTGTTCGGTATGGAAAGAGGTGGTTCCACATCGCTACAGCCACCAGAAATTGCTTGAATATTACTTAAAAATATCAATGAACTTAACTTGAACTTTTCACGGACATATAAACACTAACTTATTACTAAATATGAACTTCAAGCAATTTCTGAAGGCCGAAACTTATTTAATTGTAAAGAACATATATTGATTACTAATTGTTACCTGATAATTTACAAGATAACAAATTAATAACAATAATCAGATCAAATTATACAACAAACGTATAAATTTCTCTAAAAACTGGATATGACAAACACGGACTTCTTTAATTAGTATTAACGATTAAAACTAAATATCTATTTAGTGCTCTGAACAACACACATTAATCCCAATAACCAAATGAATTATTGCGTTAAGTTTTCACCCTATTAGTACGCCTTAGCTTAGTACATTGCTGCACTTGCACTTAGCGCCTATCAACCCAGTTATCTACTGGGGGGTTAGTGACGAATTTTAATCTTGGGACTGGCTTCACGCTTATATGCTTTCAGCGTTTATCCAAATAGTAACTTAGCTACCCAACTATGCCCCCAAGCAAGAAACATTATACATAGTGTAAATATTTACTGCTCGGGGACAATTGGTGCACCAGAGGTTACCTCACCCCGATCCTCTCGTACTAGGGGTCAATTCCCTCAAAATTCGAACGCCCACACCGGATAGAGACCAACCTGACTCACGTCGGTTTGAACCCAGCTCACGTGCCGTTTTAATGGGCGAACAGCCCAACCCTTGGGACCTTATACAGCCCCAGGATACGACGAGCCGACATCGAGGTGCCGAACCTTGCCGTCGATATGAACTCTTAGGCAAGACTAGCCTGTTATCCCCAGGGTAACTTTTATCCTATAAACAATGGCGCTTCCACTTGCTGCCAAAGGGTCACTATGTCCTACTTTCGTAACTGTTCGAGGTGTCCCTCTCACAGTAAAGCCGGCTTATGCCATTATACTCTTCAGCTGATTTCCATCCAGCTTGAGCCGACCTTAGAAATCTTACGTTACTTTTTAGTAAGAAACCGCCCCAGTTAAACTACCCACCTATCACTGTCTCAGAAACCGGATAACGGTACTGGTTAGAAATAAAATTATAAAAGGGAAGTGTTACATTGACGACTCCATTCCGGCTGACGCCGAAACTTCAAAGTCTCCTTCCTACGCTCTACAACTACAATCTTATTCCAATGATAAGCTATAGTAAAGATCCTGGGGTCTTTTTGTCCTGGTGTGGGTAGGCCGCATCTTCACAGCCATTTCATTGTTCGCCGGGCCCCATGTCGAGACAGTGTCCAACTCGTTACGCCTTTCGTGCGGGACGCCTATTAAGCGCCGAGGAACTTCGCTACCTTAGGACCGTTATAGTTACAGCCGCCATTGACCAGGACTTGAGTCAGCAGCTCATTCCGATAAATCGGAAATCACCGCCTTCCGTAATCTTCTGGCATTGGGCAGGCGTCAGTCCCTATACATCCACTTTCGTGTTAGCAGGGACCTGTGTTTTTGATAAACAGTCGATTGGACCTCTTTTGTGCCCCCCGATAAATCGGGGCTTCCTTCTAGCAAACATACGGAAGTAATTTGCCGAGTTCCTTAACATGGGTTCACCCGTCCACCTTGGTATACTCTACCAGAGCACCTGTGTCGGTTTGCGGTACGGTTAAAATAATTGCTTACGTAGAAGATTTTCTGGGAAACTGACCGGGTTAACTTCGTCTTCAGCCTGAGCCTCCAACTATCTTTAATAGCTCGTTTTTATACCCCGACGAATCGGGATAAACGGCTGTTCCGGATTTACCTAGAACTGCCTAACTTACTACTTAGACTGCGCAAGCGCAGCATAACTTCGCCAATTCCGTCTCTCCATAGTTCAAACGCAATTAATTTAGTACAGGAATATTAACCTGTTGGCCATCGACTACGTCTTTCGACCTCGCCTTAGGACCGACTAACCCACAGCTGATCAACATGGCTGTGGAAACCTTGCTCATACGGTGTGCAGGATTCTCACCTGCATCTCGCTACTCATGCCTGCATTCTCACTTGTACGCGCTCCAGTTAACCTTACGGTCCGCCTTCACTGCACGTACAACGCTCTTCTACCGCGAATACTAAAAGTATTCACTCATGGTTTCGGTAATATGCTTGAGCCCCGTTAATTATAGGCGCAAAGACTCTCGACTAGTGATCTGTTACGAACTCTTTAAAGGATAGCTGCCTCTAAGCGAACCTCCTAGCTGTCTTTGAATCTTCACCTCCTTTACCACTTAGCATATATTTAGGGACCTTAACCGATGATCTGGGCTGTTTCCCTTTTGAGGACTGGACCTTTTCGCCCAACCTCTAACTCCCGAGATTACACAGATGGCATTCGGAGTTTGAGAGACCCCGGTAAGGCCGAAGCCCCCCGAGTATCAATCAGTGCTCTACCTCCATCTGCTACAACTCGAGGCCAACCCTAAAGTTGTTTCGAAGAGAACCAGCTATCACCGTGTTCGATTGATGTGTAACCGCTAACCACAGCTCATCCGAGCATTTTGTAACATACACCGGTTCGGGCCTCCCTCTGTATTTCTACAGAGTTCACCCTGGCCATGGTTAGATCACACGATTTCGGGTCTATTGCCTGGGACTATATGGTCGCCCTTTCGGACTCGCTTTCGCTAGGCTTCCGTTGCTGAACAACTTAAGCAGCCACAGACAATAACTCGCAGGCTCATTCTTCAATAGGCACGCAGTCACTCCGATAAATCGGAGCTCCTACTGTTTGTAAGTAAGCAGTTTCAGGATCTATTTCATTCCCCTACTCGGGGATCTTTTCACCTTTCCCTCACGGTACTAGTTCACTATCGGTCACAAGAAGTATTTAGCCTTACCCAGTGGTTTGGGTAGATTCCTACCAGATTTCACTTATCAGGTAGTACTCAGGAAATTAACCAATGCAGGCTTAAACATTTCGTCTACACGTCTTTCACGTTCTATGGATATCGTTTTCCACGATATTCGACTATATTTAAACTTTGTAACTGCATGAATGGCAATTTAGATCCATTCTAGTTAACCCCTACAACACCACTATAGTATAACCGCTAAATCGGCACTAAAGTCTTTCCCCGATAAATCGGGGTCGGAAAAAAGTAACTATGGTGGTTTGGGCTGTTCCGCGTTCGCTCGCCACTACTTACGGAATACGTTCGGTATTTTTTCTTCCAGCTACTGAGATGTTTCACTTCGCTGGCTTGCCTCTTCATTGACTATGTATTCATCAATGAGTATCCCGATAAATCGGGATGGGTTTCCCCATTCGGAAATCTACGACTCGTAACGGATTGAGGGTCCTGATCGTAGGCTATCGCGCCCTAACGTCCTTCTTCGGCTTCTTGTACCAAGGCATCCACTGCTTACCCTTGAGTAACTTAACGCAAGATTCGTCTACTGATTATTAAATAAATTTAATAATCGGTGACGGGTAAATTCATTTGATTTTGGGAACAATGTAATGTAAGCTCCTGCAAATTACTAATTGCTTAGTAATAATACAGTGCTACTGTGTTTGTTCAACCTACCAAAATGTCGTGTTTGATGCATATCCAGTTTTTAAAGAACTTATTCAACTCTCCCTAGATAATTGAACTACGTTCCAGAAACTGAAAATTTAGTTTCTGAAGTCAATTCAACTCATAACCATAAAAGGTAAGAGAATTATATACCCTGCTTATGAAATACGCAAGAAATTTATCAGTCCAGATTTGCTGTGCAAAAGTGTAACTGATTTGCAATTTGCAGAGGTTGGGTCACCAACATGCGAGTAAGATGATATTACCAAATTACACCCTACATAGTCAATAGTAAGATACCCTCTTCACATTAAATCAAATAGGATCTTCAAGTATTGGTCAATATTTGATCAGAACTGCCTACCCTCCTACCTTAAACCAGCCTCCCGTCTAGCTAATCCACAAATAAAAAGTCTTAAGGATTTTTTAAGAATTAAAATCTATAATAAATTAAGCTCAAGCAAAATAAACCAATCTAAGATAATGCTAGACAGTAACCACAGGTGAACAGCAATAACTATTTAACAGTCGAAGAATATCGTGAAGCTAATATAAAACTAGCTGAACGTTTCGACAGGATCGATGATACTATTCAAAAACTTATCTCTCAAATGCCAAACAAAGAGGACTACGTCACACGGGTGGAATTTAATGAATTCAAAAAGGAGTTTCACAATCTACAAGAAATAGTTTTGAAAATATACGACGTTGTCCATATCGAGTTAATCGTAAGAAATAGACAAATTGAAGCGAAAACAAATAACCTAGATAGTCGTGTAACTATGTTAGAGGAAATTTGTCATTCGAAATGACTGCGCTCCCAATACCCTTCTGTATGAG
>JBGSOW010000038.1:0-30440 GCA_041738875.1 Candidatus Dojkabacteria bacterium
TTCAGTAGTTTCTGACCAGAGCGAACCAGTAACAGCAGAAAATGCTCTCGAAGAAGTAGAAAAAATTCAAGAAAAAAAATTACCAAAAGAAAGAGCCAAAAGAATATCAATAACAGAAAGCGTTAATCAAGTTTTCGCAACACCGCAAGGAAAAACAATAGGAACAGGTGTATTGACTGTGTTGGCGGTCGCAGTACTAGTATTTTTCGCTATAACGCCAGCACTGTCCTCGATTACCAGGCAAACCGATCTAAACAACGCGCTAAACAATAGAATTCAGTTGCAACAGAGCAAGATTAGCAGCATAACTCAATTACTAAACAGACAACAAGAAAACGAGGCAGAAATCGCAGAATTCCAAGAAATCCTAAGTGAAGACAAACAGCAGTCGCAAATATATACAGAACTACTCGCGTTCGTTATCTCAAGCAACCTCAGGTTCCAAAGTATGTCTTTCAATAACTCCGATACAACCTCCCAGCCAATTAGCGATGGGGTAGTAAGCCCTAGGTTGAAGGTGCAGTTAATTAATCTCAGTGCCCGCGGGAATATATCTGACGTGCCTAGGTTCGTAGAGCGGATTGAGAATTCAAAAAGAATTTTGCAAGTTACCGACATAAGTGTTGCCTCACAGCAAGAACCAGGCCAAGTGCAAGTTAACTTAAATATACGCTCGTATTTCTGGAGTATTTAGTTTGCAGGAAAGTTACTATAATAAATTGACAGGATAATTAATAAATTAAATTGACGCTTAAACAAATTAATAAAATTAATAAACAAGATGTTAAATAAACAAACCAACATAATCTGGATACTTTTGGTTTTTGCGGTTGTGATTCTTGTCGTCCTCAGTCTATATGAAGTGTTTCTAAGACCCAGCGAACAAATCCCTACAGAAGCAATAACCCCACTTACGAACTATTTAGGCGAAGATGTGCTGGAATACCTAGGTGATTAGACGCAGAGAACTTGAAGTGCAAGTAATGTTTGTTCTGCTTGCTATAATTAAAAATGGTTCGAAATACTTACGAAGTACAAAATATCGGAGATCTATTGCGTGAGAAGAGAAAGCAGTTGGGTAAGGATATTAAGGATATCGCAGAAACGACAAAAATTCGCACAGAATACTTAGTTGCCTTAGAAACAGGCAATTATGACAAATTCGCAGCGAATGTCTACGCCAAAGGATTTCTAAAAAAATATGCCAAACATCTTGGGATTAATCCTGACCGCGCGGTTGCGATGTACCGCAGGGAGCAAAAGTCCAGAACAGCAGTTGAACTAGGCCCTGCTGGATATTTTGCCGCGCGCTTAAATACTGTAAGTTTGGACATCAACCCAACAAGACTTATGGCTCTCATAATCGCCTTAATTATCGCAGGTTTTGCACTATACATAGTCGCGCAAATATCTGCTGTTGCAAGGCCACCGAAACTTGAGGTTATTAGTCCGGTGACTTTGGCTTCTGGCGCGCGCGAAGTTATCCAAGTCACGCAAAACCCCATGACTCTAGTAGGTTTGGTCGATCCGGGTTCGAGCTTAGAATTAAATGGACAGAGAATAAACACAAATAACTTCGAGCGATTCACAGTTAATGGTCTCGAATTAAATGAAGGAGAGAATAATTTCGTCCTACTCGCAACCAATCAGTTCAATCAAACCAGTAGGATTGACCTAGTCGTTGTATTCAGCGTGACAAACCAATCCGTAACTAACGCAGAAACCGGCGCGCCCGCTGAAGAGATCCGCGCAAGTTTCACTATCGAAGGGCGCGATGCATACGTACAACTACGAACCGATGGCAGACCAACTGCAAGAATCTATAGAATAGGTGAGACTGAGGAAGTTTCTGCAAATGAAACTTTCACACTATCCACAACAAGCCCGGATGCAATCAACCTCAACATAAACGACATACCTTATCAAATTACCGAAGCCCGGGAATATGTATTCAGAATAGAGAACGGCGCTGTGGTTTTCGAGGGCTAGATCTAGAATAAATTAACTAGTAAGAAGTAAATAATTAACTTGATAAATAAGCAAAATATTATCGTGTCAAAATGACCAATATATTTGACAGGCTATCAAGGTATATGTTATAGAAATGTACGCGTGCATGTCTCAATTTTCAGTTAAAACTTATATTTCTTAAAGCCTCCTCAGAAATGGGTGGCTCTTTTGCGTTTGAAACGTGCGTGTTTAGTTTATTTCAATCTATCAAAACGGATGTCCAACAAAGTAACCCAAAGACTCAATCTTTCGACGCGTAAATTAAGACATTTAGAACCAAACCTTATTGACTCTCATTTGAGATCATATGAGTTAATGATTGAAGAAGGTATTACAGAAATCTTCGATGAAATTAATCCAGTTGACGATTACACTGGTGAAAGTTGGGAGTTGAAACTAGGTGACATTAGCTGGGGCGAGTCCCAAACAACATTCAGTAAAGCACAGAGATTAGGCCTTTCTTATGATCGTCCTATGTATGTAGATGTAAAACTAACTAATAAGAAAAGTGGTGAAATCAAAAAACAAAAGATTTTTGTTGCAGATATCCCAGTAATGAGCCCAAGGGCAACATTTGTAGTTAGTGGTAATGAAAGAGTTGTAGTGATGCAAATTGTGCGCTCAGAAGGACTTCTTTTCTCAGAAGGAAAAGCGATTAGCAAATCAGGTAAACCACTATATAGTGTGAAATTAATGCCTGAGCGCGGAAGATGGTTTGATTTTGAAGTAAACAAAACAGGACAAATGTCAGTTAAATTACTGGACAAAAAACCAAAGATTTTATTGACTACAATTCTAAGGGCACTAGGTTATTCATCAAACAACGAAATAACTTCAGTTCTTAAAGATACTTTAGAGCATGACAAAGAAGGATTTATCGAATCTACTTTATCTAGAGACCCATCAAGAAATACAGAAGAAGCACTTCTAGAAATTTACAGAAAACTTCGACCTGAAGATACTATTAATCTAGACGCAGCAAAAGAATTTATCCAATCACTTTTCTTCAACAAACGACGTTTCTACCTAGGTAGAGTTGGAAGATATCAGTTGAATAAAAAATTAGGCTTAAATACACCAGTAACAAGAGAAAATTACACATTAAAGAAAGAAGATATCGTTGAAATAATTAAAGCAGTTGTCCTCGTAAACAACGGTGAAATCAAAGTTGACGATGTCGACTCACTTTCAAATAGACGTATTCGTGGAGTTGGAGAACTTATCGCGGAGAGAATCAGAATCGGTGTATTGCGAATGGAGAAAAATATCAAAGACAGAATGAGCACACACTCAACCGATGATCCAGTTACACCTGGAATGCTTATCAATACAAGACCAGTTATCGCATCAATCAACCAGTTCTTTGGATCTAGTAGCGTATCTAGATACATGGACCAGGAAAATATCCTGTCTGAGCTTGAAACAAAAAGACGTATTACAGCCGGTGGACCAAAGGGACTAACCAAAGAAAGAGCAACTTTCTCAGTGCGTGACGTTCATAGTTCTCACTATTCAAGACTATGTATGGTTACAACACCTGAAGGTCCGTCAATTGGAGTAGTTTCACATATGGCAATTTATGCTCGTATTAATGATTATGGGCTACTTGAGGCGCCATACCAGAAAGTTGTAACTTCAGTAAATGTATCCGAACTCGCAGACAAAGACTTTAAAGATGTAACTTTGAGTACTGACGCAGTGGATGAAAAAGGACATGTTATTTTGTATATGGGCAAGGTAGTTGCAATTAGCGACAAGGCAGTTCTAGAAAAAGCAAAAATTGAATCAATCAATATCCTACCTCGTTTGACATCAGAAGTAGAATATTTCAGTTCTGCAGATGAAACAGAATTCCATATCGGCCCTGCAAATGTAGAATTGAGTGAAAATGGTGATATTACTCAGGAAAGAGTTTTCACTAGGTTTAATGGTAGTTTTATGAATGTTATTGCAAATAATTTAGATTATATCGATATCAATCCGGCGCAAATCGGTGGTATTGGTTTCTCTTTGATTCCATACGCATCAAACGATGACCCAGTTCGTACACTGATGGGTTCAAACATGCAACGTCAAGCCGTACCTCTAGTTACACCTGAAGCTCCTCTAGTAGGAACAGGTTATGAAAGAGTCGTAGCACTTGCTTCTGGTCGTCTTCTTCTAGCTGAAGAAGAAGGTATTGTTACAGAATCTGACGCAAGTAGAGTTACAATTAAATATAAAACAAAAGGTGTTCAGACTTTCGATATCGATAAATTCCTTAGAACTAACCAAAATACCAGTTTCTCTCAAACAGTTAAAGTTAGAGTAGGAGACAAAGTATCTAAAGGTGACGTTTTGGTCGATGGTCCTTCGATGGATAATGGAGAACTGGCTTTGGGTCGTAATCTTCTTACAGCATACATGCATTACGAAGGTTATAATTACGAAGACGGAATAATTATCTCTGAAAGACTTGTAAAAGAAGACGTACTTACTTCTGTGCATATTCACGAATACGTACAAGACATAAGAGAAACAAAACTTGGTGACGAACAGATTACTAGAGATATCCCAAATGTTGGTGAATATGCACTTAGAAATCTTGATGAAACAGGTATTGTAAGAATTGGAGCATATGTTCACGCACAAGATATTTTGGTCGGAATTATTGCGCCAAAAGGTGAAACAGAATTAACTGCAGAAGAAAAACTACTACGAGCAATTTTCGGAGAGTATGCCCGCGATGTGCGCGATAACTCACTAAGAATGCCTCATGGTGACAACGGTATAGTTACTGGTGTTCAGGTATTGGACAAAAATTCTGGCGATAAATTAAATCCAGGTGTTCTAAAGCAAGTCAAAGTATGGGTTGCAAGAACAAGTAAAATTTCTGTTGGTGACAAACTTACAGGACTTCATGGAGACAAAGGTGTTATTTCAGCAATATTGCCTGAAGCAGAAATGCCTTACCTTGAGGATGGTACACCAGTTGATGTAATTTTGGGTCCTTCTTCGATGGTAAAACGTATGAACCTTGGTCAACTACAAGAAAATCGTACTGCTATCAAAGCTCACCTAGCTGGAGTAAAAGTGGAAGTTCCACCATTTAGTCCAATCTCAGAAGTAGAACTAGACGAACTACTAGCGAAAAAAGGCAGAAAGTTTACTGAAAAAGTAGACCTATATGATGGAAGAACAGGAAGACCATTCCCAAATCCAATTTTTGTTGGAAAAAGACATATTATCAAGCTTAACCATTTATCTGCTGACAAAATCCACGCAAGATCAACTGGATCTTACACAATGGTTACACAACAACCACTTGGAGGAAAAGCACAAATGGGTGGTCAGAGATTCGGAGAAATGGAAGTTTGGGCACTTGAAGCACATGGCGTACCTAGCGTACTACATGAAATGTTGACTATCAAATCAGACGACGTTGTCGGACGTGCAGCAGCATACAAAGCGATGATACAAGGTACTTCGATACTACCGCCAAATATCCCAGAATCATTCAGAGTACTTATTTCTGAACTGCGAGCATTAAACCTAAACTTGGAATTAATTGAAAAAGAAGAAGATGAAACAGATTTAACCGAGATCATCGAAGCAAACCTTGATGAAGACGAGTTGAAAGAACTACAAAGACAAGCAACAAGTAACGGAGATCTTATTCTCTCGGAAGCCGAGGCTAAAGAAGTTGAATCAAATGAAAACTTCGAGGTCGTTGACGAAGAGACAGCAGTTTAATTAAATTAATGTGTTCTAGAAAATAACATGATAAAAGATTTCAAAGCACTAAAACTTACACTTGCCTCTCCTCAACAGATCTTGACTTGGTCTCATGGTGAGGTTCGTAAAGCAGAAACAATTAATTATAGGACTCACAAAGCAGAGGTTGATGGACTTATGGACGAGAAGATTTTCGGTCCAACCAAAAACTACGAATGTTATTGTGGTAAATACAAAAAAATTCGTTACAAAGGTATTATTTGCGACAAATGTGGAGTTGAAGTAACTCACAAACGAGTTAGAAGAGAGAGATTAGGTCATATTAAATTGGCTGCTCCTGTAACTCATGTTTGGTATGCATACGGAGTTCCAAATAAACTAGCTTTAATCTTGGACATTCCACAAAAGAAACTAGAAACAGTTATCTATTTCTCTCGCTACCTCGTAATCCAAGCAAACCAAGAAGACAAAAAGGCTGCTGCAGAGACTCTAGCACAAACTAGGTCAGTTGCAATGGAGGAGATTACTAACGAAGAAAAAGCGCAGTTAGAGACTGTTAAAGAAAAATTCAAAAAAGAAAAAGCAGATCTAAAAAAGAAAGCAAAAGGTGCTGAAGCAAAATTAGATATGCAATTGAATCGTTTGGATACTACTGAAAAAAGAGAAATTGCAAAACTTAGGTCGATTTATGACAAAAGAACTGCAAATCTCGAAGCTAAATTCAACGTACAGGCTAAACTTATCGAAAGTATCGACAAAGGAATGACTCTGTCCGAAGAGGAATACGGCGAACTCATGGAATTAGGTGTAGATTTCTTTGATGCATCAATGGGTGCTGAAGCAATTTACAAACTACTTTCTGAAGTAGAGGTAAGACCAACAATTGAAAGATTGAAAGAAGAATTAAACGGAACAAAATCACAACTAAAACTTAGAAGAATCACGCAAAGACTTAGAATCTTCGAAGGTATGGTGCGTAACGACATCGAGCCAAAGTGGATGGTTATGCATAATGTTCCTGTTATACCACCAGATCTAAGACCAATCATCCAGTTACCTGGAGGACGTTTTGCAACATCAGACTTAAACGACTTATACAGAAGAGTAATCAACAGAAACAATAGATTGAAGAAGTTGATGGATCTTGGTGCGCCTGAGATTATCTTGAGAAATGAGAAACGTATGCTTCAAGAGGCAGTTGACGCGCTTATCGACAACTCACATCGTCCTGGAAATGCAGTACAAAACTCTAGACAACAACCATACAAATCATTATCAGACATGTTGCGTGGTAAACAAGGAAGATTCAGACAGAATCTGCTTGGAAAACGTGTTGACTTCTCTGGTAGATCAGTGATTGTAGCAGGACCAGAATTGTCAGTTGACCAATGTGGTCTGCCAAAGACAATGGCTTTGGAATTGTTTAAACCATTTGTTATGCATGAGATTATTTCGCGCGGTTTGGCAAGCAATATCCGTAGTGCGAAAAATGTTTTCGATGAGAAATCCGATGAAATTTGGGATATCCTCGAACAAGTTATCGACAAAAGACCAGTTCTACTTAACCGCGCACCAACTCTTCACAGACAAGGAATCCAAGCGTTTTTCCCTGTACTTGTAGAAGGTAATGCGATCAGACTTCATCCTTTGGTATGTAAAGGATTTAACGCTGACTTCGATGGTGACCAAATGGCTGTACATGTTCCATTGTCTCAAGCTGCAATTGACGAAGTTATCGACAGAATGTTCACTGGAAACAATATTCTTTTGATGGCAGACGGAAAACCAGTTGTAAATGCTGAAAAAGACATGGCATATGGAGTTTACTACCTAACTGAAATTCCTGCAGAAGAACTTGCAAAAGAGCCAACCAAATCTTTCAACTCAATTGATAGAGCAATTGGTGCTTTCAATGCAAATGAAATTAACCTAAGGGAACAGATTTTTGTACTTGCAAACGATGGTGTTGAGAAAACAACTGTAGGAAGATTGATTTTTAATAATATTTTACCGAAAGGTTATAGATTTATTAACGAACAGCTCAACAAAAAAGCAATTGCAAAGATTTCTGCAAATATTTTGGAGAAATTTGGTGCTGATTTCGCAATTAAATTCCTAGACAGTGTTGAGAAAGTTGGATTTAAGTACGCTACATACTCTGGATTCTCAATTGGTATGGATGACTTTATAATCAACCCAATCAAAGACGATCTTCTTGCTGAAATTACCAAAAAAGAAGAAGAACTTGCTACTTTCTATGAGCAAGGGTTTGTATCAGCAACAGAGAGACGTAAACTGTTTGAACAAGAATGGATGAAGATAGTTGAAAGAGTATCTAAAGCAACTTGGGAGAATTATCTAGCAGCAAACAACAACCTTGTTAAATTAAACGAGTCAGGTGCTGCTCCGGTCGAAAATCCTATCTCGCAGATCTCTGGAGTAAGAGGTTTGATTGTGGATCCGTCTGGACGTATCGTGGAACTGCCACTTCGTTCAAACTACAAACAAGGATTGTCATCTTTGGAATATTTCGTCGCAGCACGTGGAACTAGAAAAGCTCTAGCAGACGTTGCTTTGAAAACTGCAGAATCTGGTTATCTGACTAGAAAACTAGTTGATGTTGCACAAGACGTTATAACCCGCATCGATGACTGTGAAACTGAACTAGGAATACATCTTTACAGAGATGACTTGAGACGTATTGATTTTGTCGATCGTATCACTGGAAGATGGGCTGCAGAAACAGTTAAAGCAGAAAACGGTGAAGTACTAGTTGAAAAGAATAATGAAATTACTTCAGAAATTGCTGCAGAAATTGCAAGCGAAGAATTTGTGCAGGTGGTCAAAGTAAGATCAGTAATTACATGTTCAGCACTAGACGGCGTATGTAGCAAGTGTTACGGTTACGACCTTGGTACACATAAACTTGCAAAAGCAGGTGTAGCAATGGGAGTTATTGCAGCACAATCTATTGGAGAAGCTTCAACTCAGCTGACACTCCACGCTAAACATCGTTCTGGTAGTGCGAGTGCGAAGGACATTACACAAGGTATTCCTCGTGTTGAAGAGCTATTGGAAACACGTTCACCTAAAGGTAAAGCTATACTTGCAGAACAAGCAGGTACAGTTGAAATTAGCAAAGATGAGGCAGAAGGCAAGATTATTGTAAGAATTCTAGGCGAAAAGAATAAACAGAGAAAGTACAGCCTAGAAGGCGCAACTGAGGTAAAGATTAAACGTGTCAAAAAGGTCAAACAAGGCGATCAACTTTTCACTGATGCTCAAGGAAATGCAGTTTCTGCTAACTTCACAGGTGAGGCTAGAATTGAAGATGGTAACATCGTCCTTGCTTCAACAGAAAGAGATGAGACAGTTTATGAATTAGATATTTGGTCGGTTCTTGCTGTTAAATCTGGTGATAAAGTTGTAAAAGGCCAGCAAGTGACTCAAGGTTCAGTTGACCCAAGAGAATTAATGGAATTATCTGACCTTGAAACAGCACAGAACTACATCATTAACAACGTACAAGATACTTTCGGAGTACAAGGTATTGCAATCGATGACAAACATATGGAGGTTATCGTGCGTCAAATGAGTAGATTTGTACAGATTTCTAATCCAGGTGACAGTGATAACCTACCAGGAGACTACCTAGATCATAGACAATTTGACCACATTAATCGTGAGTTAGATGAAGCTGGTAAATCTCCAATTCGCGCAAAGAGGCAGCTAATGGGCATTTCTAATGCTTCACTTAGAACAGAAAGTTTCCTTTCTGCTGCATCTTTCCAAGATCAGGTTCGCGTATTAACAGACGCTGCAATCGTTGGTAAGATTGATAATTTGGGCGGATTGAAAGAAAATGTTATAATCGGTAGACCTGTCCCGTTGGGAGCTGGCATCACAAAAGGAGTTGGTGGTGAAGTTACAGCGGAAGCTCTGCAAGTTGAAAAGGATTCTCACTCAGAATCACAGAGCTAGAAGGTATATTGATAGAATAAATTAAAATATTTAAAATATATAGGTTTTTAAAAATGGCGAGAATTTCGCAATTAGTACGAAAAGGAAGACAGAAAAAGCGCGGAACTATTCGTTTCAAGGGCTTAACTTTTTCTGCAAAGACGAAATACAAAGCACTACAGTTTAATTACAATAGTGTAAGGAATAAGTTTTTCAGAAAAGCAAACCCTGTAAGGCGTGGAGTATGTGTTAGTGTTTTTACTCGTACACCTAAAAAGCCAAACTCTGCTTTGCGTAAAGTAGCTCGTGTGAGGTTGTCTAACAAGCAAGAAATCACAGCTTACATCCCAGGTATCGGCCACAACCTACAGGAGCACTCTGTTGTACTTGTAAGAGCTGGTAAAAAGCCTGACTTACCAGGTGTACGTTATCAGGTTGTTCGTGGTAAATACGACGCAGCTGGAGTTGAGGGTAGAATGCAATCACGTTCTCGTTACGGAGCAAAAAAGCCAAAAGCGAAGAAATAACATTTATATTAACAAAGAATCAATAAACTTAAATGAGAGGTAAAAGAGCAAAAAAAAGAGAATTATTCCCAGATGCTAAATACGGTAGCTTGGTAATCAGCAAATTTATCAACAACATTATGTTGGATGGTAAAAAATCAATAGCTGCTAGCGCAGTATATAAAGCGCTGGATAATCTTCAAGTTACTTCAAAGCTAGATGAGAATAAATCGAAAAAATACACAGGTTTAGAGGTTTTTGAACGTGCTTTGGATAATATAAAACCAAAACTAGAGATTCGTTCACGCAGAATTGGTGGTGCTAACTACCAGATTCCAATGCCTGTATCTCCTGAAAGACAAACTGCTCTTGCTATGCGGTGGATTATTCAAGCAGCTCGCGATAGTAGAAAAACAACTGACTTTGCAGGAGCACTACAACACGAACTAGAACTTGCATTCAACGGTGAAGGAGTAGCGGTAAAGAAGAAAGAAGATACTATGAAAATGGCTGAAGCTAACAAAGCTTTTGCACAGTTTGCATCTTAAATCTTTAGAGTTTTTGTTTGATTTAAAAGTTGATTTAAATCTTTTTAAGTAAATTTAAGAGGTCTGGTTTCCAGACCTCTTTTTTTATGGTGATTAGTTCGTAGCGCGGTAGCACGATCATATCTTTAAATTTAGGCTTTTTCTCCTGCGTATCTGTGCCAGCCTGGTTGTTCTGCAAAATAACCTCCCGCAATATCGGGTAAATCCAACGGCGGATCTGGTTTCTCTGGTGGGCACGTCCATGCTTTTTACTGGTTATCACTAGGAATCTGTGGTGATTAAGCTCATTTTCTTTGATGAGTATACGGAAGAACCCGCCTGAAAGACTACCTCCTTTTTTGAAGACATGGTCGATATCTGTTTTCTTTTTTAGTCGTAATTCCTTCCGTAGCATAGCCAATTATACATTGTTAACATAGTTGATTATACAGGTTTAAGGCTTTAATGCCTCGCCAGATTTCAGCATTGTCTGTATATAATTGCGCATATATGTAAACTCTAGTCGGGAGTAAATAATCGTAAATATACTTTGTATTATATTCATGCCTTTTGCGGGAATTCTTGGAGTAAGTCGAAAATCGGTAAGTACAATTTCCTTATTATCCGATACGCAAAGATTAGTTAATTTATGCTCAACACTAAAGCTACGTCTGGATATATGTGACCCAAAAGCTCCATCCCAACCAACTGGATCTATAGAATAGCCATTTTTATATAATTCTTCTGCCTTTTTTAGAAAATCGTATAGTTTTCTTCGGATTGCTACATCTATGCAGTCACTTATTTTTATCGGCCGCAAATTTTCTATAAAGTTTTGTTTGACTGCCAATGTATTCGGAGGCAGTATACCCCCTCCACGTCCCATAAAATATTGCTTTCTCCTTTCACTCCAAGGAATCATAACTACCTCAGTGCCAGGAGCTAAAATATCTCCAAAATATTTGTTTACAATTTGTAAATGCTCCTTCGCTAGTGAGGCAGGTATTAAAAAGTTAATTATGTTCTTTTTTGGTATTTTGATAACGAAATTCCCAAAGCGGTAGACATTGTTTTGTATACCTGTACCAATTAAGTTATTAGTATTAAAATTAGTTTTAGATGCCATATATAAATACTAGAACAACGAAGTTATTTTACAAGCTTTCGGGTAGGGAGGCCGCGCCAGCCGTGATATTGATTCATGGAACGGGCGGAGATAGTAGTATATTTGCTGGGCAAGTTAGTCATTTACACGACGAATTTCGTGTAATATGTATGGACCTAGCGCTGCACGGTAAATCTGAATTAAATCAGGAAGTATTAAATGATATAAATAACGTCGATCTGATGGATCTTTGGGTCGACGATTTGGCTGAGCTAGTGGAACAATTGGGAATTAATAAATACAGCATCTTAGGTCTATCGCTTGGAGGAATGGTAGCTCAGAAATATGCGGAAAAGCACGGTGAGGGGATTGATAAACTTATACTTGCAGATACGATTTATAGTGTTGGTTTGAGGAAGGTTGAGACTTTTCTCAAATGGTTAATTTTGTCGCGGTTTGCACGGTTTCTGAGTAGGTTGGATATTAGGATTTTATTTTTCTTTTTGAAGCTGACTTCTAAATATTTCGCAGGTTCACTTGCAATGAAAATAAAGCATTTCGATCATATAATTTCGACTATTCGCAAAAGCCAGATGCGTAATTATCTTTACTATGCAATCAGGTGTGTTCTGTTGTATAAACATATAGACTTTGCGAGGCTTGGGATGTCGATATTATTAATCACAGGTGAACACGAGTACAAACTGACCAGAAAGCATATGCAAGCGATCTCAAGTGTCTACGAACACGTCACATTCCGCATGATAAGGGGAGCAGGGCACGTAAGCAACCTAGACAAGCCAACAGAATTCAACCAAATCGTCTCAAACTACCTACAAGGCAGGCTATTCTAACGCCAGCTCTCTAGTCACCTGCAGCTGCTAAATATTGCTGCTCTTCTAACTCTATATGTTCTGTTGATTGTTCAATTTCCTCATTTGCCATGATTCTAGCAATGATCTCAAAGATATTATTATTGGAGGATATGAGATTAGAGTCTTCATCCAGTGCATACCTACTTTCAGTGCTATGATGGAGCATTTGATAAAGAATCGTTGATAACAATTCTGACTTCATTTTGCTATATTTCAATTTGATGAAAAAATTTTTTAGGTTTTCATACTTTACTTCCGATTGCGCCATATCAGCGATGAAGCTTACTCTATCATTTTTATCCATTTCAAATCTAGTTAGTATAGATTTGACCTCATGTTTTTCACCAAATAAAGAAATAAATCTATGAATATAAGTGAGTAGCAGGCAAAATCGATCTGTTGTTTTCAAGTAGCCGTTTGTCCGATTTCCTTGTTCTGGGCTTAACCAACTATAAGTACCAATAAACTCTGCAGGAGTAAAATGTAACAAGCTTGATTCGTTAGCTTCCGTTGCTCCTCCAAAATCTATTACGGTAATTTTAGGTGAAAGCTTTTTATCAGTTCTTCGCGTAAATACTAAATTTGATGGTTTTATATCACGGTGAGCTATACCATATCGTTGAAGGATTTCTAATTGTTTTAATACCTTGCCGAACTCAATCGTTAATTCTTCAGGAGATATATCCTCAGGTTGCATATTATTGATGCTTTCTCCTTCGATAAATGGAGTTCTGACAATGATAGATCTTTCACCTATCCCAAACTGCGATCCACTTTCAAGCTGAGTGACTTCACTACACCCCCAAAATATCTCACCTCCTGATGCTACTCTTATCTCATCTCTACTAATACCTTCATCTACAAGAATCTCTTCTATTCGATTTAACATAAGTGCCTCCTTAATAATTCTAATCGTAGCTCTAGTAGTTGTTGTCTCGACGTCGTCTCCAGTTAAGGTCGAGTAAAATTCCATCAAACCAAATGAATTGTTGATAGTTATCTTACCATCAGGCTCAAATGTAACATAATGCTCTAAAGCCTCAATATTACCGTCACTAAGCTCTAATTTCGTACTCTTGTACACATACCCATTATCTACGTACACTCTAGATGAAGATTTAATATCTACTTGTTGATTAATAAGTTTTTCATCTCCGATCAATATAGTCATGATATATCATAACATAGTAGTATATATTATGTCTATATAGTACTAATAATTAATGATTTATCCCCTACACTAAAAATGCTTTAACCGTGAGGCTTCATGTCTGATATCATTGAACCAGAGCGACAAAATCAACTTATTGGCCCATTGGAGTGTTCTATAGGAAGGTAAATTCATATTAATGGGTCTGGTATTCTATTGTAGATTTATAGATGATTGAAGTAATAATATATTTAATTTAACTTGATTTAGTATGATGCAATCAAAAGTATTATCTGGAAAATGGGATGATAGTATTAGCTGGGACTTTCATCTAACTCAAACGATGCCTGACATAGATTACTGTACGGCTGTCTCTTGCATTGCATACTATAATGGGAAAGTTGTTTTGACTAAGGTTGCTCGTGGGTGGGAATAATCGGAGGGCATATTGAATTTGGAGAAACGCCTATGGATGCTTTATTTCGTGAATAATCTAGATAATTCTCTGTAGAACTCAATTGGCTCAGCTCTTTTGCCATCAAGTAGCCTGTCATTTGGATTTTTTTCAAGCATTGCAGAGAATATCGAAACTATTCTAGTGGCATTGTCGATGCTGATGTCAAAAATTTCGATAAGGTAATAAGCTAAATTTTCAGAGTTGAATTCAGGTACTTGAGAATCCATAATTACACGATAGATATAAGTAAATAACCCTTCGACTGCTGGATTGTCCCTACTTACTTTCTTGGTTTCAATCTTTTCTGAGACTGTGAGCATATCTTCCATTTGTCTTGTAATTATGATTTTCTTAAAATCAATAATTTGATCATCATTCAGTTGTGAATACGAAGTTAATGCATCTAAAAGCGTCATGGCCAGTGAAAATTGGTCACTATTAAAGAGATTGGCATCATGGCTGAATTCATTGGCATTAGTCATTATTGAGGCTAACATTTCGAAAGCTGCGTATTGCAAAGTATTTCTTCCGGTATATGCTGTGATATCGAATGGAGTACGGGATGATAAAATCGAGCTGCCTAGATCTGCCAGAGTTAAGCGGATCTTTGGTGAAGGTGGTGTGGCTGAATTAGAATGTTCGTCTTGAAACAATATATTACTAGGTTTAATATCTCTATGAATCATACCTAATTCTACTTGTGCAATACGAAGTTGTTTCGATATTTCAGCGAACTCAGCTAAAAGCTGTCTCATATATGCTCGTTTACCTTCAGGATTCAAATGAGAATCAACCTTTTGTGTTCTTAAATCATACTTGCCTAGTGAGTTCATACACATAACTGCTTGATGGTACCCTTCTTGGGTAAAGGGATCCATAGATTTCGAAAACCAAAGTGATTTAACTCCGACAATTCGGTGTTCGTCCAATGCAATATCATTCCTTAGAAGTGCATTCTCTATTTGTTTAGAAACTGTTGCTTCTCTAAGAATATATATTAGTGCTTTTTCGGAGTCAGTTAGCCGAACTGTATTTCTTGAGTTCAGCCTGAGCTTATTGAGGATACCAACTGTTTTATCATAATTATCGATTGCCAAAAGATCAGTTCCACTACTTAGTAGTTCTATCTCACTTGCACCCAACCAACGTATATGTTTGTTATCAAAATGAATCGGTGAACTGATTATTTTATACAATTCACTTTGGGTAGATTGAACTTGTTCAGTTTGTATTGGTACATTTAGACTTACAACTGTACTATAAAATGTTGTTGCAAGTATTCCTCCAGTCATTAACCCAGCACCTGGCATATAGAAATTGATTTCTCCGCTCATAATGATTACTTTGTAGTATTTAGGTGGTTGGGAAGTAGAGGCTGATTAAGTACTGGAGTATCATAAATTATAGAAGCAGATAAAAGAAAAGATTAGTAACAATACTAAAATAATTATCAAGGTTTGGAGATTTAATACTCGCCTATCTGAGGCGGCTGATTCGCTTTTTTTTGTCTACTCGAATCTCGTCGGATACAGTAAGCTCATGTCTACCTTTAGCACGTCTACGTCTGATTACGTTGCGTCCACCAACGGTTTCCATGCGAGCTCTGAACCCGTAGGATTTGATTCTTCTAATTTTTGACGGCTGATATGTACGCTTAGGCATGCTAAGATAGTATCATATCAAGGCTTTTAACTCAAGCAAATCAGATCTAGATGACAAAAAAACAGTTCATAAAAAATTTAGTTGTATTGAATGTAGTAATTACCGCACTCGCACTTTTTGTCGTGCTTGGCGCGTGGCAGTTTGTCTTAAATATGAATCTATTTGCAGCACTTTCGCCAGAAAGACAGGCAAGCACGCTGGGAGAATTTGTTTCAGAAATATTTTACCAGCAGGATAATCAACCCAAATATCTATTCGCACAAGTAGATACACAAATAGTCGTTTACCAAATTATGCCCGATACCAATATAGTCGAAGTAACTCGCACGCAAATCGCAAATATAGGTTTGCCTGTACAGAGCCAGGTTACAATTGTAAACAACAAAGTTCACACAATCTCGTCTCAACCAACCGGGGATCAAATTTTCAATTATGCAAATGGGCTGGAAAGATTAATTTATCTAAGCACATATCCAGTAAATAGCATTGGAACAAACGACGGGAAATTAATTATCATGCAAAAAGTGCCGGACGTGGATTTCGCAACAAATTACAGACTGATAGAAATAGGGGAGTACGGAGTTGAAAGAGTTCTGGTAGAAGGCGTAAATGAAACCGAGATATACATATACAATACGTCAAACGGGATACTTCTAGCCAGAAATGACCTAAGCCAGTGTTATAGGGTCGATGCTGCTTTGGGTGAGTATGTAGAATCGAGTTGTGTTGTGCTGGATGCAAAATCAAATTATAGAATAGAGAGAAGTGGCTTAAACCGTGAAGATTCGGACCTACCAGATAGCTATCCCCAAAATAACTTTCTCGAACAACTTTTTTACATAAAAGAAGACCAAAAAGAAACAATTTATACAAGCAAAGTAGGTCAGAAGCTTACATTAATTGGCGAATACACTGATCTCTCAAAAAATATAAGTTTAGTACTACTTCTAGGAACAAATGACGAGGAAAAATTAAATGAAGTAATACTCGTTGATACAGTTAGCCTTAAATGGAGAAGTACGCCGTTCGTGGCTGGAGTTGACGTTCAGGCACTTTCAGCATCTAAATTCTTACAATACAGTTACTATAAAGTTCTCGGCGAATCAACTTTCCCGAGCCTGTTTATTTATGACGCAAACGTTGAACAAATGAGCGAGAAGAATATACCAGCTTGTGGAATCGGGGTTAAATTGTGCAATATATGGACCGAGTAGTAGATTAACTGAAATTAACTAGCACTTAGTAACTAATTTAATAAGCTATTATTATGACGAAAGAAAAAACGAACAAGATCAGATTTGGTACTGGTGGAATACCTTTTACCGCGGTAAAAAGAGATACTGTAAGTGGTATTCAAAGAATCGCAGAGTTGGGTTTAGCGCATCTCGAATTAGAATTCGTGTACTCGGTGTACTTGAAAGAGGCTCAGGCGCTTGAAGTTAAAGGAGCAGCTAACCAAAACGACGTGACACTAACGATTCACGGTTCTTATTTCACAAATTTTGCAGCAGTGGACCCACAAAAATGGCATGCTAGTATAGACCGTCTGATCAAAGCTGCAGGCACTGGGGAAATGGCGGGTGCCAAATCTATCACTTTTCATTCAGCATTTTTCACAGGCCAAAGCGAAGAGAAGGTCAGAGGAATGGTTGTTTTGGCACTTAAAGAAGTATTTAAGAAATTAAATGATACCGAAATAATCCTAGCTCCTGAATTAACAGGAAAGAGAAGCCAGTTTGGGTCTTTAGATGAATTGATTAACCTAGTCAAAGACATGCAGGATAGTGGTTTTGGTCACAGAGTCAAATTTTGCATAGATTTCGCACACAACCATGCGCGCAACAACGGTATTTTTACCACAACAGATGAATACAAGTCTTTTTTCGATAAAATTGCAGAAGAATTAGGTGAAGAGTATTTACAGGGCTTACACATGCATATGTCAGCAATTGAATATTCCGAAAAAGGCGAAAGAAATCACCTCACGCTTCTTGAAAGCCTCGCTGCGTATAAAGATAGCGGTGTAGTTGTGGAAGGAATAGATGAACATTTTGCAGAACTCGTTGCCAAAGGCAAAGCTGGAGGTGGCAAGCAGGATTGGAGAGAGTTATTGAAAGTATTAAAATCAAGGGGCGTATCCGGCTATATGGTTTGCGAGAGCCCGATACTAGAGTTGGACGCGCTGCTCTTCAGTAGAACTTACGATTCACTATAACCAATTAATTGACTATAACGGACTCAAAGAGCTAGAATAAATTTAGGTAATTTATTTTAAATTCTTTCCCAATGGCTAACGAAAATACAACTCTCGAAATCGACTTAAAATTATTTTTGACTCCTGTTGCAATTATTATTGGGGCACTATTAATCTCAATCCCTATTTCTTTTAGTATCTATTTTGGACTGCGTGACGCAGGACTTGGCGGCGGCGGTGTAGCTCTAGCTGCAGAGTGTGATGAATCATCACCATATTCCAACGGATGTCTTGTTGGTTACGCTCAGGAAATTGGTATAGACTCAAACGCATTTAAACAATGTTTAGATGCGAAAAAATTTGACGGATTAGTAAATGACGAACTTGCCTACGGAAACCAAATCGGCATTCAAGGCACACCATCTGTTTATATAGGTGAAAATAAAGATACAAAAATGACTGGTTTTTCAATCGGTAGTGGTGCAACTTTGGCAGATTATGAAAGATTGATTGAGCTTATCCAGAATGATGGAATTGAAGCTGCAGCAGAGGATTGGAAGCAAAGTCAGTTGGCATCGCTTTCAACATACGAAACACAGTTGAGGGATTTCTATGTTCAACAGGGGCAATCAGGTGACGCTCTAGAAGCAACAGTACAACAAGGTCTTGCACAGCAAAGAAGTGAAATTGAAAATCAGATCAGGGTACAAGATTTCGAATACGGACAAGGAGCGATCAAAGGATCTAGTAGCGCAAGAGTTGCTGTTATGGAATTCAGCGACTATGAATGTCCTTTCTGTCAGAGATACGCACAAGGAACTGGCTTACAGGTAGATAACGCATTAGTTGAAACTGGGCAAGCATTGTTCGTTTACCGTGAATTCCCTCTAGAGAGTATTCACCCAAGTGCAAGAAAACTTTCAATCGCAGCTAGATGTGCAGAAGATCAAGGTGGAAGCGAAAAATACTTTGCAATGCACGATAAAATCTTTAAAGTACAGAGATAGGTCTTTGAAGTACAAAGATAGATCGTTGTCTAATTTAGACATTAAAAGTTAAATAATGAAAGTCATAATCATCAGTCTAGCCCTGCTCATAGCAGGGCTACTAGTTTCAATACTTATTCTTGAAAATACAGAGATTATAAATTGGTCTGCAGTAGAGACTGACGCGGTATTTATCGATTTGGCAAGCCAATCCAAGTTTACCAATTCACTTGAGCTTGCTTATATTAGTGGTCTTCTACCTATGTATTTAAATACAGGACCTTGGCTCGGAATTTTAATTTCTATATTTATATTTATTTTAGGTCTTGTTTCGTTTATACATTTGCTTATAGACAAACTCTTCTATAAAAAGTTTTATGAAGAGCCAAATTGGCGATTGGCATTTAGACGAAGTATTATGGTCGGAATTTTAACTATTGTAATTTTAATTCTTGCTATTTTTAATTTTATTAATTTTGCAATTATAATTTTATTAATTCTAGGATTTATTTTATTAGAATTGTTTTTATACAGTATAATTCAAAAGAATGAAGGAAAATAAGAAAATAATAATCGCTGTGGCTTGGCCATACGCAAACGGAGATCTTCATGTAGGACATCCTGCAGGATATTTGCTTCCGGCATCGGTGATGAATGAATATTTCCGTGTGCGTGGGCGGGATGTTGTAATGATTAGTGGCAGTGATATGCACGGGACTCCTGTTGCAGTAAGGGCTATGAAAGAGGGGCTTAAACCATATGAATATGCCAAAAAACAACATCAAAGGCATGCGGAAACAATGCAACAAATAGGTCTAAATTATAGTTTATATACTACAACGGCAACTACAACGCATGCCAAAGTCGTGCAGTGGTTATTTACGAAATTAGAAGGCAAGGGTTATATCACAAAAGCAGATTCTGAGAACTTCTGGTCTGAAAAAGAACATAAATTCCTTCTAGATAGGTATATCGAAGGCACATGTCCACACTGCGGATTTACCAAAGCGAGAGGAGACCAGTGCGATAATTGTGGCAAAACTCTTACACCTGACGAACTAATTGATCCTGTTTCGATATTTGGCGATAAAGAATTAAAAAAACGTAAATCTACAAATTACTATTTAGATTTGGCAAAAATTCAACCTCTCCTTGAGAAACATTATGAAGGTAAAGTGAATTTCACAAATTGGCGCAATCACGTTCGCTCAACGACAAAAGCATGGATCGATGAAGGACTTGAACCGAGAGCTATAACTAGAGACATGGATGGTTATGGAGTGCAATTGCCTCTGGGTTACGAAATAGAAGGTCAAGAAGGTAAAGTGATCTACGTTTGGTTTGAGGCGGTAACGGGGTATTTGAGCGCTGTTGTGGAGAAGTCGTTGAGAGAAAAGGGAGAGGATTTTGAATCTGGCGAATTTGGAATTACTGCTAGTGATATTGTTGCAGAAGATGACGTTCTAGAAAGCGCAATTAATGGACAATCGTTTGTTTGGCAAGAATATTGGAATAGTGAAGATTCGAATTCGTATTATTTTATGGGAAAAGACAATATTCCATTTCATGCAGTAATTTGGACTGCGATGCTACTTGGGTTAAATGATGGTGCAGAATCTGGAAACAAATTTGTTTTGCCAACGAATATTTTTGCAAATCAGTATTTAAATTTATCCGGCGGGAAATTTTCGAAAAGCACTGGGAATGTTATTGATACACGGGAATTCTGGGAGAAATATGGTGACACATCTGCGAGATATTATTTGATCTCAAGGCTACCAGAGAATAAAGACTATGATTTCACATGGGAGGAATTCGTGTCTGCAACAAACAACGAATTAATCGCAAATCTTGCTAATTTTATAAATCGCACGCTTACTTTTTATTCTAAAAACATAGAGGCTTTCCAAAATTCAGACTCAAAAGAAAATATTTCAAACGAAGTTGCTGAAAAAATACAGAGAAGTTCAGATAAGGTAAAGGAACACATAGAATTAGGAGAATTTAGTGATGGAATGAAAGAAATTATGGAGCTTGCTAGTTTCGGCAACAAATATTTCAATGATTCAGAAATTTGGGCTGTAATCAAAACCGATGTAAACAAGGCCGCAAAAATCCAGAAAGATCTTTTGGGTATAATTATTGCTCTACGTTTACTTTTGACTCCATATTTACCAAAATTATCGGCGGAGATTGCTGAAATGTTGGGCTTGGATGAACTAGATCTGGCTGTGGGGGAAGATAATTGGAAGGTTGGAATTGAAAAAGCTAAAAATTCAATTGAATTTATGAGTGTTACAAAAGAAGTAAAACCTCTGATTCGCAAATTAGTTATGCCAGATGGGGACACACAAACCAGTTCAAATTTAGTTGCGGAGTTAGTAGAGTGAATATATTAGATGGCATCAAAAGCCGAAATTCACTGGTAGATACACATACGCATTTGCATTCTGACTGTTATAAAAGGCACATTCCAAAATATTTAAATCGTGCCAAAGAAGCAAATGTTGAGGAGATCTGGTTGGTTGCCGTTGACTATGATTCTAGTATTCGCAATATTGAAATTATCAAACAGTACCAAAGAGCTTACCCAGAAGTGATACTAAGGCTCGGCATAGGTTTTGATATGGAAGTAGTCGTGCCAGGCAGCGACATTTTTACAATACAATATTTTTCTCTAAGTGCAACGGAATTGGAAAAGAAGATAAAAGGTCTTTATGAAGATATATTTGCGCGCGCGCGTGAAGCAGAAATAAGACCTGCATTAATTGGTGAGATCGGAATGGATTTCTATCATATTAATAACCCGGATAATGATTACGAATTAACCAGACAGGATAGGGAACATTCTATTGAACTACAGGAATCATTATTTCGTTTGCAGCTACAGATTGCAGCAGAAAATAATTTACCAGTAAGCATCCACTCCAGATCGGCTGAGGCAGAATGTATTGAAATTGTATCTGAAATTCAAGGTACGCAAGCAAATCTTGCTGGTATTTTCCATTCGTTTACTGGAAACGCTATGCAGATACATAGAATTACTGATCTTGGATTTTATATCGGGATAAATGGAATTATTACTTATAAGTCTGCAGAAAGGCTGCGCGCAAGTGTGAGGCGCAAAATAGGAGTTGTAGACGCACATGAAAGAACTCCTGACAATGGCTACAATGAAAATGCTGTGAGGTTTTCGTCAAATTCAGAAAAAGAAAAAAGCGGTGCACTTAAAAAGCTTTACGAAAAAAATATTGTGCTAGAGACAGATTCTCCATATTTAATTCCATCCCAAACGAAGAGAGAAAGCTTGAAATTAGCCTATGGTGATTATATAAATGACTCCACAACTATTCTCGATACGTTGCAAGCTGTGAGTACATAATTGTCTCAGAGTCTTTTAATTCACTAGGTATGTGCTGCCAAATTTCCTCTGTAAGGAATGGTATGAATGGGTGGAGAAGTTGTAGGTATTTCTGGAAAATCACTAATAAAGTAGCAAGTGTGTCAATTCTTTCCTGTGTTTCACCCTCTGTGCGTTGGATTGGATTCCCTTCTCGGTCAGTAAGAAATATCTTTGATTTTATTTGTTCGATATAAATATCCGCAAAGACGTGCCAAAAATGCATATATATTTCTTCGGCTGCCATCCCGATACGGAAATTTGTAAAGTGTTCGTCAACATTTTTCAGTAGTGTCGCAACAGACGATTGCATGATTAAATTAATATCTTTGCCTTCTAGAAGTTCAGTAATTTTAATTTTTGCAACTGTTTGCAACTCTTCTAATTTTATTTCTTCAGGCGAGATTCTAATTTTAATTTCTGCAACTTTAATTTTAATTTTTTCCAAATCGGATTCACTACTACCGCCGAGGTTAGATAGAGTAAACCTTGAGACATTCCAGATTTTATTTAAGAAATTTCGATAGCCTTTTAACTTTTGCCTGTCTACTTTATATCCTGCTCCAGCTTTATTGCCCACAATATACATCATACGTAGTGCGTCAGCACCGTATTCGGAAATAATATCTTCTGTATAGACTAGGTTACCTTTGCTTTTACTCATTTTCTGTCCGTCCTCTCCTTTGATCAGACCATGAAGATATACATTTTTAAATGGCACTTCACCAGTTAGATATAAGCCTAACATCAGCATCCGACTAATCCAAAGCTCCAAAATATCATAGCCAGTTTCCATAACATCCGTCGGATAATAGTCCATAAGTCCTTCTGCTGTAAGTGTAGCAATAGGCCATTGTCCTGAAGAAAACCAAGTATCAAATACATCATTATCTTGTACCCAGCCATCTTTTTCGAGGCTCTCTTTTTCTGCCTTATAAACGGATTCGTACTTCGCAAGCAGGTTAGCTAGTTCTTCTGAGTGATAGCTATATTTACGTGTAGCAAAATGTGCTTTATTTAACTCCTCCACAGAAACTACACCTTCACCCAGTTTCTGGATAAAGTCTTTAAAATTCTGCACTGAAAAATGTTCGTCATTATCCGAATAAATTACAGTTACATTTTCACAAAAATTAGCAATATCACTAATGCGTTCAATATTTTTCCAAAAACCACGATCCTTATCGGAATTAAAATTAGCAGAGTCTGGATTACTTGGAGCAATTAAAATTAGTGATTTAATTTTAATTTTTTTGTCCAATATATAATCAATAATAGCAGGTGCGCCGAGCGAGTGGGCCACGACAACTCTATTTTCGAAATTGGTTTTCGCAAATGCTTTTTCATAGTCCGCAAACGTTTGGTCGATTTCTCCAGTATAAATCTGTTCTGCCCATGGGTATTTCTTTTTAATTTCTGCATAAAAGTTTGCATTTTCAGGAGCAAACCTACCAGGGATGAGGATTGGGTTAAACTCAGATGGTAAAGACAATTTCGCAAGGCCTTTTTCCACAGCTTCAGGGAGATTCTTAATTTCTTGTCCTCCGATACTTAGAACTATATTCCCATTTGCGTCAGTATTTTCTGTAATTTCGCCTTTATACCAGACTGGAATACGGTAACCCCACCAAATTGATCTAGAAATAGGCCAATCACGTAAATTCTTTAACCACACACCTAATTTTTTAGTCATGTATTCTGGATAGATTTTTACATCTTCTTTTTCAACAGCGTCTAGCGCGGGCAATTTTAATTTATCGGTATCGATAAACCATTGGCTCGACATAATTGGTTGGATAATAGTTTTCGTGCGCTCACAAATTACGATATTACTTTTTGCTTTTTCTTTGAAAACGACAAAACCTTCATCCTCCATAGAATTTGCGATATTGTCTCGGTCGTCCTCGGCGTGCATACCTTCATATTTTCCACACAGATGGTTCAATTTCGAATCTTTGCCAATCACATTTTTATAATTAATTGGTCTAGTTTCGTTGCTATTATTGTAGCGAAGGTATATTTCATAATCAGTTGCAGAGTGGGCTGGAGTTAGTTTTAATAAACCTGTTCCAAATTCTTTATCAACCCCAGGGTCTGCGATCACTAGTAGCTCTATTTCTCCATATGCGGAATTTAATTTAATTTTTTGTTCGATCATATCTAGGAACCTCTCGTCATTTGGATTAACTGCTATTGCAGTGTCTCCAAATACTGTTTCAGGTCTAACAGTTCCGATTATGAATCCTTTTGCGTATTTATTCTGTAAATTTTTGTCGTCCTCGTTCAACTCTTGTGTAAATTCATCTTCAAGAATTAAAAATGCTGAGCCGTTTGGTATTTGATTTGAAACTATATTTTTGTCGTAGACATTTACCGAATTAAAAATCGCTTTAAAAATCTCACTATTTTTAATTTCCGAGATCGTGCCAGTAATTTTATTTTCTTCCGTCACAGCAACCGCGCAAACAGAACCCTTTAAAAAGACTGACCAGCCTATATTTATCAAATTAATTTCGTCATTTTCTTTGAAAGTAGAAGTGGAATAAAAATAAATATAATTATTATTTACTTTTGCCAAGTATGTATTTTTAATTTTATTTTTTTGAACTACTTTTGCAGTATAACTGCTTGTTAGATCAGTTGAAATCTTTTTAATATTTTCATGCACTCCTTTTGCACTCTCCGGCAAAGCATACTTTATATAATACATATGAGAATCAATTTCCTTTCTCTCAGTATCGATATCTGCAACTGCGCTATTAAGCCCGGGCGACCAATTCACTATACGAACGCCCTTATAAACGATACTGTCCGACCACATTTTGCTAAACGTGTTATATACTGTTGCAGCTACTCTCGGATCTAAAGTAAACAGGTCACGGTCGAAATCACTTGAGAGTCCAATCCTTTTCTCGTCATCCTGTGCAATCTTCATTATTTTATTGAAGTAACTATAGGCTTCAGCGTAGAACTCATCCCTGGTGAAATCATCTTTTGATTTACCCTGTGGGGCAAGCACGTCACGAATATATACGATCTCGGCCTGCTGAGCTGCGTGATCTTTGCCAGGGAACATCAAAACTTTCTTGCCAAGCATCCTTGCTCTGCGTCCAAATACATCCTGATAAGCATAGCCAGACACATTCCCCATGTGCGGCTTGGCATATGCGTTTGGTGGTGGATTAATAATTGTAAATTTATTTGGATTTTTAATACCTTGTTTTCCTAGAATTTCCTGTGCCGTTTCAGGCTTATAGAAGCTATTTTCTAGCCAGTATTCTAATATATTTGTTTCAGTTTTATTCGGATCATAAGGTCCATCTGCTAATTGCTTGATTTTCATATGTAATTTTAGCTTATTCACATCTGATTTGCGAATTGCTATAGTAGACTATGGATACAAATGCCCCAAATAATCCAACAAATGAGCAGTCAGATGACGGTGTTGAATCACTCGAGAATCTGAAAAAGTTGTTCGATAGTTCACCATCCGTAAATCTAACGGGCAGCAATTTTGCAGCTACGGAAGAGAGAGACTTGGATCTAATGAAACCTCCAGTTACCACAATGAGCTTAGCGCCAGAAACAAGTGTAGCGAAAGCACCGGAGACAGATCTAATGAATACCCCTGATACTACACAAGAAATAAATACGAATGATTCAGTAAACATTCCAAGTGAGATAAACGAGACTAAAGAGACGAATGAGACAAATAAGACAAATGAGATTAACCAGACTGATCAGACTAACGAGATTAATCAGATTAATCCTATTAATAAAGTAGCGTCAGATGTACCAATCAATCCAGATAATTCAATGACTCCGGAAGTCCCTGTAACTCCAAATGCACCTGCCAATAATATAGTATTGGCAAGCTCTAACGGCGGGAACGACACGAAAGTGCCTGTTGATAGTGCGTCACAGGATTCAACTAAAGAAAGTCGCAAATCGATGTATATCTATATGGCGATTGGCTTTATTATGATATTTTTACTGCTTGCATGTTGTATTTTTGCAGTAATTGGATTTTCGAGGGTAATTGGTGATGCTACGAATGCAAGTAATGGAAACGGTGCGCAAACTCAAACTACTGACCGCGCTAATTCACCAGCAAATACGGACAATGTTTCTGAAAATAACGGAAGTCTTGAGCTAGCAAGCACACTGAGCCAAGTTGAGGTAAACAAAACTATAACTTTAGGTTCGATGGAATTTACTGCGAAAAGTGTGAATCAAAGCGGAAATAGGTCAATTTGGGCGGTAAGTATCAAAAATACTGGTGAATCTAGTCTTCGGATTAGTCCTTTGGTTATTACGGATCTTGCCAATGCGAGTGGAGATAGATATATTCTGAATACGACTTCATCAAACGAATTGAGAAGGGATGTCTCGCCAGGCGAAGAGATCAATGGAAATATTGTTTATAATTTATTTGATGAACCGAGAGTTTTGAAACTTATTGTATTTAATCCTGAACAGCTAACAAACGCTCAATCAATTGAAGTTAATCTTGTAAACGGCGAAATTACGGTAATTTAAGTCTGATTTACCAAAAATCAAATTGTTCAGTTATTCTTTAAGGTTTTCTTAATAATTCCTAGGTAATATTTTATCTATGGATAGATTTGGTGTTGCAATTAGTGGTTTATTTGAAGATAGGTGCTGGCTATGTTTTCATCTTGGACATTATTTTTGTTCTAGTTGCAAAGATAAATTTTTGCATAGCTATAACGAGTATAAGGTTTTACCAGAAGTTGATGTTTTAATTGCGTTTGCATACAACAAGGCCGTTGAATTTTTGATTGAAAGTGGGAAAAATACTGGTTATTTTATGATTTTGAGGTTTTTGGCTGAAAACGTGTCTAAAGAAATTCTCAGTAATTCTAAATTCAAAAGAACCTTACTATTTAATCCGATATTTACATTTGTACCCATTACAAAGAAAAAAAGGCAAGCGAGGGGATTTAATCAAGCGGAAAATTTAGCCAAATGGATTGGCTTTTACCTTGGTCAGTCCTTGTTTTATAAATTTGATGTGGTGGATATTTTTGAGAGGTTGGATGCGAAGTCCACACAAGTTGGAAGTAACCGTGAGGCACGGATGCGTAAAATTTCAGGCAACTTTGTGCTTATCAATTCGCCACCTAGAAATCGCCCGATCTTTATAATTGACGATGTTGTTACAACGGGTGCAACTTTATCTGAATGCGCGGCGGTATTAAGGTCTCAGGGTTATAGGGATATTTACGGCTTAGTTATTGCGAGCCACTAATTTTTTGATTTATTTAATGAAAAAGATCTTCGTGCTATAATATTATAGGTCATATTGACCAGTTCGTTACCAACTGGGGATGCAACGGCATCGACAGAAAATTGTGAAGTATAGCTGCAAGTACCGGTTTTGTTGATCGCCGGTTTATCAAACGATTATCACTCGCAAGAGTAAAACTTTAAACGGCAACTTATTTGCTAAGGCAGCAGGCTTCGTCAAATCATTCAAGGTAGAGCTTCCGAGCTTCAACTTGAACTTTGGCCAGCTGAATCTTGCCCTTGCTAGCTAAGAAGTTTACTTCATAGCTACAAGAGTTACTAAAATTCCCTTCGCGTTGGGCGTTTAGTGGCTACACCATAGACGCGATTCAATCTAAACAGTCTGGCTGATTCTGTTTAGGCCAAGTCCGAATTAGTCATCGCAGGTTATCTTGTTTGAGATTTATGTTGCCTGTGATTACTTAAGTCTCAATAAACTTGTAGACGCTATTATGGATCATTTCTGGACGTGGGTTCGACTCCCACCATCTCCACTTGTTCTTTTATTCTGTGCTCTTTGGACTATTTATAAATTTACAAAACCTGCTTTTAATATCGTCTTCATATATAAATGCCAAGTCTTTATCTTTAAAAGTACTAAAAAATTTAGCCCAAGTAATTTTTTCTAAACTATTGTCCATAGTATCGAATTTGACTCTCAATAAATCAGTAGTTCCTCCTACAATAGCTGGCACACCACCTCTTTCTTTTATCCATTTTTCTATTAACCTAAGATCTGTTGTTTCTTTCATAGTGTCCTCCAATTGATACTAAATTATATTTATCTGAATAAAGCACTAGCGAAATCGTGTAATTATAATAGTATAGCAAATTCTAATATGGTCTAAATTTTAGAGTCTGAAGAATTGACAGTAGTTAACTTCGTAGGTCATGAAACACATTTGTGGTCTTCTGTTGCTAGATGCGTTACAATGTATACTTAAGCTATTACTAAATTCCCCTATGTTGCAAATCAAAGGACTGAAGATAGCTAATTATATTTCCCCAAATGTTGGACAGCTTCCAGTATTTAGTGAAGAAGATATTCTAGAAATGGTTTATAAGTCACTGCAAAATAGTGCCATCCCAGCTTTAATCCAGAACAAGGATAATGAATTTGTCGGATTGATTTCCCTAAGGAAAATCCTCTACCTACATCGTTCTAGATTCTCCACCAAAAGTGGAAATGTGATGTTCACTCCTCCCTTTTTGACTGTTGAGGATACATTAGAGAAGGGGATTCAACAGATGCTGGCTCTGGGTCTTTTCATCTTGCCAGTTTTCGATCCAGAATCAGAAAATATAAAGAAGATAGTAGGGTTCTTAAATCTATATGAACTGATCGGAGAATTCAAAGATTTCCAACTTGCTGAAGTATTACAAAAACCATATCTACTTGACGTGAATAGTACTGTTAAAGAGGGGTATGAAATTTTACGCAATAATAAATCCACACGACTGATCCTGGTTAATTCGGCAGGCGGGCTTGAAGGTATGGTGACCCAAAGATCATTAGCTGATGGATTATTGACTTCAGTAGGTAGACAGAAGTTTTCAACAAGGGATGGTATTCAGGAAAATTATTCATTTGATTCGGAGCAGATCTTTCGAATTGACGCTCCGATCAAGAACTTCATGATTAGTCCAGAAGTGATTGAAAGAGCACCAGTAATTTTAGAAGAGATTTTTGAATTATATAGCGAGAAAAGGATTAACTCACTTCTTATTGTCGATGCAGAAGGTAAACCCCTATTTGTAATTACTTTAAGGTCTCTACTCCAACATATTCTACTTATGCAGGATCAGGAGAAACTTGCAGTAGCTATCAATGGTATAGATGATTTGGGAAGTTTTCAGAAGGGGTTCCAAAACAGTGCAGATGACTTTTTTAGCGATTATAAAACACAGATGGATCTACGTTCACTTAGCATAAGTATAAAAACCGCCAGTACCGATGAGAGTAAAATTATAGAATATGAGATTGTCAGTGAAACACTCTCAGGAGATGGGCGGGTTATCGTTGGGAAGGACAAAAACATTGATGCAATAACGGCATTAAGAAATACTTTTGACAAGATCGAGACCCAGCACCGACGTCAGAAGTCTCAATCAAGTAGTGACGTAGAAATAGACATAGAATAATTAGTAATTATTCGTATAGAAGGGGTACTTGGCTGTCCCTCCACGTGTAGGGTTTATTTATAAACTAAGTATTAGGTATCTGAAATCTAGATAAAGGGGTTTAACTCTAGGGGTTTATCTTATTATTAGGGAGACAGTTATTTAGCTTGTTTATTGGCATAACTCTTCAGTTTGTGGTATTTGTAATGATGGTGCTGTAAGGGGTATTCTAGTTATTTTATAAAATCTTTGCTGGGAGCGCTTCTCTTTTTTCTATTTGGCGTTGTCTGTGAAGTATTCATGGATAATTATTAGGACAGGGACTACTGCTATCAACCAGAATAATTCTTCAATAGGGAAGTTATATTTGCCGAATAGCTCTACATAACCTATGTGGTAGCCATATTCAAATCCCCAGTGATTTAGTTCCAATGAAACAATCTCGTGTAATAGTGAAGGTGGA
>JBGSOW010000081.1:0-15318 GCA_041738875.1 Candidatus Dojkabacteria bacterium
CATACCAATCGTGCTAGCAATATATTCAGCTGCATGTTGGAATTCAGATATATACCCACTAATCCCAGTATCTTGCATCAATGTGGCTAGTCCTTCTTCTGTAGGCAAGTAGTTTTGAGACTTCTTAATCTTGTTATATCTCCCGTTTTCGTAACGAATAATATGAACTAATTCATGTCTTACCTCACCTTCAACACTAAAGTATTGAAAGTTCGCGTGCTTGGACATATAAATTATTTTTTCACTGACCACCGGTCTGAAATTAAAACCTTCGCTGTCAAAAACTTTTACATTGTAACCATCTAGATCGAAATATTCGAACGCGCTTTGAAATGCTTTTACGAAATCCATAACACTTTCTAAAGTTAACTTTTCTGGTTTCTTATTTATAATTTTTTTGGCTGTCTCCAATTCGACCCAATCGTCTATATCGAATAGTAATTTTGCATATTTAATAATTGCCTGCGTATTTTGTTTTAGAATTCCGTCGATTAGTTTGGATTTATGATCTAAGCCTTCGACAGTATGCTTATTCAATTGCCAAACATAGCTAAATACAGGGTGATATGTGTTGTTACGGAAGAATTTTTCACGTTCTTCGGATAGATTTTCTGGTGTAATTAGTTTGACTAGATTCATACTATTAAGCAAATATCTGTGATGATAATTAGTAAATCCAATTTTCACATCGAACCACTGATGCTAGTTTTGCCTTTCCTCCTATCACTATACAAACTATATAAATACGGGAAGGCGGCGGCGAACAAGATTATAATCACGCCTAGCAATGTTAAAGTTGAAATGCTTTCGCTAAAGAGAATAATGCCGAATAAAACGCCGAATACGATTTCTAGTAGTCCGATTATTCCTGCCAAGCCAGCTTCTATGAATTTAAGTCCACTCATCAAAGTCCAAGATGCCAAAACTGAGGCGATCGCAAAAACTAATAAGTATATCCATTCGACATGCAAGCCCAGTAAAGGTAGAGGTTCGTTCAGAATAAAAATCATGGGCAGATTTGCAACGACTGATGTAGCCCACAGAACGCAAGTAGCCTGGATTGCGTTATAGGGCAGTTGTTTGGCAATAACTATATTTGCAGCTATTGCTAGTCCACTGACTAGAGCAGCAACTAAAGGAAGTATTGCTATATTTCCTATTGAAGTTTGTATAAAGATTAAGAACAAACCAAACATACCAATACCCAAGGAAATCTTTTTCTTGTTTGTAATCTTTTCACCAGCGAGTAACCAACCGAAGAATACCATACCAATAACTATTGCTGCGTAATTAATTGTAGAACTTACCCCGACGCCAGCGTTAAGAACTGAATAATACAACAACCCCCAGATTAGACTGGATACAAATACCATAGCAACTATTGTTTTCCAGTTTTTACGTAGTTCCAACGGTTCTAATTTATGCTGAAAAAGCGCAATAGGCAGCAAAATGACTAGAACTAAAATACTGCGTAGAGCTGAAGCGGTGTATCCACCGAAGAAATTACCCATTAACGTCGTCCAAATACCGTAACTCGCATAAAATAGGGATGAAAGAATTATCAGTCCAGTCCCAAAGGCATTCGTAGATTTTAGAATATTCATATGGGGTATTTTAACAGAACAATGCCATGCCAACCATCAAATTTTCATATTAACTACTTACGGAAATATTGCTATATTGTTGTGTAATTTAATTATTAATTAAATATAAAGAATGCAATCATCAGCTAAATTCATACAAGATATCCTGTCTGACGCTAACTTAGACATAGAGATTAATGGGAAAAACCCTTGGGATCCACAAATAATTAACGAACTTGCTTATAGCCGGATCGCTAGCTACGGAACTCTTGGGTTAGGTGAAACTTATATGGAAGGCATGTGGACTTGCGATGATTTGGCTTTATTTTTGCGAAAATGTTTGGAAGCTGAGTTGGATAAAATTAATTTTATTAAATTATTACCCCAATATCTTAAACTAAGGTTTGTAAATACTCAAAGTCCAAAGAAATCTCTAGATGTGGCTGCACACTACGGCGTGGGTAACGACTTTTATGAGAGGATGCTGGGTGAAAACATGCAATACACTTGTTGTTGGTGGGGAGATGGAGCTAAAACACTCGAACAGGCAGAAATAGATAAACTCGAACTAGTCAGTCGGAAGTTAGATTTAAAACCAGGTATGAAACTGCTTGAATTAGGCTCAGGATTTGGCACAACCGCAAAATACATCGCAGAGAAATATAAATGTGAGGTATATACCTTCAATATCACGACAGAACAGGTCGAATGGACTAAAAAAGTTAATAAAGGTCTACCAGTTAAAGTATTTAAAGATGACTATAGAAATGCAGGTAAACTAGGTATGAAGTTTGATAGAGTATTTTCTGTAGGTATGATGGAACATGTAGGGGCTAAAAACTACAAGAAATACTTCAAGCTTGTAAATGATTTATTGAAAGATGATGGCCTTGCATTTGTACACACAATAATAAGCGCAAAAACTTACCATAAAACTGAACCTTGGTTTAATAAGTATATCTTCCCTGGTGGTTACATTCCTTCTGTAGAACAGATGGCTATAGGCGCAAATGGCCCTTTTGTTCTTTTAGACTGGCATGTTTTTAATGATGATTACGCCCGCACTTTGACAGAATGGCACAAAAATATGCAGAAAAACAAAAAATGGGTTTTAGATAATTATGGTGAAGTGTTTTATAGAATGTTTGAATTCTATTTATTAACTTCAAAAGCCATGTTTTTGGCTGGTGGGTTGCAATTACACCAGATGGTCTTCAAAAAAGTAGGCAAGAAGAATGACTATCACTATAAATCAATCAGAAGCGTGAAGTAACGATACGGGATTCAGATAACGCCAAAAATACAATCCAAGTATTGCTGTTTTCGATTTGAACTCCCCAAATCTCGTCAGGTGCTATGCACGAACAGAACAAGGTGAAGTAATAAGGAAGTCGGAAGAAAAAAGTGTAGAGTCGCAAGCGGCTCAATGAATCAAAATACGATTCCACTTTACTCAGACCTCGCACTAGGTTGCAGTTTGCCCACCGGACAGGTTCGATAAGATCGAAGCTAATACCCAAAACGCGGTATCAAGCGTGATCAGACCAATCCGTCCGGTGGGTAAAACATTAGCCTTTAAATTTCCCGAATATGACTCCGAATCCTATCACGACGAACATGATGGCCGCAATCGCTAACCCGGCCAAAATGGCCTGACTACCATTGTAGCCTTCGTTTGCTGATAATACAATACCTACTATTGCTACGACAAGTGAAATGAACAATGTGAAAGCGAAAATCTTAGCGTACATCTTACCACCTTTCCAAAATCAAAATACGGTACCCAAAATGGCCCGCGTAGAGCACCATTCCTCTAATTACTACACATGGGTAATAAGCAAAGAAATGGTATCCTACCGGGCTTGGAATGCACTTGGGTACCGTATCGATTTTGTAAGTTATCTATGCAAAAGCAATAGACACTTACTGTTACTTCACCTTGTTTTCAAAGAACTCGGATTGCGAAGTAGATACATTCCCAATCTATATGCATTATATACGAATTTTTAACGGTATTCAATACACTGGCATATAGAGCATAAAATTCGCGATTATCAGTTTTAAGGAAGCTTGATGTAATATATAATTTCGTAGATAAAGTGTAAATTAATCTGTTAAGTGAACTTTGTAGGTGTCATGATAGTAATCAAAGCTAAAAATTCAAACGAAGCTTGGAGAAATACTTTTAGGGCTCTTATGGACTCTGGGGAAGATACTGGGAATGATAAATATTACAGGGATGAGCCGGTTATTATAGAGATTACTGATCCTGCTCCGGAAAAATCAGATCCCCTCTTTCCGATGTCGCAAGAAGATTTAGATGTGATTAATCACTTCATCACTACTGGTGAAAATGAGGAACAGGTGGTACATGAATGGACGAAAATATATTACCACCGTGCATTTGACGAGCCGAATAGGCAAATTGAATTCATGATAAATAAACTTAGAGAAGCTAGTCCTGCGGGTGAAGCTCAAGTGTCGATGTGGGATAAAAATATCGATCAAAATGCTGAAATATCGCCGTGCACACAAATATTATGGGCTAGGGTGAAGCACGGCAAATTAGAATGGCATACACATGCGCATTCCTGCGATGCATACAATAAACTACTGATGAATATTCAAGAATTTATTTCACTCCAGTACTATGTCGCAAAAAGATTGGATATTCCTGTGGGAACCTACTATCACTTTATCGATTCTTGTCATATTCGCGTGAAAAATCTAGCTGAAGTAAAACAATTGCTCAAGTTAATGAGCGCTTAACGACGGAGGTGAATTACGTCCTATTCTGCTTTGCGCGTCGTTCGTTCTCCCAAGCTGTGCGCAGGACTAATCTGGTCTCTTCGACTTGTCTTAGAGTGATTTCTTTTAAGCGTTTTCTTTCTTTGTAGATATTTAGTACTTTTTCATACGCTAATGTATATTGTTTTGACATAGTCGAGTAATTAAAAAGACTTTTTGCACGCTCAGAAATGTAGTGCCGATCCATATTAAAAAGTTCGTCCATATGGTGGTATCCTTCCACGAAATCCTCAACTAAAAGGCCAGTTCTACCATCTTCGATTAATTCAGGCATTGACCCTTTGGAAATTGCGAGAGTCGGTGTACCGCAGTAAGCAGCTTCCAATACACTTAAACCAAAAGGTTCTCTAAAACCAGTTGGGTGGAGGTTAGCTTTTGCATTGCTAATAATTTTCACCTTTTCTTCCATACCAACCTCACCCAGATATTCAACCAAAGGATGCTCAAGTAGCTCGTTTAATTCCTCTTCCATATAACCATCGCCTAACCAGTCCAATTTAGCAGCAATTTTAATCTTCATACCCAAACGTATAGCAAGCTGAATCGCAAGATGTGGATTTTTCTCACGGTCTAATCTCCCAAGGAAACAAAGATAATCTTCTGGTTCCTCCACAAATGGAAACTCATCAGGATCAAGCCCGTTATAACAAACACCAATATACTGCAAATCAGGAAATCCAAATTGTTGATTATTGGAGATTGATGCGTAAAACAGTTCTTTATGTCTTTCAAAATATTTTATTTGTGATAAAAGAAATGGCCCGTGAAGAGTAGTTAGGTTTGGGAATGCCTCGAAATTTTTCAAATCAAAACCATGAGAATGAATAATATCCACATTAGGTAGTTGGGACTGAATTATTTTTCTCATCTTGCGATGAATTCGGTCTACTTGCAGTTTAACTTTTTTTTGCTCATCGCGGTTCTGACCGAAAAGTAAGTGCGTATCGGTAATTGGGATTATTTTACAATCAATCTTGGAGTCACCTGAGGCTAGGAGAGTTACTTCATGTCCTTGCTCTTGGAGGCCTTTAATCAGGTGGAATATAACTCTTTCCGTGCCTCCGTATTTTACCGGAGGTACAGGCACGTATGGTTCAGCGATCATTAGGATTTTCATACTTTTTTTTCGCTAGTTATACCTAATTATAGCACGGGAACGCAACTACCTCTTGCACATAACCTCAAGTTACAATGTGAATTTGGTATATCTACATTCATCTAGACTAAGGATTGGCATGTTTGGATCAGCGTCATGTAAAAGTTGCAATTTTTTCTGCTTTTCCGCATCAATATCCCAGTGACACAGGGCAAAACTACTATAAACTTTGTATTAATGTGTTGTATATCTCTTTGTTTTCTCTAGAGTTGTGAGAGTAGGTAATCCTTTCTTTACTACCAAGCAAAGCAAGATGATAGTTGGCAAGTATAGTCCATAATATGGATTTTCTTACGATTGCAGTAGCAGGGCATCTTGTTCGGATTTGGTAATTATTATATGGTGCACCTTTAATTTGGTGCTTAACTGAATTTATGACTGACCTTGTAATATGATATTTTTCCGTAAAGTCACTGTCAGGTGCACAATTATCTACGATTCTTTCGATCATATTTGAATCCATTAATCCTATATCTAATGAGCCAAAGTAGATTTTTTTTACTTCGCGCATGCCATCAGATAGTCTGCGACTTATCGCACCAATTAAACCCCACTCACTCAACAATGCCAACCAACCTGCATCTAGGGATTCATATTCAGGGTAAGTTTCAGCAAGTGGGCGATTTACTTTGTGATCCATAAAGGCATTTATATTTGGGTCGTCGAAAGTTTCCTTTATTTGATTAATCATGATTTTTCCCCATAACCCACGTTTAAGTATACCTTTCTTATTATCTATACATGTTTCTATATATGAAGTCATTGAAGACTCTATGGCTGCAGTCATTTGTGGCGAGGTTAGAATATTTATCGCACCACTTATACCTTCGCGAGGATATAAGTAACAGTCAATTAATGCTTTATCAGGGTTTACATTATGTGGTACTGGACATCGGTGTCCATTAATTTGGAGTTCATTCGACACTGGTATATTATAAGTATATTATAAATAGTATGAGATTATACCTATTGTGCTTGGTACAAGTCAATTTGCGGGGATTGTTTTAAGGGAGAAAATTAAACATAGGATTATGCCAATATTGATTATGATTATTGGGATGATTTTTATTACGACAGCAACGTATTTTACCCTCTAGGGTATTGGATATCGCGGAAGAGCCATTCGACGATCACTTTGACCATGTATGCAGTTTCTCCCAAAGTGGCAGTTACTAGTACCGCGAAGATTAGTTGTAGGTCTTGGATATTGCCTGTCACGATTGCGTAGCCTACAAGTCCAAAAACAAATGCATTCTGCACCAAAAGTAAACCAATTAAAACTCTACCGTATATCTTTCTAGAGCCAACTTTCCAAGTATAATCCTCCAACTGAAGGTCAGTAAATTCAGTCCCACCGTCAAAAACAATATCACGTGCAGCCTCATCTTCGATTAAATTATCACTAAATTCAGTTTCGAAACCTTCGTTTAGTCTTTCTACTTTTGCTTCGTCTTTTGTATTTTGAGTTGGTGCTTGAGCCATTATTTTTTAATTAAACCTAAATTATTTAACCTCCAAAAAGCTGCAGTATTCGAAACTCGAAAAAAGTAGGCAAAATTTCTCGGATCTTTGAATTGGTGCCAGTATTGCATAATTAAAAACCTAGGCATCAGAATGCATGAAGCAAAGAAGTTCGCCTCTGCTTCTTCGATCTCTTCTTGTTCAGCAGGGTTGAAATTGTCGGTGCGGTAGAAAATATCTGACTTACGATCTTTGTGCAGAACGTAATGCCCAAGCTCGTGAGCAGCGGTAAAAACTCTTCTATAGTAGTTGTCGTTGCTATTGATAAGAACAGTTTTCGTCTCTTTGGTGAAGGTACCGGCCACTCTATCGTCTGCGAAACTACCCACTTTCAAGGTTAACCCATGGCGTTTATAGATTCTAATAATATCAATTGGAGGCGCAATTTTCTGGATTGCATAGGTGTCTTTGAGTACATCTAGAGTGATATTTTCGATTCTTTCTTTATCAATTCTTTGCATAGCCTATTTTAACATGCAGAATTCCAAAAAATACACTAGAAATAGTTTATGTTATTGGTCCTTTAACATAGGGCGGTATAGAGATTCAATATACTCTTTTAACATACGATTGGTTCCGAAGTGTGACAGTGCAATTCGCATTGTCTTTTTCATTCGCTCTAACCATTCGGTAGGGATCCCCTGCTCGTTTCTATTCAGATACATAGGAATTATCTGGTCGCGCACAACTCCGAAATATTGCTCTGGAGTAAGCTCGTCATTTATCTCCCAAATTATACCTTTGTCTTTGACTTCGTCTACCCAGCCGTCTAGTGTACTTAATTGCAAGACACCGTTTGCAGCAGCTTTCATACCACTAGTGCCGCAAGCTTCTTGGAAGCGTACAGGGCTATTGATCCAAACGTCACTACCCGAAACCATTCTTCTTGCAATGCGCCAGTTATAGTCGGTTATCAAAATTAATTTGTGTTTGAATCTCGTATCGTGGCTCATTTGCCAGATCTTTTGCAATAACTCTTTCCCAAGAGTGTCTTTTGGATGAGCTTTGCCTCCAAATAAAAAGCGCGTCTCAACAGGAGAATTCTCAAGTATCTCAGCAAAAAGATCTGGCGCTTGCGTAATTATTTCAGGCCTTTTGTATGAAGTAAGCCTGCGGAACCAGGAGAAAATAAGAGCGTCATCTGGCATTTCTATTCCCGAATTCACTCTTATCTCATGAACCAGCATCTTTTTTGCGCTGTTATGAGCATCCCACAGAAGTTTATCCGGGATTGACATCGTTTTCGGCCAATCTACAGTTGCGCCAATTTCAGCCCATCTTTCACTGATGTATTCATCAAGCAAATTCTCAATCTCCTCACTCACCCAAGTTGATAAATGCACTCCGTTTGTAACAGGGATAAGTTCGTGATCCGGCCAGATTTTTTTTGCAGCAAGAGCGTGAATTTTACTTACAGCGTTAATTTTAACTGCGTTATTTAACCCAAGTATCGTCATGCCAAATCTACCTTCTGCGTATATCGGATCAATCCCGAGTTGGAAAATTTCTTGGAAACTAACCCCGAGACCTTCTGCGAATTTACCCAAATATCTTTCCACGAGTGGATAGGGGAAGACATCGTTACCAGCTTGCTTTAATGTGTGGTTTGTAAAAAGAATCTTTTTTCTAGCTTTTTCAAGCGCTTCTCTAAATGTCATAGAACCCGTGCTCAAAAGATCCTCAATATATGCAAATAAAGCGAATGCACTGTGACCTTCATTCAGGTGAAGTATGCTTGGATTGATCCCAATTTTCCGTAGCAATTTATAGCCAGCAATACCAAGTACGATCTCTTGTTTAATCCTCGTATCTTGATCCCCTCCATATAGATGGCTTGTTATCATTTGGTCGAGTGGGTCTTTGTTTTCATTGAAGTTAGTGTCTAGTAGAACCAGGTTCCTTCTGCCCACTTTCAAATACCACCCTCTGACTTTTATAACTCTATCGTCGATATTAATTTCAATTACAACTGTGCTGCCGTTTTCATCGCGGATAAGTTCGATCGGATAATCATCGGTATCTTGAGATAAATAGTCCTCAACCTGCCAACCGTGTTCGTCAAATCTTTGGTAGAAAAAACCTTGTGCGTAAAATAACCCGATCCCAATCATTGGAAGACCGCTATCACTTGCTTCTTTGAGAGTATCTCCTGCTAAAACTCCAAGTCCTCCGGAATATATCTGCAGCCAGTCCGCCAAACCAAACTCAAGCGAGAAGTACGCAATCGGGTTGGCTTTCAGTTTTTCTAATGTTTTGTCGTTTTTGCAAAGCTTTTCAAACCATGTCTCGTTTTGCATGTATGTTGCAGAAAGTCTGATGGATTCTTCTACGTTAATTTTGTTTCTTTCGTAAAAATTATCCCAAAGTGGTTGATCGATTTCGTTTAGAAGGTCGAGCGGTGATTTATTCCTAGCCCAGTTATCTTGGTAAATTTCATCCACGAAATTGCCTTTGAACGTATTCCATGTAAAACTCATGTTTGAAAGTAGGTATTCGAGTTTCTCTTTTTTTGTATAATTTAGAGTTTGCAGTCCATAAACTGTACTTACTTCGTCGGTGAAATCAGCGTGCTTTGTCATGATGCTAAACATACTTGCAATTTTTTCTTGCAGAACATGCTCAGAATTTGCCTCGATATTTAATCTTATAAACGGCTCGGTTTGCGACTGTCTAAGTGAAAATCTCCAATCAGGAAAATCAATCACAAAACCGTCGAAATCACTATATGATCCTTGCGGAAATTCTTTCTTTAATTCATTAACTAACCCGGTATAACTGTACTGTGGCTTAATATGGAAATTTTTCTCGCCACTTACAAAATATTTAGTGGAGAAGGGCGCAATTAAATCTGCTAATTTTTGTCCTGTTGTGTTTAATATTTTCAAAACTATTTGGATTGTAATTGCGCCGCTATCAGCATAATAATTATCACGATAATAAAAGTGCGAAGAGGTACTTTCTCCTCCAAATATCGCGTCCTCTTTGCGCATTTGCAATTTTACATAGGGGTGTCCCGCTCTGGAAAGCACAGCTTTGCTGTTGTATTTGCGCGCAAGTTCTTCGATTGCTCTGGTGTTTCTTAGATCATAAACAACTGACTCACCCCTGCCGTTGCCTAGGAAATATTCAGTTAATAGTGCTTGGATATAGTAGCCGTGGATTAATTTACCTTCGTGGTCTACAAAGAAAACTCGGTCGCCGTCACCGTCTAGCGCAATTCCAAGGTCTGCATTTTCTTTTAATACTCTCTCCCTAAGCTCAATGGTGTTATTTGAAATAGCTGGATTTGCCTCGTGATGAGGGAAATCCGGATGAGGTTCGAAAAATATTGGAACTAATTCAATCTCAGGGTACCTCGCAAAAAATCTTCTTAACGTTTCGCCAGATGTCCCGTTTCCTGCGTCAGCTACGATTTTAATCTTTTTTTGCGGCACTTCATCTGCAAAAATGGTGACATGATCAATAAATTCTTCTGTTAGATTTAGATGATTTGTTGGTGAAACCTGAGGCAGAGCAAGGTAATGAATTTGCTCGTGCATTTGGCTAAAGACAGTCTGAAGTTCGGGAATTAAAACAGGTTCGACTCCTTTTTTAACCATTTTAATGCCATTAAAAACACCTGCGTTGTGAGAAGCAGTTACCATAAACCCGCCGTCATAATTATATTTTCCAACCGCAAAATATAGCGTGTCAGTTGTTGTTATTCCAAGGCTATCGATTTGTTTATTTTCTTCAAGAATCGCCTGGATGATTGCGTTTGAGATTGGCTCTGAGGAATCACGCATATCAAAACCTATTAGATATTTTTCTCCAGGCGATATTTGCAAATATGCTTTTGCTACTTTATATGCGAGTTCCGCGTCCAATTCTTCTGGATAAATGCCCCTTATATCGTAGCTCCTAAAGGCAGAGCCACGCTTCCCATATACCTGGAAATCAGTTTTATTATTTAACAACATAATCCCAGTTTAGCAAATTTAAAAAGGCAGCGTGGCTCCAGCCAAGAGGTCTGATAGATAGAGCATAACCCGAGCGCGGATCAGCCATCTCGGGGAGAATTCCCGTCTGCTCTGCATGTTTAAGTATCCATTTTATAGATTCTTGTGCTTTGAGATAATTCCCTTGGACAAGGAAATATTGTGCTTGCCAAAGGGTACTTATATACCATGGATTTCCTGTGAATTCTCCCTCGACACTGAGATAATGGTCGTTTTCGAAACGTGCGTATCCTCCATCTCCTGTCGCAATCTTCTCACTAATTTGTATAACTGTATTTCTGATTTCTTCTTTATTGGGATCGAGCTTAGCAAACTGCCATAGGATATGGACGCTGCTATCGGTTCTATGATCAACTTTTTCTGCAATGCTGTCTGTTTGGATGCTGCGGTAGAATCCATGTGTTTTATCAATTAAATTGTCCACACTAGCTAATGCCATCTTTTCGGCGACGATTTTTACGTCTCTTGCAACTTGTTCTGAGAATAATTCATTTTGTCCGTTTGCCTTTATTTTACTGTTTATATCAACCAAACAAATAAGTGCCCTCTGTATAAGCCAATGTGAGGTAGGGAAAACTCCTATGTCGTTTTCCCAGAGGTTGTAGCAAGGCAGATGTAAAAAATCAGAATTTATCGTTCGGATCAGAAGTGACGAAATATCTTTCAGTGCAGCATTCATTAGCAAACTTTGTTCTGCGGGAAAAGTTTCTAAAAACTCTAAGTATGAGATTATAACCAGTGCTGCTTGATCTACTTGCAAAGGCAATTGCTCCTCACCATTTTTCCCTACCCAACTATGCCAACTACTTCCAGGTGTTGCGTCCATTCTATAGCGGTGTTGGAAGGTATAGGAATTATTGAAGGCTTTAGCTAGAAAATCAAAACTTTTAATTGCTTCTGCGGCTAGTGATTTTCCATCGTAGACTGAAGGATTGTTTTTATAATCAGTTAGCTGCGCAAGCAAAATCATTGCCGCATCCCTTGGCCAACAGTAACTATAATCATCTGTGGCGCCATTTTTGTAAAATGCTGAATCTACTGCGGCAATTATTCCTCCGCTTTTCGAATGCAGACTTTTCAGTACCTCTCTTGAAGTATTCAAAATCAACTCCAGCTGCGTTATTTCGTTCTGGTTTAGCTCCAACTTTTCTAAAACCGCATTAAAACTAGCAGGTAACGTAGTACTATTTTTAACGAGTAAATTCTGTGTATGTTCAGTGTTTGTAAGCGTTTTGTGTTTTTGTACAATGTCTCGCATGCTACTGCCTGTAATGTACGCAATCGTAAGTGCATTGTATGAGTTACACTCAACAGTAAGCTCATACTTGAGCGAGGAATTTGTTTTTCCAGTGCTTACAGGGTTTTTAGAAAGTTCTAAATTTTTATCAGGCAGAGCTCCGAGCCCCGCGTAGTCCAGAGGATCTTGGCAAGAGTATGATTTTGGTATTGTTGTGGAACATATGCCTAGATATTTTGTACCTTCATAATGCACAATTCCCTTTATTTCTGGGAAATACACTGCAGTATCTCTGCCACGATTGCTGGCGAAATCTATTCTGGCATCAGTAAAGAAATTAAACTTTTCTTCGTTCTGTGACAAATTATGGATTTGTATACTTTGAAATAGAATTGCCTCATCTAACTCATACGACAAGGTTACTAAAGCTGTCGGATTATTTGAGTCGCCATGAGTGTAATTAAATTCCATGAATTTGCCTGGGATAAATTTTTCAAGGTTTATTTGCCAATTCGGGTTTAATTTTTTGTACCCATGGAAAAGTAGAAAAGATATCTTCTCGCGTGCTACTGCGTTATCGTCTCTTTCCGGCCAGCAGAAATCAACGATTTCTGCATCATAGTTAACGCTCGCAAAAACATCTGAACTGTAGAGCTGGGCAGCTACGCTCATTTAAGTTCTGTTAAATTTATTTAATTTCAATCAATTTATTTTATTATAGTCGAAAACCATCTCTAGTAAAGCGGAGGTACTCCAAGCCTGCAAAATTGCACCTCGTGGCTGCAATGCGAATGGCGTATAGATCTCGTGAAAATTTTGTAGGCCTTTATTTTCAAATTCTTGGATGAACTTGGTCAGCAAAAGTTTATATTCTGATTTGAGATTTTCTTTTGGCAAAGTATGTTTTAGTGCGCCTGAGTAGAGGATAAATAGCCACGGCCATACCATGCCGTTGTGATAGGCATGATCACGAGAGTTTTGATCTCCACTGTAAGAACTTACAAACTTTTCAGAATCAGGATCAAGAGTGCGCAAGCCCAAAGGAGTAAGTAATTTTTCACTTACCATCTCTAGAACATTTCTTGCAATTTCGCCAGAAACTAGATTGAATGGTAAACCAATTGCTGCTAATTGGTTTGGTCTAAATGAATTATCTTTTTCTCCGGATGATTTGACTGTATCTGCAAAATAGCCTTCAGCAAGTAAGAATTCGCGTGAAAAGTTCTGCTTTACTTGCTCTTGTACGAGGTCTAAATCACTAATGTTTGAACCTGAGTAACCTAGTAGATTATTTAATTGAATCGTTATGTTTAGTGCGTTATACCACAATGCTTGTATTTCAACCGCAGCACCACTTCTATCAATGATAGGGATACCGTTCTCAGTGGCATCCATCCAAGTAAGAGCTGAGCCTTCAGGTGCATATATAAAGCCATTTTCTGAGACATGCGCTTGCGAGTATTTGTTCTGGTTTATCTCTTTTAGCTTCTGGGTCATCGTTGGTAAAAGTAGTCTGAGCGTCGAGCGGTCCTGGGTTACGCTCCAGTAGTGGAAAACCGCAATATAATACCAGAAGATAGCGTCAATACTATTGTAACTATTTTGTTCACCAACTGTATTAGGCATAAGGTTGTCTGAGTGTTCCAAAATTTCGTGCCACCTCAACAGCAGATATCTAGCTTCCTCGATTTTCCCAGTGGCGAGAAGAATACCTTTAAAACTTATGAAGGTATCACGTCCCCATTCGCCAAACCAATGATATCCAGCAAGAATTCCTACTTTATTTCCATTGCGGACGATTACTTTGTCAGCTGCTACTAGGATTTTTTTTGCAAAATCAGGGTAATTTTCTATTAGACCAGCAAATAGGTTGGAAGTCTGATCTTTTGGCTCAATTAAATTCGCTCGGACTGATTTAAACATACCACTGATATTTAAACCCAAATCCGAAATAGGGGTAAATTTAAATCTAATCCAGATTGAACTATTCCCACGTTTTATATCTGAAGTTAACTCAACTAGCTTTAAAAGATCTTCATACGCCTCATAACCACGCGATTTTTCCTCGTTATAAAAGTGGTCTCTACTGATATCTTTTTTAACTTCGATTTCGGCGTTTGTTTCTATTTTTAATTTACCTCCAGGCAGTTCTATACTGACAGTTTTTCCATAACTTTTGACTTTTAATTCACCCAATGAAAGCTGCAGACCAATATCATCAGGCAGTCTATATGTAATCAAAGGCGTAAATTTAATATGTGCTGAGTCCAGTTTGGATTCTATTTCATAGTTAAGTCTAGTTTCGTTGCTTTCGGAATTAAATTCGATAGATTTTCTAATTTTAACTTGCGAGCAGTTAATTATTTGTGTTGGAATAATGGTGTTTTCGATTCTAGAGAGGAAGTTAGGTAGTGACGCGCTTTTCTCTCGATACGAAACCCCCGAAAAATCGTAGACTTTTGTCTTGGTAAATAACACTTCGTTTATTGCTGCGACGATTACTCTTCTAGAGAAATTGGGTAGTCCTGCGACTAATAGACCGTGATATTTTCTGGTGAATCCTACTGCCAAGTCGAATGATGCATATCCGCTATATGTATTTGTAAGAATGAATTCACTTTCCATATTTTTTTATATTGTAATTAAGCTGCTGTTCGAAATCTTCCAAAACGTTCATATAATTTATAAAAGCATTATAAGGCGAGTCGTAAGGGCTGAAGTATTTGTGAACATCCCCATCAGACCAGAATTTTGTCGACATATAGTAGAAATGATCAGAAGTCTGCAGCCTACGCCAAATATCTAGAACTTTGTCGGAGATTGTTTTCGGTAATTTTTCTTTTGCGGTTTTAATCAACTTTTTTTCTAATGAATAGACTTTCTTTAAAGATGAATCTTGCATTTTATTTCCAGTCCAAGCGCTAAGGTCTCTTTCTAAATCAGCCCAAGAAACGGATTTTTCAAAGCTTAATTCACCTGCAGAGGATCTTCCTTCTGCTGCTTCACTAAGTGACA